>JAFXJJ010000088.1 GCA_017532345.1 Erysipelotrichales bacterium
ATTGCTGGTGCTAAATATCGTGGAGAGTTTGAAGAACGATTAAAAGCTGTACTAAAAGAAATTGAAGCATCTAATGGTGAGATTATTCTTTTCATTGATGAGATTCACACTTTAGTTGGTGCTGGAAAAACAGAAGGTAGTATGGATGCTGCCAACTTATTAAAACCAATGCTTGCTCGTGGTGAGCTTCGCTGTATCGGTGCTACAACTTTTAATGAATATCGTCAAAATATCGAAAAGGATAAAGCATTAGAACGTCGATTCCAACAAGTACAAGTAAATGAACCTACTATTGAAGATACTGTAAGTATTTTACGAGGTCTTAAGGATCGCTTTGAAACACATCATGGAGTGCAAATCTTAGATGAGGCAATCCTAGCAGCAGCTACATTAAGCTCAAGATATATTACTGATCGTTTCTTACCCGATAAAGCAATCGATTTGATTGATGAAGCATGTGCTTCAATTAGAGTTCAAATTGATTCTAAACCAACAGAGTTAGATCAAATTGCACGAAAAATTATGCAAGCTGAAATAGAAGTTACTGCTCTAAAGAAAGAAAACGATAATCCAAAAACAAAAGAACGTTTAGCTGAAATAGAAAAAGATTTAGAAAACTGGAAATCACACAAAGATGAATTAGAAAAAACATGGATGAAAGAAAAACAATCATTAGAAGATCAAGTTAAGTTAAAGAATGACCTTGAACGGGCAAAAGTTGAGTTAGTTGAGGCTCAGAATGCTGCTAAGTACGAAGATGCTGCTAGATTACAATATGGCGTTATTCCTGAGTTAGAGGAACAATTGAAGAGTATACAAGAAGCTTCTTTAAATAAGAAGATGCTTAAAGAAATTGTTGATGAACAATTAATTGCTTCAATTGTATCAAAATGGACTAGTATTGAAGTATCTCGGTTAATGAGTTCTCAAAAGCAAAAAATTCTTCATCTTAAAGATGAATTAGGTAAACGCGTTAAAGGGCAAGATGAAGCGTTAGATGTTGTATCTTCGACAATTCTTCGAAGCAAAGCACATATTCAAAGTGCCAATCGTCCAGTTGGTTCATTCATGTTCCTAGGACCTACTGGTGTTGGGAAAACGGAGATAGCGAAAGCACTAGCTGAACAATTATTCGATAGTGAAACTAAGCTTATTCGTATTGATATGAGCGAATACATGGAAAAGCACAGTGTTTCTAGATTAATTGGTGCTCCTCCAGGTTATGTAGGATTCGATGAGGGTGGACAATTAACTGAGGCTGTTAAACGTAAACCATATAGTATTATTTTACTAGATGAAATTGAAAAGGCTCATCCTGATGTTTATAATGTTTTACTTCAAATCTTAGATGATGGACGTATTACTGATTCTAAAGGTGTTACAATTGACTTCACAAATACTATCTTATTAATGACTAGTAATTTAGGTAGTAGTTTAATTAGTGAAAATATGTCAAGAGAAGAAGTAGAAGAAACATATAATAAAGCATTAAAACAATACTTTAAACCTGAATTATTAAACCGTATTGATGAAATTGTAGTATTCAATTCATTAAATGAAGACTCTCTTAAAGAAATCGCGAAGAAATTCATGAATGAATTAAGCGTTCGTTTAAAAGAACAAAACATCATTCTTACAATTGATGATTCAGTTTATGAAAAGATTGTGAGAGATGGTAGTGATGTGACTTATGGTGCTAGACCAATGCGTCGTTTCATTCAACGTGAAATTGAAAATCCATTGGCTGTGAAAATACTAAGTATGGATGATGTAGGATTTGATGATGTTACTTTCCATATATCAGTTATTGATAATCAGTTTGTGATTGAATAGTAGAGGAATGGCTTTATGCCATTCCTTTAATTTTGTAGCTAAATGAATATAATGAGTGTTTGCATTGGAATTGTTTACTAAATAAAATTATGGTATATTTATAGATAGTAAATACATTAAAAGGAAGTGGAATTATGTTATTAGCATTTCTACAAGTTATCCAAACAATAGGTATTCTTGTTCCAGTTGTGGGAATCGTCACACTACTTAGAAAAGATCAAAATAAAACAGCAACATACCTTATGCTTTCGAACGTCGGTTGCTTAATTCTAAATGGCTGTTATTTATTGTTACTTCGCTCTACTGGTTTTGAAGAAGCAGTATTAGCACTTAAAATGCAATATCTTGGTAATTTATTATTCTATTTTTTCTTCGTTAATTTCGTAGTTTCCTATTTACATATTAAATATCCTAGAACCTTAATGAGTGTATGGGCGATATTTGAGGCCTTTGAATTATATTTGCTTTGGGGTGATCGTCATATGAACTTAGTGTTTGAAAGTATTAAATTCATTCATCAAGGTCAAATAGATTTCAATTATTTGGTAACACGTCCTGGAACATGGATTATGATTCGTAATGGGTATCTTAGTTTTACCTTGTTTGGATTATTAATTTTCACGTTAATATTAATGCTTAAATCTAAAATTAAAACAGATAGAGAAAATCTAGCTCGATTAGTTGGGGCAGAAGCAATCGTTATTACTTCAACAATAATTACGATGCTACAATATCTTCCATTTGATGTATCACCAATATGTTCATCATTGTCTGTTTATATGATTATCATAAGTGTCATTAAGGATGAATTCTTTGGCTTAGCAGATTATGGTAAAGAGTTAATTTTGGATCATATTGAAGGTGCTTTTATTATAACTGATACGAAATATTGTTTCCTAGATGCTAACCTACATGCGAAGAAATTATTTCCAGAACTTTTAATTTGGCCAGTTCGTTCACGCTTAAGAGGCGATTTATATGAGTTATTTACGTCTTCAATAACTGAAGTGGTTTGGAATAATCGCCATTATGAAAAGGTTATTACACAAATTGGTCAAAATGATAAGATTAAGGGATACTGTTTAGCTCTCATAGATGTAACTAAACAACATCAATTAATGGAAGAATTGATAGTTGAAAAGGAACGAGCTGAACAGGCAAACAAAGCAAAATCAATCTTCATGTCGAATATGTCACATGAGATTCGTACACCAATGAATGCAGTTGTAGGTATGACAGATATTTTGTTACGCAGTGATTTAGATGAACAAGATCGTGGCTATTTAATGAACATTAAAAGTTCAGGCGAAGCCCTACTAACAATAATCAATGATATATTAGATTTCTCTAAGATTGAATCAGGGAAAATGGATTTAGTTAACACAGAATATGAACCGATGAGTATGCTTAATGATTTAGGAATGATCTTCCTTAATCGTATCGGTAATAAACCGATTGAATTACTTTTTGATATTGATAAGAATTTACCTGAGAAATTATTTGGTGATTCCTTACGTATTAGACAAATCATTATTAATTTGATGAATAATGCAGTTAAGTTTACAGATAAAGGCTATGTGAAACTATCATTAAAGGTGAATTCAATTGATGGTGATGAAATTGAGTTCTTAGTTAATGTTGAAGATAGTGGACAAGGAATTAAGGAAGAGGATAAAGGTGGTTTGTTTGAGTCCTTCTCACAAGTAGATACGAAAAAGAATCATGGTAAAGAAGGTACTGGGTTGGGATTAGCTATATCTAAGCAGCTAGTAGAACTTATGAATGGTACGATAGGGTTAGAGAGTGAATATGGGAAAGGAAGTAATTTCTATTTCACGTATAAACAAAAAATATGTTCAGCTAAACCTATTGCTGTGTTAGATACTAATAATGAATTACCAACAATTAATGTTTGTTTATCTAAACCATATACAACAGAGCTATTTAAGAAAATGGCTTTAGAATATGGTGTAGAGTGTTTAGATTATAGTAAAAACAATGAGCTAGCTGATTTCATTTTTGTTGATAATATTATGTATTCGGAATTGAGTCATGAATTATTGCCGTTAATTGAAAAGGGGACTAAAATCTGTTTACTTCAAAATCCAATGGAAGATAATTTATGGGATAATAGATTAATTGCGATTAATGCTCCTATTTACAGTATTAATTTCTGTGCTGTACTTAATGGTAAGAATGTCCATGTATCAAATCGAAAGAATGATTCCATGAATTTTGAAGCGCCTGATGCACGTGTTTTAATTGTTGATGATAACGAGATGAACCTAAAGGTGGCAAAGGGATTATTAGAACCATTAAAGTTACAAATAGATACTGCTGATAATGGGAAAAAGGCTATTGATATGATTGTTAAGAAACGTTATGATATTGTGTTTATGGATCATATGATGCCTATTATGGATGGGGTCGAAGCAACTATGGCACTTCGTAATATGGATGATGAATACTTCAAGAATGTTCCTATTATCGCATTAACAGCGAATGCGATTGTAGAGGCTAAGGAAAGTTTTAAAAAAGCTGGTATGAATGATTTTGTTGCTAAGCCAATTGAAGTTAAACAAATATGTGCTACATTAAGAAAATGGTTACCAGAATCATATATTCATGAGAAAGAGGTAGTCCAAGAAAAATCGATAATCGAAGAATTGCCAGTGATTGAGAATTTAGATGTTGCATTAGGCATTAAGTATTCAGGAAGTAAAGAATTATTTATGAATCTTTTAGGTGATTACTATAAAATGATAGATATGAAATCAACTAAAATTGAAAAATGTCTTGCAGATGGATTATTACGAGATTATACTATTGAAGTACATGCACTTAAGAATACATCTCGTATGATTGGTGCAATTGAATTGTCTGAGAAATTCTATCAGTTAGAAATGCTAGGGAAAGAAGAAAATGTAGTTCAATTGAAACAAGAAACTCCTGCAGTATTGGCATTGTATCGTAGTTATAAACCGATTTTAAAGGAATATGGGGAAATACAAGATACTGATAAGAATGATGTATCAATGATTGAATTAATTGAAATGCTTACAGTTATGAATGAAGCAGTTAATGAATTTGACTTAGATACAGTTGATGATGTAATGAAGAAACTTGAAAATTCAAATTTACCTCAATATTGTAATGATTACATGGAACAGTTACGCGCTTATGTAGCTGATGTAGCTATGATGGAAATTATGGATCTTACAAATGAGATGATTAAACGAATTAAGGAAGAGGAGAATGTGTAGTATGCAAAATATTTTATTGGTGGTTGATACTCCAAGCTATTTAGTAGTACAGTTACAAGAAAAGCTAGAAAATACTTCTTATAATGTAATCACGGTTAATGCTGATACTGATGCTATTCATGAAATAAAGGAAGAATTATGTGCTATTTTAATTTATGCAGATGAAGATTTAATCAGTAAAACATATGCACTTACATATTTGAAAGATAAAGCAGTTGAAGATGAGTTACCAGTATTTGTATTTGGCTATTCTGAAGAAATTTCAGCTGTAGAAGATTATATTTCTAAAGGATTAATCCAAGATCACTTTACAAGACCAATCAATGTTAGAGAAGCTGTAAGTGCAATTGACAGCTATTTAAAGAAGTATGGTAATCAAAATAAAAAGAAAGTACTAGTTGTTGATGATTCAGGAGCTATGCTTAGAAATGTAAAGGGATGGTTAGAGGATAAGTATCATGTTATTCTTGCTAATTCTGGTGCGATGGCTATTAAATATCTAGCACTGAATCGTCCAGATTTAGTATTACTTGACTATGTAATGCCAGTAGTTGATGGTAAGCAAGTGTTAGAAATGATACGTACTGAAACTGATTTCTATGATATTCCAGTTATTTTCTTGACTGGCAGAGATGATCAAGAAAGTGTAATGAAAGTAATGGAATTAAAGGTTCAAGGATATTTATTAAAGACTATGCCACCTGAACAAATAGTAAAGACAATTGATGATTTTTTTGAAAAGCAAAAAGGCTTGAAACAAATGTAGTTATTGAGAATGGTATTCGTACCATTCTTTTTGTTTTATGATATTATTGTGGTTTAATAAGGTATTTTATGGTATTATTTATATGGTGATTAAATATGCAACAATATTATGTTAATTACAATATTGATGAAAGTCAAAAAGTTGAATTTGATAAAGAACAGTGTCATCATTTATTGAAGGTTCTCCGTATGAAGAGTGGAGATGTAGTATATGTGGTTGATACTGATGCTAATAAATATGTAGTTGAATTAGAAGTTGGTGATACCGTTTATGGACGTATAGTTAAGCGCCATGAAGCAACTTCTGAAATGGGGATTCGTATCTACCTAGCACAAGGACTAATTAAAGGAGATAGATGGGATTATTTCCTTCAAAAAGCTTGTGAATTTGGTGCTACCGATATCATTCCATTAGTTTTAAAACGAAATGTAGTAAAGGTTAATGATGGTATTGATAAGAAAATCGAACGTTTCAATAAGATCGCGAAAGAGGCTGCTGAACAAAGTAAACGTGATATTTTACCTAAGGTTCATAAACCAATGACCTTAAAAGAATTGGTGAAATTAGATGCTGATTGTAAACTAGTAGCATATGAGGATGTAGCTGGTTCTACAGCTCTAAAAGATAGTTTATCTAAGCCAATCGAATCAATTATTTTTGTCGCTGGTTCTGAGGGTGGTTTTGATAGTGAAGAAGTTGCATATCTAAAAGAAAATGGTTATCAAGTTGTTGGACTAGGACCAAGAATTCTACGTGCAGAGAGTGCATCTTTATACTTTTTAAGTGCTTTGAGTTATGAGAAAGGAATGATTTAATGGCAAAGAAATTTATTGATGTATTGAATAAACAAATTAAACGTTCCTTTAAAGCTAATGATTATGAAAAGAAATTAGCTCAAGATAATTTAAAAGAATGGGAAAAGCAAGGTCAAAAGGCTGAATTAAAAACAGAATTAGACTATATTATGATGAGTACTGTTTTTCAATCAATTGTTAATAAAATGCAAATTGAAAATGCCTATTTACTTGTGAAGGATAGTTTAGTAGAATTTTGGGGTACTTTAGATTATCAAGAACGCAAACGTATTGTGAATATTGATATGAATAAGACATACGAAGAATTACCACATTTCATGTCATTAAAGGATGGTAAAAATGTCTATATAACATTCCTAGATAGTAGAATGAATGAGATTTATACTGAAGAAACGGTGATGTTTGAATTAAAACAATACCATTCTTTATTTCTAAACTATAAGGAGTTTATACAACCATTCTCAGTTTATGATTATGATTGTTTTAATGGGAAATTTGTACCTACTATTTGTTTATGTAAAGAAAATGATACAATTATTTTATACAATAATACATTAGCTAAGTTCTATGTAATTAAAGATAAAGTAGTTTCATCATATCCTTTATTTGATAAAGATACTCCATGGAAAACAATGACTATGGAATTATTGATGCCACTTGCTGAATTGTTAAAGGATGGTAATGAAACAGAGTTCTTTACGATGGCAAAAGCATTTGGATTATATAGTGAGGATTTCTATCGTAGTGTGAATAGAATTCTTGCTAAGAAGGGTTTATTCTTCTAAGAAATGAGGTTTAAAATGAAAAAGTTTAAGATACATACGCTTGGGTGTAAAGTTAATACGTATGAATCACAAGCTATGAGTTATTCTCTAAAAGAAGCTGGATATGTAGAGGTAGGTGCTAAAGAGCCTGCTGATGTATATATTATTCATACATGTGTAGTAACTAATACTGCTGCATTTAAGAGTAGACAAAAATTTGCGCAAGCAAGGAAAGAAAATCCTAACGCAGTTATTGTTGGGGTAGGTTGTTATATTCAAACAAATATTGATGCAGCAGAAGGAAATGAGAATATTGATATCCTTATTGGTAGCGATGGAAAGAGTAAAATTGTTGAAGTCTTAGATGAATATTATAAGAAACATGCGAAATTAAATTGTGTTACTAATATTTCTGATGTGAAACTGATTGAAGATTTTGAGGCTTATGTTTTTGAACATCAATGTCGAGCTTTCTTAAAAATACAAGATGGATGCAATCAATTTTGTTCATACTGTATAATTCCATATAGTCGTGGAAGAGAACGTTCATTACCTATGGAGCGTGTAGTAAGTATGGCTAATCATTTAGTCGAAAGAGGACACCATGAAATTGTATTAACTGGTATTCATACTGGACGATATGGTAGAGATTTAGGATATACATTAAATGATTTATTAATTGAATTATGTAAGATTGAAGGATTACATCGTATTCGTCTATCTTCTATTGAAGTAATCGAGATTACAGATGAATTATTAGAAACAATGCACAATAATCCTAAGATTGCGAATCATTTACATATTCCTTTACAAGCAGGTGATAATGAAACATTGAAACAAATGCATCGTCCATATACTTGTGAAGATTATAAGAATAGAATTACAGAAATTAGAAGATATTTTCCTGAAATATCGATTAGTAGTGATATTATTGTAGGCTTTCCAAGCGAAAGTGATGAACAATATGAATTATCTAAACGTTTTATTGAAGAATGTGAATTATCATTCCTACATGTGTTCCCATTTTCAGCAAGAATTGGTACACCAGCTGCAAGCATGAAGAATGTTTTCCATGGTACTGCAAAGAAAGAACGTGCCAAGGATTTAGGTGAAGTTTCTAATAAATTAAAGAGTAATTATTATAAGAAGTTTGAAGGTAAAGTTATTGATGTAATGGTTGAAAGTACTCATGATGGTAAATACTATGGGTATAGTAGTGAATATATTTGGACAGAGATTACAGCTGATTGTATCGAGGTGGGTACTATTGTTCCAGTATATATTAAGGAAGCAAATGATGATATTTGTTTTGGTGAGGTGGTAAGATGAAAACATTAGATATGTTGATTGAAAATGCTCCACAAATCCCAGTTGAGAAGCTAGCGCAAGATTCTCGTGCTGTGAGTGAAAACACAATGTTTTTCTGTATCAAAGGACAACGTACTGATGGCCATATTTATGCTGCTCAGGCGGCTGAAAATGGTGCTAGCGTTATAGTTCATAGTGATGATGTTGAAAAGCTTCCTAATGTCGTTTATTTGCGTGTAGAAGACACTATGAAGGCATTAAATGAAATTACTGATAAGTTTTATGATTATCCAAGTAAACAGTTACAAATGATTGGAGTAACTGGAACTAATGGAAAGTCAACAACTAGTTATGTAGCTTATCAAATTTTGAATAAATTGAATATTAAGGCAGGCTATATTGGTACTATTGATGTATCTTATGCAGGTCGTTCTTATCATTCTAACTATACAACACCAGAAACTGTGGAATTACATGGCATTTTAGCTGATATGGTAAAGAATAGTTGTAAGGCATGTGCAATGGAAGTATCTAGTAGTGGATTAGAATTCCATCGTGTTGATACTGTTAAATTTGATGTAGCTGTTTATACTAATTTAACGCATGAGCATTTAGATGTTCATGGTACGATGGATAATTACTTTAGTGCTAAAGCTAAACTATTTGAAATGCTAGCTGATGATAGCTATGCTGTATTAAATATGGATGATGAGTATTATCAAGCATTTAGAGATGTCTGCCATTCAAAAGTAGTTACATATAGTACATATAAGGATTCTGCTGATTTCTTAGCTACTAATATCAAAATGAATTCTGATAGTACTACATTCACTTTAATTCATGATGGTAATTCATATGAGGTATCTACTAACTTATTAGCTATGTTTAATATATCTAATTTATTAGGTGCTATAAGTGCAGTTTATTGCTTAGGTTATTCAATTGAAGAAATTCTTGAGAATGTTAATGATTTCCAACAAGTTAAAGGAAGAGTTGAGTTAGTTGAAGAAGGACAACCATTTAAAGTAATCGTAGACTATGCTCATACACCTGATAGTTTTGAGAAAATATTACCATTTGCTAGATCAATTACACCTAAAGGGAATAGTGTAATTACAGTATTTGGTAGTGCAGGTCATAGAGATACGAAGAAACGTCCTGTAATGGGTGAAATAGCTGATAAATATAGTGATTTGATTATCTTAACAGAAGATGATTATCGAACTGAAGATCCAAAGGAAATTGCCAATGAAATTAAAGCTGGTATTAAGGAGCATCGCTGTGTATTTATAAGTCAACGCCAAACAGCTATCACACAAGCAGTTAGTATGGCACAACCTAATGATACAATTCTATTATTAGGAAAAGGTGAGGATAGTTATATGGCTGTAGGGGATGAAAGAAGACCTTATCCAGGAGATCAAACAATCGTGCGTTTAGCTATTAAAAAACTGTTATCTGAACAAAGTGAATATGATTAAAATATAAAAAAGTGTTGAAAATATGCATTTTTTACACAAAACATATTGATTTTATTAAGAAATATCGTTATAATATTGGAGTATGCGAAGGGAGGGTTGAAAATGCCAAAAGTAGTAGTAAGAGAAAATGAACAATTAGATGATGCTCTACGTCGTTTCAAACGTCAAGTATCTCGTAATGGAACCCTTGCTGAAGCACGTAAAAGAGAATTCTACGTTAAACCAGGTGTTGCTCGTAAATTAAAATCTGAAGCAGCACGTAAAGCACGTCGTTCAAAATAAGAAGGTTGTTAACCTTCTTTTTTTTGTTTTAAATCATCATTTTCAATATTATCTCATATCATTATTTAGGTGATATATATGATATATATGGAACAAGATACTATTAGAATAAGTGAGTATAAACAAATTATTGATGTTACTAAAGAAGAGATAAAACTGCAATACTTAAATAGTAAATTAAAAATACAAGGTTCTAATTTACAATTAGTAATGATGAGTAAAGAAGAACTAATGATTCAAGGAAAGATTGAAATGGTCTATTTCTATGAATAAGTTTAGATTATCGCCATATGTTAATTATGTATTTCATGGTAGTCTATCGCAGTTTTACGATATGATTAATACGTATAATATAGTTGTTTATTCTATTGATATTAGTGATAATATATATTTTAAAATACACATTATAGATGAGTTTAAATTAAAGAAAAATAAGAAATGTCAAAGACTAAGTTTTAATGGTTTGATTGGTGTGATAATTAATCAATTTAAGAGTTTTAGAAGAATAGTAGGAATATGTATTTTCATGTGTATAATTTATTTTCAAATGAATATTTGTTACGAGATTAATGTTATTAGTGACAGTAATAAGTTAGAAGCATTAATTACTGAAGAACTTTTATCTTTAAACAATTTAGTATGGAATGATCGTAAGTATCGAGAACTTGAAGAATCATTACGAATGAAGTATTTTGATGTTTTAGAATGGATTAATATCTCTAAGGTAGGAAGTTATATGGAAATTGAGGCTAAGGAGCGCGTAAAGGCTCATACAGAGGCGAATTCATATGATTCTTTATATGCGTACAAAGAAGGAGTAATCGCCTCATTTGACGTGAAAAGTGGGTATAAGCTTGTGGATTTAGAGCAACATATACAAATAGGTGATGAACTAATAACTTCTTATATTACTGACTCAACAGGCATATCTAAACAAACATATGTAGTAGGTAAGGTATATGCATATACGTATAACGAGATTAACAAATGCATCAAATGGCCATATAATTATGATTTAACTAAACCATGGGCTTTTTATAATATTCTTCTACTATGTAGAGATGAGATATCACATGAACTTAGTTATGATGAGAAAATTATTGATGAAAACATTTTGCAATTTTACTATGAAGAGGGTACAATAAATATGAAGATATTATATACTTTGTATGAGGATATAACTCATCCATAGGAGGAATTAATTTGAAAGATAATATAATTGCTTTAGATGAATTAACAATGCAAGAAATACAACATATTATGGGAGAAAATGATATTAACATTCGTATCATCGAAACATATTTTCATGTGTCGATTGCTTTAAAGAATAATGTGTTTGAGGTTAATGGTGATGAAGCAGGTGTAGTCAATGCCATTAATGCTTTAAATTCACTATTTGATGTATTTAAGTTAAAGAAAAGTATTAATGAATCTGATGTAAGATATTCTTGCTCATTAGCTGAAAGTAAAGATAATCATCAAATGACTTCACTATATGAAACATCTTTGGCTAAAAACTATTCAGGTAAACTTATTTATCCTAAGACATTCGGACAAAAGAAGTATATTGAAGCATTGAATAAACAAGATATCGTATTTGGTATTGGACCGGCTGGTAGTGGGAAAACATATTTGGCAGTAGTATATGCTGTATCATTATTAAAAAAGAATGCGATTAAACGTATTGTCTTAACACGTCCAGCAGTTGAAGCAGGTGAAAGTTTAGGGTTCTTACCAGGTGATTTAAAGGATAAGGTAGATCCATATCTTAGACCGCTATATGATGCGTTATTTGATATGCTTGGAGAAGAGAATACTGAAAAGATGATTGAGAAAGGTATCATTGAAATTGCTCCATTAGCATATATGCGTGGTCGAACACTTAATGATGCATATGTTATTTTGGATGAAGCGCAAAATACTACAAAGTCACAAATGAAGATGTTCCTAACTCGTTTAGGCTTCCATAGCCGTATGGCAATTACTGGTGATATCTCTCAAATTGATTTACCTAGTGGTAAGAAGAGTGGTTTAGTAGAAGCAGTCACAATACTCTCTGAAGTAGAAGGTATTTCTATTGTGAATATGACATCACAAGATGTTGTTCGTCATCCACTAGTAACTCGTATTATTGATTGTTACGAAAAGCATGAGAATAAATAGTGTTTTGAATTATATAGAATAAAAGGAGAACATCGAGTTCTCCTTTTTAGATACTAATCTATTTAGCTACATCAGGATTTCCAATTGCACGTTCATGGTTAATTGTGTAACGTGAAATATTACATGCATGGTCTCCCATACGTTCGATAATACCAACAACATCAACATAAACAGAAGAAGCTACTTTAGTAACACAATCACCAGCTTGCATACGTTTAATATGTCCTGTACGTGCTTTTTCTTCTAATTCATCAATTTTCTCTTCAAGTCTCTTGTTGTCGTGATATAAATCTACACTATTATTATCATAACACTCAATTGATTTAAGCATCATTGTATGAACTATTGATAGCATTTCCTTAATTTCACTTTTTGCGATATCTGAGAATTCTTCTTTGGCATCATTAACCATTTCAAAGAATTCTGTTAAGTTACAGCATAAATCACTAATACGTTCTAGATTCTTGATGATTTGCATTGTTGACATGTAGTGGTGAGCATCATCGTTATTTAAATGTTCTTGTGCAATAACAATTAAATAATCTTGAATCTTTTTATCATACCCATTAATTGTTTCTTCAATTTGAGAAACGGTTTCTAATGTCGAAGGTTGTTTTGTATCAAAATAATTAACAACTTCTTGAATATTCTCAGCACATAAATGACCCATTTGGATTGTTGCTGCATGAGCAATACTTAAGGCAGATGAAGGTAAACGTTTAGCTACATCAACATTTAATAATTCTTCTAAATCGTCGCCTTTCTTTTCATCTTCTTCTCCACGTACAATCTTTTGAACGATTGTAACGATATGATTAATGAATGGATAGAATAAGATAGTTACAATAACGTTAAAGATGATATGTGCAATCGCAATTTGCATTGTTGGAGCAGCTCCCGTAATTCCTGCGATAGTAGTAATTACAGCTTCAAATGGTTTTAAGAAAATCATAAATAATATACTACCACATACATTAAACATAACGTGAACTACAGCAGCTCTTTTAGAAGGAGTACTTCCACCTAAACAAGCAAAGATAGCTGTGATTGTTGTACCAATGTTACTACCAAATAAGAATGGTAATGCGATGGCTAATGTGATAGAACCAGATTCATACATTTTTTGTACAATCGCAATTAGTGCAGCTGAAGATTGAATAACACCTGTAATAACTGTTGAAAGTACTAATGAAATAACTGGTTGTTTAGTTAAGTAGTTGATAACATCAACGAATTCTGGTGCTTTATAGATTGGACTTAATGAATCACCCATTTGTGTTAAACCAATGAATAATAAACCGAATCCGATGAAGAATTCACCAAGATACTTTGCTTTCTTTCTATTTGAGAAAACATAAAAAATAGTACCAATAAACACTGCATAAAGTGAAATAGTATCTAAATCGAAACCAATTAAGAATGCTGTGATAGTAGTACCGATGTTAGCACCCATAATGATACCTACAGCTTGATTAAGCTTCATTAAGCCTGCTCTAATTAAACCAATAGTAATTGCTGTAGTAGCAGATGATGATTGCACAAGTGCAGTAACTAGTGCCCCAATAATAATGCCTTGCCATGGTTTTCTAGTGTATTTTTCAATGTATTCACGTAGTTTGTCACCTGCATAATTTTTTAATGCATTTCCCATGAAAGTACATCCAAATAAGAACATACCAAATCCACAAAGGATTAGCCCCCAATTTACATTTGTAAGGAGAGGCGATATATTTGCCGCTGTTATAAACATAATTATTGTCCTCCTCGACGAGTAAATTTTACCAAATATTTATATAAAATAAAAGTTAATTTTACAGTATTTTTTATAATTTATTACTAATAATAATACGAAGGAGGGAAACTATGAAGACTTGTGGATATGCTTGTATCAAGAAATTATTAAGTGAAAAAGGTATTAATATCAATTTTAAAGAGTTCAATTTTAATAATAAAGAGGCCTTATCATTTGCTGATTTTCAAGCAATTTGTAACTATTATAAAATCGATGGAAAGGGATATTATATGGAGTTTGATGATGTTCCTAATAATTCAATAATGCATTTAGAAATTGACGCTTTCAAGCATTACATCTATTTAGTTAGAAAAGGAATGTTTTGTATATATTACGACAATCATGGATTTCATATAATTTATAGAGGAATTTTAAAGAAATTATATTCAAAGCATACATTTATAGTGATATAAACATATTAAAGAAATATTGTGAGAATGATTTAATAAAGATTTTATAAACTCTTAAAAAAATGATGAAACTATATGGTTTTTGGTGTATAATATTATTTAAAGTGAGGATGAATCATGGAACTAACAATTATTAATCAAACTAGTGAAAAAAAGTGGAATTCTTATCGAAAAGATTTTATGAAAATCTTAAGTAAAACTTGTGAAGTTTTAAAATGTGATGATGACTTTGCAATGTCGTTGATATTTGTAGATGATGGGCAAATTCAGGAAATTAATCGTGAATATCGTGAAAAAGATATGCCAACTGATGTTATTAGTTTTGCGTTAAATGATGTTGAAGATCCATATGATTTAGAAGATACTAATGAGATTGGTGATATTTTCATTAATGTACAAGCTATTGTGCGCCAAGCAATGGATTATCAACATACGTATCGTAGAGAAGTATGTTTCTTATTTACACATGGTGTACTTCATTTAATGGGATATGATCATATGTGTGAAGAAGATGAAAAAGAAATGTTTGCGTTACAAGATATTATTTTAGAAGATATCGCTAAAAAGAGATATGTTAATTATGAAAATCATAAATAAGTTTAAGAATGCATTTATTGGAATTGGATTAGCAGTACAAGATGCATCAATTAGAGTTCAATGTATCTGCTTTTTATTAATTAATATTGCTTGTTTGATACTACAAGTTAATATACAAGATTTAGTGATTATTTGGTTAGTCAGTGGTCTTGTAATTGTCAGCGAGATGTTTAATACATGTATAGAACGGTTAGCTGATGTTGTTCAACCGAGCTATGATGAGCGAATTCGCTATATAAAGGATTTAAGTGCAGGAGCTGTTTTAGTAAGCTGTTTATTTGCATCTTTAATAGGATGTACGTTATTAATAAAATATGTAGGAGGGTTATTATGTACGATGATGTTTTAAATGAAGCTTTTAAGGCTATGGAGAATGCTTATGCTCCATATTCTAATTATCATGTAGGTGCATGTGTTAAGTTGAAGAATAGTACTTATATTTGGGGTGCTAATATTGAAAATGCATCTTTCGGTGTCACAAACTGTGCTGAACGTAGTGCTATCTTTGCAACTTATTCTCAAGGTTATCGTAAAGATGATATCGAAGCATTAGCAATTGTATCTGATGGTGATAGAGTTGCTGCTCCTTGTGGTGCATGTCGTCAAGTATTATGTGAATTATTGGCAGGAGATACACCAATTGTATTATCAAATAAGAAAGAAACTGTTGTAACTAATATTAAGGAATTACTGCCATTCCAATTTACAACTGAGGATGTATGTCGATGAGTTTTAAATCAGGTTTTATTGCGTTAATTGGTAGACCCAATGCAGGTAAAAGTACTTTAATTAATGCGATTTTGAATGAGAAAATCGCAATTATGTCTAGTAAACCGCAAACAACACGTGATGTTGTGCAAGGTATTCTAACAACAGAAGATGCTCAATATGTATTTATTGATACTCCTGGTGTTCATAAGCCTCAGCATGAACTAGGCCGACAAATGAGTAAAAGTGCGCTTAATTCTGCTTTTGGTGTTGATGTGATTTTATTTATGGCAGATGCTACGAAAGAATACGGTCGTGGTGATGAGTTTATTTTAGAAAATATTAAATCTTATGATACACCTGTATTCTTATTATTAAATAAAATTGATTTATTAAATAAAGAAGAATTAATTAAATGTTTGACTAAGTGGCAAAGCGTATTTGATTTTGCTGAGATTATTCCTTTGTCAGCTAAAATGAAGGATAATATTCCTACATTATTAGATGTTATTAAAGGGTATTTAAAAGAAGGCGAAATGTTCTATCCTGAAGGGCAAATTACGGACCACTCAGAACGCTTTATGATTGGTGAATTGATTCGTGAAAAAGTACTACAATTAACTAATGAAGAAGTTCCTCATTCTGTTTTCGTTAGAGTTGATGATTTAAAGTTTGATCGAAAGAAAGTACATATTCATGCATCAATTGTTGTTGATCGTGATTCACAAAAAGGCATTATCATTGGTAAAGGTGGTAGTATGCTTAAGAAGATTGGTGAAATGTCACGTATTGATATGGAAGCTATGTTTGAAAAGAAAGTATTCCTTGAATTATTTGTTCGTACAGAAAGAGATTGGCGTAACAAAAATCGAACTTTAGCTGAGTTAGGTTATTTAAATACTGAGGATAAATAATGAGAGAAGTAGAAGGTATAGTTTTACGTATTCAAGATTATAAAGAAAATGATAAATTAGTTTCTATATTAGTGAAGAATGAAGGTATTCTTACATTATATGGTCGTGGAATGAACAAAATAACTAGCAAATTAGCTGCTAGTTGTTTGCCTTTTATGGTTAGTCATTTTGTGATTGAAGAAAATGATGTAAAGTCAATTCTACAACTTCGTTCTTGTTCTCGAATTAAGCTTTTTAGAAATTGTCGTGAAGATTTAGTTAAACAAATGGTTGCAATGTGTATTTGTGATTATGCCTATGCAGTTTCTAAAGATGCTATAGATGAAGTTTATGATTTGCTATATGAAACATTATGTATTTTAGAGGAAACCAAGGCTCCTGAATTAGTTTATGCCATTTTTCTAAAGGAAATTGCAGAACTGATAGGAGTAGAACCACAAGTAGATGGTTGTATTATTTGTGGTAGTACATCACGTATTTGTGCTGTTTCGATTAATGATGGTGGCTTTATTTGTGAGAATTGTAATTCATATGGTTATCGTTCTAGTAAAGAATACTTATATTTATTTAGAGTAATATGTAAAGCTAGATATGAGAATATGGAAAGTATAACGTATTCTCAAAATGAAATCATAGAAGTATTAAATACGTTAATAGCATTTATTAAACAATATGGTTCGATAATGTCGAAAGGGAATGAGTTACTGCTCGATATCCTACACTCATAGTGGGTTGACAAGAGTGACCTAATGTATTAATTTTAGCGTGTTGTTAATGTAATATTAATATGTAATTTAGTTCTTAAAAAGAGTATTTTTTAAGTTGAAAGGGGATGATTATGGCTGAATTTAAATTTGAAGATATTGTAAGTTATGCAAAGACTAATGGATTTGTATACCAAGGTTCAGAAATCTACGGTGGTTTATCAAACACTTGGGATTTTGGTCCTTTAGGTGTTGAATTAAAAAACAACATCAAGAAAGCATGGTGGCAAAAATTCGTACAAGAATCACCATATAACACTGGTATTCAATCTGCGATTCTGATGAATCCAAAAGTTTGGGAAGCTAGTGGGCATTTAGGTGGTTTCTCAGATCCTTTAATGGACTGTAAACAATGTAAGACTAGACATCGTGCTGATAAGTTAATTGAAGATGCAACTAATGGCAGTGTATCTCCAGAAGGTTGGAGTAATGAAGAAATGATGCAATACATTAAGGATAACCATATTGCTTGTCCTGACTGTGGAGCACATGATTTTACTGAAATTCGTCAATTTAACTTAATGTTTAAGACATTCCAAGGCGTTTTAGAAGATGCTAAGAATGCTATTTACTTACGTCCTGAAACTGCTCAAGGTATGTTTGTTAACTTTAAGAATGTTCAAAGAACAACTAGAAAGAAATTACCATTTGGTATTTGCCAATTTGGTAAATCATTCCGTAATGAAATTACACCAGGTCAATTCATTTTCCGTACTCGTGAATTCGAACAAATGGAAATGGAATTCTTCTGTCAACCAGGCGAAGATATGAAATGGTATGAATATTGGAAAGATTATTGTATGAACTGGATTATCGCATTAGGCGGTAAGAAAGAAAATTTCCGTATGAGAGAACACTCTAAGGAAGAATTAAGCTTCTATTCAAAGGGTACATGTGATATTGAATATAACTTCCCATTTGGTTGGGGAGAATTATGGGGTATTGCTGACCGTACAGATTATGATTTAGGTCGTCACAGTGAAGTATCGAAAGCTGACTTAACATATTTCGATCAAGAGAAGAATGAAAAGTATTTACCATACTGTGTTGAACCGGCTGTAGGTGTTGAACGTTTATTCTTAATGTTCTTATGCGATGCTTTAGATGAAGAAAAATTAGATGAAAATGATAGTAGACAAGTATTACGTTTACATCCTGCATTAGCTCCTTATAAAGCTTGTATCTTACCTTTATCTAAGAAGTTAAATCCACAAGCTGAAGAAGTATTCGCTAAATTATCTAAGAAATTTATGGTTGAATATGATGATGCTGGAAGCATTGGTAAACGTTATCGTCGTCAAGACGCTATTGGTACTCCATTCTGTATCACAATTGACTTTGAAACTGAAAACGATGGTTGTGTAACAGTACGTGATAGAGATACTATGAAGCAAGAAAGAATGCCTATTGATGAAGTAGCTGCATTCATTGAATCAAAATTAGAATTCTAATTGAGGAGGGGAACTAATGGCTGAACTTAATGAAGCTTTAATTGAAGACATTCGAAGAAGAGCCAATATTGTAGAGGTTATTAGATCCTATATTCAAGTAATACCTGCTGGACGTAACTATAAAGCTGTATGTCCGTTTCACGATGATCATTCTCCATCAATGTCGATATCAACTGATAAACAAATTTATAAATGTTTTGCTTGTGGTAATGGAGGAAATGTATATACGTTCGTTCAAAACTATGAGCAAGTAACGTTTAAACAAGCGGTTAAGCGCGTTTGTGAGATTAGTAATATTGATGTAGACTTTGATGTAGGTGAAGCAACGATTGAGGTTAGTGAAGAGAAAAAGGTATTATATAAAATTTTAAATGAAACTATTAATTTCTGTAAGTTCCAATTACATACTGAAAAAGGTATGGAAGTCGTAAAATATTTACATGAGCGTGGTCTAGATGATGAAGTGATTGAATATTTTGAAATTGGGTATAATCCTGCTGATAATGCTTTGTATAAGTTCTTATCAATGAAGGGATATAGTGATGAAGATATTCTAAGAGCTGGTGTAGCTAGACTACAAAATAACGGTATTGTTGATGTATTTGATGATCGAATTATGTTTCCGATACATGACAGTAATGGGAATCCAATCGCCTTTAGTGCTAGAAATTTCTCAAAAGAAGACCGTGCTAAATATATAAATAGTGGACAAAATGAGTTGTATACTAAAGCCAATGTACTTTACAATGCACATCGCTTTAAGAAATTAAATCGTAAATATCAAGAGATATATGTAGTAGAAGGTCCATTAGATGTGATAGCTTTACATAGAGCGAATTTTCCTAACTGTGTAGCAACGATGGGAACAGCGTTTACTAAAGAACAAGCTATGGGTTTAATGCGATTAGCTAAAACGATAAATCTTTGTTACGACGGTGATGATGCTGGACAGAACGCTAATTTTAAGGCAGGAGTCATTTTAAAGAGTATTGGTGCATCGTTTCAAGTTATTCAAAACAAAACAAAGCTTGATCCTGATGAAATTATTAAACAACTTGGGAAAAATGAATTACAGTATATGCTAGAAATGCCATTAACTTGGATTCAATATTTATTTAACTTTAATCTTACTAAATTTAATTTGGAAAATTATAGTGAAAAGAAAGAATTTGCTCAAGTTATGGTTAAGGAAATACAGACTATAAATGATGAATTTGATAGAGAAACATATTTTAATCGATTATGTCAGTTAACGTCATTTCCAATAGATCAGCTAAAAAAACTAATTAGTAAATCCGAACCTATTGCTGTTAATACAGGTATTCGTAGAAGAAGGAAGGATTATACTAAAGCTGAGTTATGTGAAATGCAAATTGTTGCTCAGATGCTTTATAGTAAAGAGGCAACGAATTTATTTGAAGAAAAACTAGGTTTCTTAAACTTAGAGCCGATGAAATCATTGTCACTTCATTTAATATCGTATTATCGTAATCATGATAGTGCTGAAATAAGTGATTTATTAACTGAGATATCAGAAGAGGCCGAAAGAAATCTATTGTTTGAGTTAGAAGAGAATGAATTATTCTCAAAAGAATTTAATGAAGAATTACTACAAGATGCTTTTAATGAAATTATTAATGGTGATATTGATTTGCGTATTGCAGCTTTGAAAAAAGAGGCAGCAATGGTAAGTGATGTTATTCGTAAAAGTGATATCTATCAAGAAATAATTGATTTAAAAACACGCAGGAAAGGGGTAAATTAAATGGCTACATCAAAACCAAAACTTACAAGTGTTAAGAAAAATGGTGGGGTTAATCAATACAAAACAATTGAGGAATTAAAAGTTGATTTTGTAAGCTACGCAAAAGAGGTTGGCTATATAAATCAAAAAGATGTATTTGAATGTATTGAACATTTAGATTTAAATGAAGATGATTTAGATAGTTTAATGTCTTGGTTTAAAGAATCTAATATCACTATCAAAGATGATGAGGATGTAATTCCTGATGATATTATGGAAGGTCAAATGGATGATGACTACTTAGATGATATTGATGAAGATTCAATTGAAGATGTAGATATTAACTTAATTGATCCAGCAATTGCTGCTTCAGCAAATGTAAAGGTTAATGACCCTGTTAAGATGTATTTAAAAGAAATTGGTCGAGTAAAATTACTTGATCCAGAAGATGAACCAGAAATTGCAAAGAAGATTCAATCTGGTGAAGAAGCTAAAGTAGAATTAGCTGAAAATAGTAAATTAACTGAAGAAGAACGTATTTCATTAGAAGATAGAATTTTCCTTGGTGAAGAAGCTAAGCGTGTATTAATTGCTTCTAACTTACGTTTAGTTGTATCTATTGCGAAGAAATATGTTGGACGTGGAATGTTATTCTTAGACTTGATTCAAGAAGGTAACATGGGGCTAGTTAAGGCTGTTGAAAAGTTTGACTATACTAAGGGATTTAAGTTCTCTACTTATGCTACTTGGTGGATTCGTCAAGCAATTACTCGTGCTATTGCTGACCAAGCACGTACTATTCGTATTCCAGTACATATGGTTGAAACAATTAATAAATTAACTCGTATTCAGCGTCAATTAACGCAAGAGTTAGGTAGAGAGCCTAGTGCAGAGGAAATTGCTGCAAGAATGGATAACATTACGCCTGATAAGGTAAGAGAAATCCAAAAGATTGCGTTAGAGCCAGTTTCATTAGAAACTCCAATTGGAGAAGAAGATGATTCACATTTAGGTGATTTCATCGAAGATAAAGATGCTTTATCACCAGATGAATATGCTAATAACCAATTATTAAAGGATGAAATTAATATGGTTTTACAAGGCTTAACTGAAAGAGAAGAAAAAGTTTTACGTTTACGTTTTGGTCTTTATGATGGTAAAACTCGTACACTTGAAGAAGTTGGTAAAGAGTTCAACGTAACTCGTGAACGTATTCGTCAAATTGAAGCTAAAGCATTACGTAAGTTAAAACATCCAACACGTTCTAAACGTTTACGTGATTTCGTTGATAAGGGATAGTATGAAAGTACATTTAACGAAGCGATTAGAAGAAGTAGCTAAGTTTGTATCTAATGATGCGATATTAGCTGATATTGGTAGTGATCATGCTTTTTTACCTTGTTATTTAGTACAAGAAAAACGTATTTCTAAGGCTTATGCTGGTGAAGTTATAGTAGGTCCATATAATCAATCAAAGAAGAGTGTTGAAGAATATAGTTTACAAGATTATGTTTTCCCAATCTTAAGTGATGGATTAGAAAATATCCCAAATGATACTACTGAGATTACTATTGCTGGTATGGGGGCATATACGATATTAGAGATTCTAAATGCTTATCCTGATAAGGTTAAGTCTTACAATAAGATTATCCTACAGGCTAATTCTCATATGGAATTAATTCGTGAGTATATCTCAAATGCTAATTATTCTATTATTGATGAATCAATAGTTTATGATAAAGGTAAGTATTATGAAATTTGTGTATTTAATACTAATATGGGAAGAAAGTTAAGTGAAGATGAAATTCTTTATGGGCCTGTTTTATTAGATAAACAAAGTGATACATTTATTAAGTATTATGAATACTTAATTAACTTAAAGGAAAATGTATTAACAAATTTAAACAGTGATCATTCTAAGTATGCTAGTTTGACTAGTGAAATTCAAAAGTTAAGAAGTATATTAAAAAGGTAATCGATTTTTGTCGATTACCTTTTATAGTATTTTAGATATTTCCACAGAAGGTTTTAAATGTGTGCTTTCGTCACTAATATCTAATTGTTCTAAGTAGTTAATGACTTGATTAGTTAGATAGGTAGGTGTTGAAGCACCTGATGTCACAGCAATAGTATCTTCAGGAGTAAACCAACTAACATTGATATCAGACACGCAATTAATCATATATTTTCTAGTTATATTTTTATTTAGTTCTAGAAGTTTGTTAGAGTTATTTGATAGTTTATCACCAACAACTATTAATACATCAGCATTTACTTGCATAATGGCTTCTTGCCTAATCTTAGTTGCATCGCAAATTTCTAAGTCAAATTCTGCGTGAGGATACTTTGATTTAATGTACGAAATTAATTCTTTAGTATCATATATACTCATTGTAGTTTGATTAGTGATATAGAGTTTATTTAGATTACTAGAAAGTGCATCAATATCATCTTTAGAATGGATTAAATGAATATTATCGAAACTATTAACTACGGCTTCTGCTTCAGGATGATTCTTTTTTCCAATATATAGAATGGTATATCCATCATCATGTTTTTGTTTAATTAATTGTTGTGTTTTTAATACGTCTAAACAACTTGCATCAATGTACTTAACATTAGGTTTATTGGCTAGTTCATATATTTTTTTACTAACCCCGTGAGCAGTAAATATAATTATTCCTTCATTTATCTCATTTAAATAGCTTTCTTTGCTCTTTTTACTTGTATCTAATGTAATTATATGGTATTCTTCTAACGCTGCCTTAACGAACGTATTATGTACGATTAAACCAAGAATATAGATTGGTCCTTCATATGTATTGCGTGCTTCTTTAACGAGGTTAATGGCACGCACAACACCTTTACAATATCCACGTGGAGAAACTTTAATTACTTTCATTTTTATCACCATCACAATTATACCATATACTATCTAAGAAAAGAAAGTAGGGTTAGTTGTAGTTGATGAAATGTTGTTCTCTAAATAGAGTGGTTCATTAGTTACTGAATCAGTATTGTAATCGGGTATATTCTTGATTGCTTTAGATACTTTAAACATTACTGATGCATTATGAATGAGGGGAACTACATGAGTAACGAGTGGAATGATTTGATTGAGTGTACGCAAAGTTTTCTGAGTATTTTCAAGTAAACGATAGTAGTTGATTTGCTGATGGCGAGGTTGATTATAACCTATAAAATTGTATGGTGGTTGATCGTAAAAGTATAAAATTTGATTATTTTCAAATGGTG
This sequence comes from Erysipelotrichales bacterium, assembly GCA_017532345.1. Lineage (GTDB taxonomy): Bacteria > Bacillota_I > Bacilli_A > Erysipelotrichales > Erysipelotrichaceae > SIG230. The sequence continues at coordinate 24,311 of JAFXJJ010000088.1, forward strand.
GTTGATACACAGTATTACCTCCTAATATAAAATATGCAGAAAATAGTCACTTGGTTTTGAAAATGTATAAAAAATTAGATATAATATACACGGAAAGGAATGATTATATGCCAAGTTTTAATAGTTTTAAATTAAATGAAAGAAATTTAGCGTTTATTGAATACAATAAATTTGTTGAACCTACTCCAATTCAAGCTAAGGTTTTACCTAAAGCGTTAAAGGGAAAAGATATTATTGGTATTTCAGCAACTGGTACTGGTAAGACACATGCTTTTTTATTACCAATTCTTGAACAAATCGATACTTCATCAGATACAGTTCAAGCTGTAATTACTGCACCTACAAGAGAGTTAGCTTTACAAATTTATAAACGTTTAGTTCCTATTACAGAAATTGATAGTGAAGTACGCGTTAAGTTAATTACTGGAGGTATGGAGAAGAGTAAGATGGTTGAATCATTAAAGAATCAACCTCATATTGTTATTGGTACACCAGGACGTATTAAGGATTTATTCTTAACTGAAACAGTATTACGTGTTGATATTGCTAAGATATTTGTAATTGATGAAGCAGATATGACATTAGAATTCGGTTTCTTAGAAGATGTAGATGCTATTTGCGGTAGAATGTCTGCAAATCTTCAAATGATGGTATTCTCAGCAACTATTCCTGAGTCATTACAACCATTCTTAAAGAAATATTTAAAAACTCCAGAAATTATTCGTATTGATGAAGTTCATGCTTTATCACCAAAGATTGAACATGTATTAGTAGCTTGTAAACATTTATCTTATGAGAACACATTATTAAACATGATTGATGGATTTAAGCCATATGTATGTTTAATTTTCGCTAATACAAGAGTAGAAGCTAGTCGTGTTGCGCAAGTATTAAGAGATAGTGGTAAGGAAGTTATTGAATTACATGGTGGTTTACAACCGCGTCAACGTAAGATTGCTATGCGTCAATTAGCTGACAATGAGCATTCATATATTGTATGTAGTGATATTGCAGCAAGAGGTATTGATATTGATGCTGTTAGCCATGTTGTTTCATTAGGATTACCTTCAGAATTAGAATATTATATTCACCGTGCTGGACGTTGCGGAAGAGCAGGTAGAGAAGGTACATGTTTCTTACTTTATAAAGAAGAAGATGCTAAGAATATCGAAGTATTGCGTAAACAAGGTATTGTATTTGTTTCTAAGACATTCAAAAATGGTGAATGGAAAACTGGAAAAGCTTTCAGTGAACCACAACGTAAAATTAGTAAAAATGATTTACTAGAAAAACAAATTGCGCATGCGATTACTAAAAAGAAAGTTAAGGTTAAGCCTGGATACAAGAAGAAACGTAAAGAAGAAGTTGAAAGAATCAAACGTAAGCAACGTCGTCAAATGATTCAAGATGATATTAAGGCTAGACAAAAGGAAAGAGCTAAAGCTAAACAACGTGAAAAACGAAATGGTGAATATGATGCTTAAAATTGGCTCTCACATGGATTTAAAGGCACCTGATTACTTGTTAGCTGCTGTAAAGAAAACAATCGAAAATGGTGCTAATGCATTGATGGTATATACTGGTGCTCCTCAAAATACTATTCGTAAGGATGTTAATTTATTTAAATTAGAAGAAGCTCATAAGCTAATGAATGAAAGTGAGATTGAAGCTTCTTCACTTATCATCCATGCTCCGTATATCATTAATCTAGGTAATTGCGAAAAAGAAGAAACTTATGAATTAGCTGTTCGTGTATTAACTGATGAATTACAAAGAACGAAAAAAATGGGTGCAAAATATTTAGTCTTGCATCCAGGTTCGGCTTTAAAAGCTACTCATGAAGAAAGTATAGCTAGAATTATAAAAGGATTGAATCTAGCAATGAAAGATAACGATTCTGTAACAATTTTACTAGAAACTATGGCTGGTAAAGGTAGTGAAATAGGTAGCTCATTTGAAGAGATTAAAGCAATCATTGATGGTGTTGAAGATAAAGAACATATTGGTGTTTGCTTAGATACTTGTCACATTCATGATGCAGGATATGATTTAAATGATTTTGATAATGTATTAGCTGAGTTTAATTCACTATTACCACTAGATTTAATTAAAGTAGTGCATGTAAATGATTCTAAGAATCTTCGTGGTGCTCATAAGGATCGTCATGAAAATATTGGATATGGTGAAATTGGGTTTGATAATTTATTAAATATTATCTACCATCCATTACTTACAAATGCTGTTAAAATATTAGAAACACCATATGTTAATAAAGAGATTGCACCTTATAAAGCGGAAATTGAAATGATTAAAAATAAAGAATTCAAAGATTTATGGGCTGAATTTAAATAGAATATTTATTTAGATTAGTTTGAATCTTATTTCTTATATTAGTAGGAAGTGTCTGTAATATGGCACTTCTTTTTTGTTTATTGTATATTACTTCAGGATTCTTCTTTAGGATTGGGAGTAAGTATCTTATTTCTTCATCAGTAGCATCAATGTTGTATTTTCTTAAAAAAGATTTGGCAGTATTGAAATCTAAATTACGAATATAATCATCTATCATATAAAAACCTCCTAAAGTAATATATGCTTTAGGAGGTTTATCTGTTACATAAATTTTTCTTTAATTAATAATTCAATTTCTTCTTTTAATACTTCTTCAAATTGATCTTCATTCACTTTACGAATAATTTGACCATTTCTGAATATTAGTCCCTCATGAACACCGCCAGCAATACCAATATCGGCATGACGTGCTTCACCAGGACCATTTACTGCGCATCCCATGATGGCTACTGTAATAGGATAGTTGACAGTCATTAGATAGTCTTCCATCTTCTTAGCTAAAGGGATTAAATCCCATTGAGTTCTTCCACAAGTAGGGCAAGAGATAAATGTTGCACTATTAGGTAATAGATGAACACTGTTTAAAATACTTCTTGCAATTTTGATTTCTTCTGTTGGATCATCACTAACTGATACTCTGATAGTAGAACCAATACCATCATGTAGTAATGAGCCAATTGCAATAGCTGATTTAATAGAACTAGTAAAGAAAGTTCCAGCTTCAGTCACACCTAAATGTAAAGGATAAGGGAATACTTCTGCAGCTTTACGATATGCATCAATTGTAAGATCTACATCACTACATTTAAAAGATAGAATGATGTCATGGAAATCTAGCTTTTCTAATATTGATACATGTCTTTTTGCACTTTCCATTAAATTATCAATACTTACACTACCATCATCATTAACTAAATCTTTTGGTATAGAGCCTGAATTAATACCAATACGAATAGGAATGTGATGTTCTTTACATTTCTCAACTACTGCTCCAACATGTGCAGGATTTTCAATATTTCCTGGATTTAATCGTATTTTATCGATACCATTTTCAATGGCAAGGATAGCTAAGCGATAATCGAAATGAATGTCAGCAATTAATGGAATAGATACTTGCTTTTTGATTTCCTTGATGGCATATGCATCACCTTCATCTGCGATAGCCATACGTACTAATTCACATCCACGTTTTTCTAATTCTTTAATTTGTTTTACAGTGGCATCAATATTACTAGTTTTAGTATTAGTCATTGATTGAATATATACGCGGTTATTACCGCCAAACTTTAAATTTCCAATAGTTACACTTCTACATTTTTCTCTTTGCATATTTTTATACCTCACTTAAATAATTATACCATGATTTGTTTATTTAGGTTATAATATATGAGAAAGGACGTGATTTTTTTGAGTGAAAGAAGAAGTATTTTTAAACCACGTGCTGAAAAAGGTAAGAAAGAACTACTGAATTGGAATGGTAGTAGCGATATTCTAAAGAAATTCGTTGATTTCAATGCAATTACAAATAAACGTATTATGGCTATTGGTAGTGTGATTAGTATATTATTTATCATAATCGCAATTCAATTAGTGAGAGTACAAGTCTATTCTCAAGCTGAATATGAACAAAAGCTAATTCGATATACAACTAGCTACCAGAAGGTTTCACCTCCTAGAGGGCAAATTTATGATCGCAATTATGAGCTATTAGTTGAGAATAAAGCATTGTTGAATATCATATATACACCAGCACAGCATGCTACTGATAGTAGTGAATGGGAGCTTGCACATAAAATCGTTGATTATTATGGATTAACAACATCTACATATACATTCCGTGATTTACAAGATGCTTATATGAATTTATATCCAGATGAAACTAATGATTTAATAACGGATGATGAATGGGTTAGCTATTATGCTAGAGAAATCAATGATAGTGCTATATATCAGATGAAATTATCACGTATTACTAATGAAATGGTTAGTAAAGAGAAGGATGCTGATTTAATGGCATCAATCGTGAAGATGAATATGGACAAGGCAACTAAAACAGTGCCTGCAGTTATATTGGAGGATGTTTCATATGAGGAGGCCGTTTATATTGCGGAACATAAGACTGAATTCCCAGGCTTTGATAATTCATATGATTGGCAAAGAAATTATTTATATGGAGATTTATTAAAATCAGTATTAGGTTCTGTATCTAGTAAGAAGCAAGGTCTTCCTAGTGAAGCAATGTCGTATTTTGTAGCGTTAGGCTACTCAATCAATGAGCGTGTTGGAACAAGTGGATTAGAAAAACAATATGAAAGCTTATTGAAGGGTGAATATATGTATATTAATACGGTATACGATGATTCTACAGGATTACCAATTCAAGAAACTGTGGATGAAGGTAAAAAAGGATACGATATACGCATTAGTATTGATGTTGAACTACAAGAAACAGTTGAAAGTATAGTGAGCAATACACTTATCGATGCAACGAAGAATCCATATCGATTGTACTTTGATGAAATGTATGTAGCGATGATTGAACCAAGTACAGGTGAGATACTTTCAATGGTTGGTAAGGAACAAGTTGATGGTAAGATTTATGATAAGTCATATGCAACATATATGGATGTGGGTGCAGCTGTACCAGGAAGTGTTGTTAAGGGTGCAACTATATATATGGCTTTAAATGAAGATGTTATTGATTATAATACTGTTTATTTAGATACTCCGCTGCATTTTATGGGAACACCTGTAAAAGCATCATGGAAAAATATGGGTTATATTAATGAAATAGACGCTTTGAAGTGGTCTAGTAATGTTTATATGTTTAGAATTGCAATGAAGATGGCTGGTTCTAACTATATTGAGTATGGACCTTTATATATGAATGATAGACAAGGTACATTCTTGAAATTTAGAAAATATTTTAGAAGTTTTGGATTAGGACAGTTAACAGGTATTGATTTACCTGGTGAAAGTGTTGGTTATATCATGGATGAACCAACTGAAAATGGTCATTTATTGGATTATGTGATAGGTCAGTTTGATACCTATACAGTTTTGCAATTAGCTAAATACATTGGTACAATCGCAAATGATGGTATACGTGTTACACCACACTTGTTAGTTGAAGCATATGAAACAGGAACAACTGATGTTGTATATCGCTACAACACCAATGTCGAGAGTGTATTAGAGAATTCTAAAGCAATAAAACGAGTTCAGGAGGGATTTAGAGAGTGTGTGGCAACAGGGTATTGTTCGACATATTTAAATAAAGTTAGTGAACCAGTAGCTGCGAAATCAGGAACAGCTGAAGCATACTTCTATGATGAAGATGGGAATCTAGTGCCTAGTCCTAACAACACCTTTATTGCTTATGCACCATATGATGATCCTAAGGTTGCGATTGCATGTATTGCACCTCATTCATGGAATGGTGTGTCACAATTAAATGCATGCCAGAAGGTAATTGCGGATAGCTTACAAGCCTATTTCGATTTAGAGGAGAATAGAAATGATTAGTGATAGTAAAAAACAACAATTAGCTACAAAATACATTTTTAAAAATTCATTTAAACCGAGAGACTTAGATAAACTATCTATTCAAGAATTATTCTTTTTAATAAAGTCTTGTGAATTATTTAAAAGTGAAGAAGGCTTTGATAATGAAGGTTTAAATGAAAGGATTGCTTTATTTGAAGACGTTGCAAAGAATAAACTAAATCAATTAGATACTCTTTATGTACTATACGATAATTCTACTAGTTATTTGTATTATGATGATATTGATGCCGTTGAACTATTTACATCTAGTGAATATGCAGAAAGAGCATTGGATTTCTATAGAAATAAGCAACATCGTAATTTGAGGATAGTATCTTATTCAAGAAAAACAATCTTTGATTTATTTAGTGAAATCAATCGATTAGGATTGAAGAATATATTAGTTGATAAAGGCCAGTTTTCTTATAAGTTTCAAAGTGATGAATTATTGTATTTAAAGAATGATAATGAAGAAATGCCATTTATGTCACAATCGTTAATGGAAGCTTGTATTAAATTTTTTACGCAAATTAGATGGCAAATTAACTATAAAGATAAAGAGAATATTCTTGATGAGCTTCAATCTATAATGTTTGATGAAATTAAAAAAGCTAATTATTTAGTTCCAATTAAGCATGTAAGTGAAAATAAAGAAAGTAATGAAGAAGTAACTCTACACTTTGCGAAGATCGAAATTAGACCAAATAATTTATCCTATCTACCATTATTTAGTGATTGGATTGAATTTGAAAAGGTTTATGATAAGGATGAATATGATAGCTTAGTTATGAACTTTGATGATTTGATACAGCTTTTAAAGAATAATGTATACGATGGATTATTATTAAATCCTAGAGGAATTAACTTTATTATGAATTCTAATCTTATCAATAATATTCAACAAAGTAATGATGAAAAATATTGATTTTAGTAGTATTTTTGAATTTCTTATGATATATTTATATTGTCAATAATGAATTCTTATGCTATAATCAATGAGCATGGTTTAGGAGGAGATCACACATGAGAGATAAGTTAACATTCCAATGTTCAGTATGTGGAGAACAAAACTATATTGGTACTCGTAACAAACGTAAACATCCAGAACGTATGGAAATTAAAAAATACTGTCCACGTTGTAATAAACAAACTTTACACAAGGAGAAAAAATAATAAGAAAAGCCTTATTGGCTTTTTTTATTTATAGCCTATGAAAATTAAACGTTTAATAGTTGGAGAAGAGGATACTAATTGTTACGTCATAAGTAATGATGGTGAAGCAATTATAATTGATCCAGGTGACAATAGTAAGAAGATTGCGAAATACGTTGCTAAAGAAGAATTAAAAGTATTAGCTATATTCTTAACACATGGTCATTATGATCATACTAAAGCTGTGGATACTTTAGTTAATTTATATAATTGTCCTTGTTATTTAGATAGTGAAGATTTAGTATTTACTTCATATAATTCAAAAATAGAGGGCTCAATAACACTGAAAACTAAATGTTTGAATTATAAAGAGATAATTGACGTTAGTAATTATCATTTTGAGATTGTAAAAACACCAGGCCATACGAGTGGCTCAGTATGTATTAGTATTGATAATTATGTATTTACTGGTGACACAATTTTTGTGGATGGTATTGGTCGTTATGATTTATATGGTAGTAGTAAATCAGAACTAATGGAAAGTATTGAATTTATTAAATCTAAGTATGATGGATATACTTGTTACCCAGGACATGAAGAATCATTTATTATAAGTTAGAATTATTTTCTAACTTTTTTTGTCCTTTTTTTACTTTACTTACAATAATTATGTAGAGGGGTAATAGAAAGGAGTATATGGAAAAATATTTAGATGATTTAATATTATATGCGCTTGAACATAATGTTAGTGATATTCATTTATATGTAAATAAAGGTGTATTAACGATTCATATGAGAAATTCCGACGGTATGTTTTTATACAATGAAAAAGGAGATTTGCGAATACTAGAGTATCTTAGATTTATAACGAATATGGATATGTCTAGTTCTCATAAGATGCAAAGTGGTTCATGTACACTGAACTATAATGATAAACAAATACCGATACGTTTCTCATACATATCAACGCCTTCTTTGATTAATGGAGCTTTACGAATATTAGAGCCCAATAAATTAATAACTATAGCTAATTTAAGTTATGATAGAAAGCAGAATAAAATATTTAAAAATTGTTGTAAACTAACTGGCGGATTAGTTTTATTAAGTGGTGCTACAGGTAGTGGAAAAACAACTACATTGTATGCACTGATTGATGAATGTATTGAAAATCAGAAAAGTGTATTTACGATTGAAGATCCAATTGAGGTGATAAAACAAAATGTAGTTCAACTACAAATACAAGATCCTAATATCACATATGAGAAAGGTCTTAAACAAATACTAAGACATGATCCTGATGTGATTATGGTCGGTGAAATAAGAGATGCTCAAACAGCAAAAATGGTTATTCGATGTGCATTAACTGGGCATTTGGTTTTCTCAACAATTCATGCTAGTAGTGCAAGTGGAGTAATTAATCGATTATTAGAATTAGGTATAAGTAAAGACGATATTAAACAAGTATTATCTTTAGTTTGCTCACAAAGATTGATAAAAGGAAAGAATGAGAAAATATGTGTCTATGATATTCTAGAAAAGAATGATATTGAAAGGGTGTTAGATGGCGAAATTATTGGATGTAAGCTTGATCAAAAGATATTGGAATTATTTAATAAAAACCTTATTACAAAAACAGAGTTCAAAAAACAATGTACTAACAATACATGAATATCGTAATTTAGGAAGTTTACTTCAAAGCGGAGTATCACTTAGTGTTGCTTTAGATATTATAAAAACAAGTAAGAATGAGAAGATAATAAAGTATATTCAAGAATTATTATTGAATGGTGAGAATATTGAAACTATTTTATTTACTGAAAAAGATTATAGTAAACTATTTAAAACTTTTAATTATTTATATTCATTAGACAAAGCTATCTTAATAGTTGTAGACATAATTGAAAAAGCTGAAAAGGAAAGAAAAGCGTTAATTAATAAATTAATATATCCCTTTATTATTGTGATAGTGAGTATGAGTGTTATGTATTTTGGTTGTTTCAAACTTATTCCTAATATGATTAATATGTTTGAATCGATGGGGATTATGAATGATAATATATTACTTTACTTATCACAAGGTATTGTTGTATTTATGTGCTTATTACTTCTTATGATTTTATCAATGATTATTTTGGGATATATAGTTTTTAAAAGAAATTTGCTTATTAATATTTATAATTCAATTAATATTACTTATGTTCGTAAAATAATTTCGAATATAATAACTTATCTTTTTATTTCACATTATATAGTTTTTTTAGAAAAGTCCCTAACTACAAGAGAAATCCAAGAGGTTATGTTACTTGGAGATGAGTCGCATATAAATTACCAGATAGCACTATTGCTTCAAAAGCGATATGAAGAAGGTATGAGTTTTGTGGATGCATTTTCATCTATTGAATATTTTGATGAGCGTTCAAAGCAACTAATAAAAATAGGTTATATTACAAATTCTTTAATAGCGTATATTAATATTTACATTGAGGAAATCAAGGCAATAATACAAAAATCTATAAAATATATTATTTTATGTTTTCAGGGGTTTTCTTATGTATCAGTATGTATTTGTGTTTTGACAATTGCTAATTTATTATTTGAACCATTAAGTATATTAGAAAATATGTAAAGGAGGGTTATAATGAAAAGTAAAGGGTTTACAATGTTAGAAATGCTTATTGTTTTAAGCATCGTTGCGTTATTGTTTACAATTACACTTCCAAATATTCAAAAACGTATGAATAGTGTAAGAGAAAAAGGATGTAGTGCATTAATTGAAGTCGTGAATACAAGTATACTTCAATATGAATTAGATACAGGCGAAGTTGTAGATTCAATTGATACACTAGTAGAAGAAGGATACTTGAAGGAAAGCCAAACTAAATGTATGGATGGTACAGAGATTACAATAAGTGATGGACAAGCTGAAAGATAAAGGTTATACATTAGCGAGTATGCTAGTGGTTTTGTGTGTTACTTCATGTATCAGTGTTTTAGGACTCACTAAGATTTATGATACATATTTAAAAATATGTTTGGAGAAACAATTAGAATTAATAGAATACTTAATTATTAGAGCTAAATATGAAAGTTATTTAAATCATATTTCTAAAAGCATTTATATTTATGAGGAATATGTTGTATATGATGATGAAGAGTATCTAAATTACGGTAATGTAAGAGCAGATGACGAATACATTATTGGATATACAGAGAATGGAAATATACAGTTAGCTAATACTATAACTTATTTTAATAATCAATATTCAAAGAGTATTGTTTTATGGATTGGTGGAGGAAATTATGAAATCAAAGAGTAATGGGTTTGTGATGCTAGATTCATTAATGAGTTTTCTTATTATTTTAGTTTCAATAGAACTAATTTCAGCTTATAATTATCTAAAATCTAAGAATTATCAAACAGAATATGCTGATTTTTCTCATTATTATTCATTAAATAATATTTTTTATAATGAAGGAGCTGATTATCGATACGACGAAATGTACGAAAGGGTTCAATCTTATTAGAATCACTGGTTTCAATTTCAATTACTATCCTCACAATACTTCTACTATATTCATATCTTACCGTCTTTAAAAACATTCAAAATGATAATGCTTATTATTCTTTAATGATTCAGGTAATGAAACTTGAAGAATTATTAGCAGAGAGTGAAGTCTTAGATGTAAGTGATGATTATATTGAAATATTATATCGAAATGAAATATTTACGATTGAACAAGATAAAAACCGCTTAGTAAAAAGAGTAGGGTATCAAATACTTATAAATAATATATCTGATGTATTATTCTATTATGAGGATGAAGCTTTATATATTAGTTTTAGATATCAAGGAGTAGATTATGATTTTGGAATATACAAAAAAGAGTGGTGGAGGGATTAGTACTACAACTTTAGGGGTATTACTTATTTGTGTAGTTATATGTTCTTCTTTTTCTAAGGTGGTATTTATGAAAAAGAAAATACATAGTTCTTATCAAGATAATATTGTTCTTCATTATATATACTTAGAATCGTTATATTATATACGTAATGAAATCTATGAAGAAACATATTATGACATGCATTATGAATCAGATAATGTGAGTGTAAATATTAAGATTAATTCCTTTTTAAAACAAGCAGATTTAAACATTAAATATAAGAATTTGAAAATTGAGAAATATTATCTATTTGATACTGAATGTTTATGTATTACTAATGAATATAAGAAGGATAATTAACACATAATAGTTGACAAAATGTAGCAGTAAAGCTTAAAATATTTAAGCATATTAATAAAGGAGAATTATTATGATTATTGCTAACGATTTAAAACCAGGTACAACATTCTTATATGAAGATGGTATTTGGACTGTATTAGATTTATCATTAAACAAAACTGCTATGCGTCAAATGATCGTTAAGACAAAAGCTAAGAACCTTCGTACTGGTGTTATCAAAGAATTATCTTTCACAGGTGGAGATAAAGTTGAAGATGCTCATGTTGATAAACGTGAAATGCAATATTTATATGATGCTGGTGAAGAACTAGTATTTATGGATACTGAAAGCTATGATCAAATTGAAGTTCCTAAGGCAAGACTTGAATGGGAATTAAACTTCTTAAAAGAAAACTCAATGGTTTCAATGTCTATCTATGAAGGTGAAATCTTGGGTGTTGTTCTACCAGATAAGATTGCTCTTCAAATTGTTGAATGCGAACAAGCAGTTAAGGGCGATACTGCTACAAGTGCGTCTAAAAATGCTGTTCTTGAAACAGGATTGCAAATTAAAGTACCTTTGTTCATCGAACAAGATGAAATGGTAATTGTAACTACAGCTGACGGAAAGTATTCTTCTCGTGCTTAAAAAGCGGAATAATCCGCTTTTTTTGTTTATAATAAATAGTTTAAAATTTAAATCAGTAATAATATTTTATATTTTTATAATTTTATAAGTAATTATGTTGACTTTTATGGTAAAGAATACTAAAATAAACGCAATAAATTAGGAGGAAAATTTGAAAATGGCTTATTTTTATAACGAACCTTCTCACACATTTAGTGAGTATTTATTAGTACCTGGTTATTCTTCAAGCGAATGTATTCCAACAGCAGTTAGCTTAAAAACTCCGCTTGTAAAGTTTAAAAAGGGTGAAGAAAGTGCAATTACAATGAATATCCCTATGGTTTCAGCAATCATGCAATCAGTTAGTGATGATCGTATGGCAATTGCTTTAGCTAAAGAGGGTGGAATATCTTTTATTTATGGTTCTCAATCAATTGAAGACCAAGCTAAGATGGTAGCTCGTGTTAAGAACTATAAGGCAGGTTTTATCACATCAGATTCAAACTTAAAACCAAGTCAAACATTAAAGGATGTATTAGCATTATTAGAAGTTACTGGACACTCAACTATGGCTGTTACAGAAGATGGTACTGCTAATGGTAAATTATTAGGTATGGTAACTTCTCGTGACTATCGTGTAAGTAGAATGAGTGAAGATACTAAGATTGAAGAATTCATGACACCATTTGACAAATTAGTTGTAGGTTATGAAGGAATTAATCTAAGTGAATGTAATGACTTAATTTGGGATAAAAAATTAAATTGTTTACCAATCGTAGATAAGGATCAAAACTTATGTTACTTCGTATTCCGTAAGGACTATGATTCACATAAAGAAAATCCATTAGAATTATTAGATGATTCAAAACGTTATGTAGTAGGTGCTGGTATTAATACTCGTGACTATGCAGAACGTGTTCCTGCATTATTAGAAGCTGGTGTCGATGTATTATGTATCGACTCATCTGAAGGTTTCAGTGAATGGCAATCAAGAACAATTGGATGGATTCGTGAAAAATATGGGGACAGCGTTAAAGTAGGTGCTGGTAACGTTGTTGATAGAGAAGGTTTCCGTTTCTTAGCTGAAGCTGGTGCTGACTTCATTAAAGTTGGTATCGGTGGTGGTTCTATCTGTATTACTCGCGAAACTAAGGGGATTGGTAGAGGTCAAGCAACTGCTGTTATTGAAGTGGCTAAGGCTAGAGATGAATATTTTGAAGAAACAGGTATTTATATTCCTATTTGTTCAGATGGTGGTATCGTATATGACTACCATATTACATTAGCATTAGCAATGGGTAGTGACTTCGTAATGTTAGGACGTTATTTCTCACGTTTCGAAGAATCTCCAACAGCTAAGTTACAAATCAATGGTACATATGTTAAGGAATATTGGGGTGAAGGAAGTAATCGTGCTAGAAACTGGCAGCGCTATGATTTAGGAGGAGCTCAAAAACTTACATTTGAAGAAGGTGTAGATAGTTATGTTCCTTATGCTGGTCCATTAAAAGATAATGTAAATATCACATTATACAAAGTTCGTTCAACAATGTGTAACTGTGGTGCATTATCAATTCCAGAATTACAACAAAAAGCTAAATTAACATTAGTTTCTGCTACATCAATTGTTGAAGGTGGAGCACATGACGTTATCGTAAAAGATAAAAACAATAGTAATGTTCATAGATAAGCGATAAACTGCTAATTTGATTAGCAGTTTTTTCATTTTCTCATTATGTCTATCATATATTATCTTGAGGAGATGAAACTATGAAGAAACAAGGTATATTATTACTAACATTTATGTCTGTAATTATGATGATGTCGATTTACTATATCACACTACCATTAGAAGAAGTAAGTAATGAAACAGATAAACAATTTAATGAAATTTTATTAGAAAAAGAAAACTCAAATAATGATTATATTAATAAAGAAAGTAAAGTTGTATCATCTGTTTCATCAACTGTTGATGAAAAACAAGTGGCATTATCCAATATTGAGAGTAAAAAGCAGTTAATGCAATTAGAGAAAGAATTAGAAGAGAAATTATTGGATAATAGTATTGAAGCTGTATGTAGTATTAAGAATGAAACAGTTTATATTACTGTGAATGAACAAAAGGACAAGCAAAGAGTTCTTGAGATATTAGAAATTATTAAACCTGAAATATCATCATCTTATTTATATGAGGTATCTTTTGTATTGAAATAAAAGTGACTTTCATTTATAATTAAGATTGAAAAGAAGGTGACTTATATGACGCAAGAATATTTTGCTATTAATACAAACAGTTCGTCAGGTGTATTTGGTTTAACTAAAGGTGTATTCGAAACAATCGCTGCTATTGCTATTACTGAAAGTGAATATGCAGAATTAGGAGATGCTAGTCGTTTCCATCATTCAGTTAGTTGTAAGTTAACTAAAGATAAAATGACAATCTCAGCAGAAGTTAAAATTAAATATGGTGCTAATGTAAATGATGCATGTGTTGATTTACAAAAGCGTATTTATTCTGCTATCTATAATATGTCAGAAATTAAAGTTGATTTTATTGACATACAAGTAATTGGATTTACATTTGATTAAGAATGACTCGTAAGAGTCATTTTTACTGTGTTTTAAAGCATTAATGTGATATAATAGTTATATATGGAGGATTTGTATATGGCAACAAGAAGTTCTTTGAGAGAAAAAGCAATGTTTAGCTTGTATCAATATTTATTACTAAAGAGTGATATTCGTGTTATCCTTGAGGATTTATGTAAGAAAGAATTAAAGGATATTGATCCATTTATTTTAGATAATGTTATTGAATGTTTAGAAAATATGGATGAATATAAAGGAATTATTAATAAGAATCTTAAGGATTGGAGTTTTGATCGTTTAGGATATATTGAACAAGCTATTTTACTTTTAGCGACACATGAGATTACAGCTGGTGAAGTGCAAAAGCCTGTGGTAATTAATGAAGCTGTTGAATTTGCAAAGAAGTACTGTGATGAGGATTCATATAAGTTTATTAATGGTGTATTAGATCGTCTATGAGTTCAATTGTTACAGTAGCGTCATTAGTACGTTATTTAAAGAGTAAAGTTGATATTGATCCAAAGTTACAGGATTTAATAGTAAAAGGGGAAATTAGTAATTTTGTAGCTCATCGTAGCGGACATTTTTACTTTACCCTTAAAGATGAAAACGCAAGGATTTCTTGCGTTATGTTTGCGAATAAAGCGTATCGTTGTCCATTAAAGATTGAAAACGGTATGAATGTATTAGTACGTGGTACTATCTCGATTTATGAGAGTAGTGGACAATGTCAGATTTATGTTGATTCTATTGAATTAGATGGATTAGGTCAAATCTATCAACGAATAGAAGAACTAAAACGTAAGCTATCATTAGAGGGATTATTTGATAGTGAGCACAAAAAAACATTACCAAAGTATCCTATGAATATTGCAGTTATTTCAGCTTTAGAGGGTGCAGCAACACAAGATGTTTTCACCACAATTAAGCGCAGATGGCCGATTGGTAAGATAAATTTCTATCCTTCACTAGTACAAGGAGAAAATGCAGCTAAGAATATTATTAAACGATTAGCTGAAGCAGATAATGATAATAATGATGTGATATTATTAGTACGTGGTGGTGGATCTATTGAAGATCTATTTTGTTTTTATGATGAAGAGTTAATTAGAACAATTTACAAATTACATACACCTATTGTCACAGGAGTTGGTCATGAAACAGATACAACTTTAGTTGATTATGTCAGTGATATGCGTGCTCCTACACCAACTGCTGCTGCTGAACTTATTACACCTGATTATCGAGAGGTGTTATTTCAAATATCATCATATAAAAATCGTTTGATTAATAATATAAAAGCGATTAAACAAGTAAATAATGCTAGATTGCAGTTAATTAAAAAGCATCCATATATACAGAATCCTAAATTAAAGGTGATTGACAAGCAACATGATTTAATAATATACAAACAAAAAATAGATCATTTTTCTGATATATATAACACTAGAAAAAAGGAATATTTATATTTAAGAGAGCGCTTTTTACGTAATACTAAATTTATCGATGATGAAAAGCGTATGGTGGAGTCTTTGAAATTAGAATTATTAAGAAATATTCAGATGATATCAAAGAATAATCATGATAAGTTACAGATGAATATATCGTTGTTAGATGCATATTCTCCTTTGAAGATATTAGCTAAAGGATATACTATTACATATGCAAATGATGAACTTATAAAGAGTATTGATGATATAGAGGTTAATAATACAATTGATATTACTTATATTGATGGTAAGGTTAGTGCTACTGTAACTAGTAAGGAGAAAACAAAATGAGTGAGAAGAAAAGCTTTGAAAGTAATATGAAGCGTTTGGAAGAAATAGTATCTAATTTAGAAAATGAAGATATTGAATTAAATAAAGCTATGAAGCTATTTGAAGAAGGTTTAAATTTAGTAGAGAAATGTGATAATGAATTAAAGCAATTTGATGAAACAATTAATCAAATAATTATGAAACATGAGAAAGGTAAAGAACATGAAGAATAAGATTGATGAAGCATTAAATAAATCACTTGAAAATATTAAAGATGGTACTGTGAAAGAAGCTATGCTGTATTCGTTGTTAGCTGGTGGAAAGCGCGTAAGACCAATGCTATTCCTTAAGGCATGTAAAGGGTATGGTTTAGATTTAGATAGTGTCATAAATGTTGGTCTAGCTATCGAATTTATTCATACATACTCGTTAATTCATGATGATTTACCAGCTATGGATAATGATGATTATCGTAGAGGTAATTTAACGTGTCATAAAAAGTATGATGAAGCAATTG
>JAFXJJ010000089.1 GCA_017532345.1 Erysipelotrichales bacterium
ATGTAATGATATTGCATATAATCATAATGGTGGTGGACATTTAGTTGCTGCTGGTTGTAAGATTAAAGATGATGAAGAACTTGAAGTTATCTTAAAGGAATTAAGAGAAAGAGCTAATGGTTAATTAGCTCTTTTATTATGTTTATTATTCGGCAATTATATGGATTAGTAATTATAACTTAAACTAATAAATAAACAAGGAAATTAATAAGAATTTCCTTTTATTTGTTTAGTTAAGTGTTGGAATATGGTACAATACTAACTGAAATGAGGGATTATATGAGAAAACTATTATTTTTCGATATTGATGGCACACTAACTGATGAAGCAACAGGAATTATACCGGAAAGCACTAGGCAAGCAGTCGCAAAAGCAAGGGAAAATGGACATCTTTGCTTTTTAAATTCAGGTCGTACTTATCCTATTATTGAGAATAATTTTAAAGAAATGGTTGATGGAATAGTGTGTGGACTAGGTACATATATAGAATATCAAGGAAGAATTCTTTTACATAACGTATTAAATAAAGAATTATGCAAAGAAATTATGAAATTAGCACTAGAATGTAATGTAGAATGTTATTTTGAAGGATATTATGGTGTCAGTTCATTAGAAAATACTAGATTTGAAATGTTTGATGATCTGAATAAATCATTTGTCGAGAAAAAAATGCCGTTATCATATTATCCTAAAGACGATTTACTGTTTGAAAAGTTTTGCGTGATGGAAGATGATTTTGGTGATTATGTAAGGTTTAATGAATTTGTAGGTAAGTATTTCCGAAAGATTGATCGTGGCAATAATTTTTATGAATATGAACAATTAGGATATAGTAAAGCTACAGGAATAGATTATCTATGTAATTACTTTAATACAACTTTAGATAATTGTTACGTATTTGGTGATAGTACAAATGATTTACCAATGCTTGAACATGTGAAGCATTCAGTATTAATGGAAAATGGTAATCCAATGCTAAGAGATAAGGTTGAATTTGTCACAACACTTAGTAGTGTAGATGGAGTTGAAAATGCTTTAAAGCATTATGAATTAATTTAGGAGAACAATATGGAAGACTTAATTAGAAGAATGGAAAAATATGCTGTAGACTTTAATATTCCGATTATGCAAGAAGAAGGAATGGAGTTTGTACTTGACTTTATAAATAAACATCAAATCAAGAGAATTCTAGAAATTGGTGCTGCCATTGGATATTCCTCAATTAGAATGTGTATGCTAGACGATGAAATCCATGTAACTACAATTGAACGTGATACTACTAGATATAATGAGGCTGTAAAGAATATTAAAGAGGCAGGATTTGAAAACCGTATTACATTAATTCATGGTGATGCATTAGAATATGAAATAACAGGTGAATATGATTTTATCTTTATTGATGCTGCGAAAGCACAATATACGAAGTTTTTCGAACGATTTGTTCCTAATCTTGATAAAAATGGCTATATAATTTCAGATAACTTATCATTTCATGGTTTAGTTGATCCAAATGCCAATGTAGAAAGTCGAAATGTACGTCAATTAGTACGTAAGATAAGAAATTATATTTCTTACTTAGAGGAAAATGAAATATTTAAAACTACATTTTATGAATTAGGTGATGGAATCGCTGTTACTGAATATAAGAATAAAAGTTTTGATGGATTTATTTTTGATATGGATGGACTACTAGTCGATAGTGAAACGGTATCACTTAATAACTGGCAAGCTGTTGCGAAAGAAAATGGCTTTGTGACACCATATGAAACATATATTAAGTTTATTGGACGATCTGTAAAAGATGCGCAACAGATATTTGAAGAAGAAGTAGATACAAATATAGATTTTGAAGTTGTTAGAAATGCTGTTAATGAGAAGAATCTACGTCAGTTTGAAATAGAAGGTGTTAAATTAATGCCTGGAGTTAGAGAACTATTAGAATATTTGAAAGTGAAAAACAAACGAATGGTAGTTGCAACATCGACTTATCAAGATTTAGCTGTTAAGCGTTTGAAGATGGCTGGAATTTATGAATTCTTTGAAAATGTGGTAAGTGGTGATATGATAGAACATAGTAAACCTAATCCAGAGATTTTTTTACTAGCTTGCGAGAAACTTGGGATTTCTAAACTTGATACAGTTGTTTTAGAGGACTCAAATTCTGGTATTGAGGCAGCTCATAATGCTGGAATTCGTAGTATAATGGTGCCAGGAATTGTATCACCTAGTGATGAG
>JAFXJJ010000090.1 GCA_017532345.1 Erysipelotrichales bacterium
GATACTTAATATTAATCTTCTTTCATCACCTTCGTTCAAACCTTCTATTTTCCCCTCAGTTCTGCCTTTCTCTTCTCCTTCAGTTATTCCAGCCATTCTGCCTTCCTCAAAGCCCTTCTTCTTTTCTACCTCAAATAATCGCTTCATTGACTCCAACATATTTATCTCCTCCTGATTTTCTTCTATCTCAAATTCTTTCCCCGTTAACTCTCTTAATAATAACGCACTCTCTCTATCTACCTTCGTATACTCAATATCACTATCTCGTAATATATCTTTCCCTTCCTTCGCTTCTCCACATCGTTTTATAAATCGTAATACTTTTCCTAAATCTTCATCATATTTATCTAATTCCTCTTCACTCATATCATATGGTGATATCATCACCATCTTAAAGTCTGGTAATATCTCTAATATCTCTTCATCACTGACATCATATAATTCCTTCAAGCTCATTGGTCCATCCCACGGTCCTTGTACCCAGCTTAACACTACCATTAATACTGGTTTCACCTTTGTGTCTTTACTTACTCCACTTAAGAACTCATTAGTATCTTTATACTTCTTCTTTTCCTTTTCTCGTATTTGCTTATTGTAGTTTAATACAGCATAATTAAGTACTCGTAGTGGCATTAGATAATCGATATATGTTTGGTTCTCTAATCCAATTAAGATACTAATCATATGATCATTTTCTTTTATGATTGCTTCTTTCATAATATCTTGGTATTTTTGGGTATATGGTAACACTTCATCACCCTCTAATATCACACTTAATTCCGTAGTATCTCGTTCTTCTAAATACTCTTTTTGTAGTTTCTTCTTTCCTTTAAATACACTGGTGTTAATTAGATTGGCAAATCTTCGATTATTCTCCATATATTGTTTCATTTGTGTATCTTGTTTACCCATTCCATTCCTCCTTTCGTTTATAGTCTTTACTTGGGATAAGAGGTATTTATTTCCCCTACATCTTACTATTGTAACGAAATTAGAAAATGGACAAAAATTTTAAAATATTTTATTTTAGAAAATAAAATATCCCTATATATAAAGAAAAAATATATGATTATGTTAGAAAAATAATCATATATTTTAAATTAGCTATTCAAAATTTTATAATATCAAATAATCCGCACTAATCATACATTTTTATTATCTATCAATACCACAGCTACATCATTGATATTAGTTCCTGTTGGGCCTGTCTTAATAAGCCCATTAACCTTCTCTAAAGCATGATAAGCATCATTACAGGCAAGTATTTGATGAACACTCAAATCATGCTCCAATAGTTCATTAAGTGTATCTCCATCCACATATCCACCTGCTGCATCAGTAGGTCCGTCTGTACCATCACTGCCAATACTGAAAATGCACGCGTTATGAAGTGATTCGATATTTGATGTTGCACCAATAACTAGTTCTTGATTTCTACCACCAAGTCCATCTCCTCTCAAATGAACTACACTCTCTCCACCAGCTATGAATGCTAGCTTCTTATTAGAATTAGCATAAGTTCTAGCTATGGAACCTAAAAAGCTACCTACTTCTTTAGCTTCACCATTAATATCTTCGCTAAGAATCATTGTTTCATATCCTAATTTCTCACAATTGGAAGCACAACTACAACATAAGTCATGTACTGACGAAATAATTTCATGACTAACATTATTAAGCTTTTTAGGAGTTTCAATTAATAAATAACCCATTACTTCCTTAGATACTTCTAATCCATACTTTCTAACTATCTTTAAAGCTTCTTCACTAGTGCTATTATCAACACAGGAAGGTCCTGATGCGATTACATCTAGTGCATTACCAAGTACATCAGAAATAATTACCGCATGAACATGCGCTGGATGACATAATGCTGCAAACTTTCCACCTTTAACACTTGATAATCTTTTACGAATAGTATTAATTTCATAAATGCTTGCACCAGAACGTAAAAGTTGATTATTGATGAATTGTAGTTCTGATAAAGATACTAATGGACTCTCAAACAACGCACTGCCTCCACCAGATACTAGAAATAAAACATAATCATCGCTATTTAAGTTATTTACACACTCGATCACTTTGTTAGTTGCGGCTATTGAGTTTTCATCTAAGATTGGATGTCCAGCTTCAAAGCATTCACAGTTATCAATATTCCCTTTACTATGTTCATACTTTGTGACAACAATACCTCGCCTAATCTTATCACCTAATGTATCACTAGCTGTTTTTGCCATTTGCCAAGCAGCTTTACCAATCGCTACTAAAATAATCGAATCTGGAAATGAATGATTCTCTAATGCCTTTCTCAGTACGCTATCTACCTGTATATCTGCAATTGTATCTTCAATTATTTGATTTGCATGTTCTCTTAATTTAAGATTCATCACTAATCACCTACTAAATAAAGAATAAACTACAAGCAATTAACAATTGACCTACATAATATAATAGTAAGTTTATGATTCGCATAGAATACTTTTGTACACTACCAAATGTATTAAAGATTAATACTATATCTGATAATGTAAATAACACTGCACCAATTGCATACATAATCGCATTAGTAGACCCAATTGTGATAACATTTCCGATAGCTACACTTGTCATGACAACGATTGCCCCAATATAGAAAATTCCGAATAATTTGAATGCTAGCTTAACTGTTAATGTTTTAAATATCCATGAAAGTATGGTTGCCGCAACTGCAACACCAACAACTAAACAAGGAACTAAGTTTGTTGATAATGGTATAAGTGCCACTAAATATAATATATGTCCAGTAAAGAAAGCAGCAATTCCTGCTAGGAAGATTTTTTGTCCAACCTTTTCAAATACAAAGCGTAGGTTCAATAAGATATCCCCTATAGCACCCATAATAAGTCCAATAAATACCATCTTCCCAAACTCTGTGTTAATAGTATTGGAATACCCTAAATAACCAATAATACAGAAAATTACAGAAGCACTTCCTTTTAAAACAACCGCTGGTACATACTTCTTTTGATGTTCAATCACAATGAATATACATTGGATGATTATACCTAATACACCTAATAATAAAACACTTGATCCCATATGATTCTCCTTTAATTATGATAATAACTTATTACTCTAATTATAACACAATCAACTACATGTGATAATAAATATATATAAAAAGGTCAATATGCATATACATACTGACCTACTTTATTATCCTATTTCAACTTCCACCATTACATCATTAACAGTCTTAAATTGTGCATCATATAAGGTCTTATAAGCACCATTCTTTTCTAATAAAGCTTCATGAGTACCTTGTTCAACAACTTTACCTCGAGAAATAACGGCAATCTCATCAGCATTCTTAATTGTTGACAAACGGTGTGCTACAACGATTGTAGTTCGTCCTTTACATAATTCATTTAATGCCTTTTGAATAAGAATTTCAGTTGTATTATCTAAAGCACTAGTAGCTTCATCTAAAATTAATATACTAGGATTCTTCAAGAATACACGTGCAATACTTAAGCGTTGCTTTTGACCACCACTTAACTTAATACCACGCTCACCAATATTAGTATCATAGCCATCCTTTAATCCCATTACATAATCATGGATATTAGCACGCTTAGCAGCTTCATAGATTTCCTCATCTGTAGCGTCTAATCTACCATAAGCAATATTTTCTTTAATAGTACCATTAAACAAGAATACATCTTGTTGCACAATACCAATATTTCTACGTAATGTATCTAACGTAATATCGTTAATATCATGACCATCAATCATAATAGAACCTTTACTAATTTCATAGAAGTGAGGTAATAAGTGACATAATGTTGTCTTACCTCCACCACTAGGTCCTACCAAAGCTAATGTCTCTCCAGCATTTATACGTAAGCTAATATCAGAGATAGTTTCTTTACCTTCACCATATGAAAAATCAATATTCTTAAACTCAATTTCACCCTTTACATTTTCTAGCTTAATACCATCTACTGGATCACTTTCCACTGGCTCGTCTAAGATTTCAATAAATCTTTGGAACCCAGTCATACCATCTTGGTATTGTTCAATAAAGCCAACTAATGTACGAATAGGAGAAATAAACTGATTAATAAACAACATATATGTAACTAAATCTGCATAGTTAATGATTTGTTTATAAGTAAAGATACCACCAAATAATAACACTGCAATGTTTAAACAATCCGTAATAAAGCCATTCCCTGTACCAAAGGTAGCCATCGCTTTATAAGATTTTCTACGTGCCTCAATGAAATGTGAATTCCCTTCATCGAATTTTTCTTCTTCATATTTAGAGTTTGTAAATGCCTTAGCCACACGAATACCACTTAATGAACTTTGTAGATTCGCATTAACTTCACCAATAGCTTCTTTACTTTCTAAGAATGCCACATTCATTTCTTTACGCAACTTCATTGAGAAAATAATTAATACTGGCACAAAGCAGAAGATGATTAATGTTAATGTAACGTTAATCGAACATAAATACGTAAATGATCCAATAATCATAACTGAAGAGATAAATAAATCCTCTGGCCCATGGTGAGCTAGTTCTGAGATATTCATTAAGTCATTAACCATACGAGACATAATAGTCCCTGTTTCATGTTCATCAAAATAACTGAATGGCATTTTTTGTAAGTGTTCAAATAATTCTTTACGCATATTTGCTTGCATATGAACTCCCACCATATGCCCATAATATGTAACTAACCAATTTAAAATATTCTTAATAATATAAATCACAATAACAAGACAAGCTGCAATTACTAATGCTCGCATATTACTGTTAGGTATGTAGTCATTCAACATTTTTCGAGTAACAATTGGATATGCCATACCACAAATCGAAATAAAGAATGCACATACTAAGTCTAAAGTAAACCATTTCATCTCTGGTTTATAGTAACTACAAAAACGCTTAAGCATAAATGAAAACACCTCCCAAATTAGTATAATTATACCAATTTTCAGCCATATTCGCAACTTTTCAATAACTATTAACTACCTAAAGTAAAAGGTGTAGCAATCGCTACACCTTCATTAGTTTATTAAATACTATTCATCATCATCGTCAACTTTACCGACACTAGCAATTACCTTATCAGCAACTGGTTGTGGAGCGATATCGTAACGATTGAAGCTTTGAGTATATTCACCACGTCCTTGAGTCATAGAACGTAATTCAGTAGCATAACGCATCATTTCAGTCATAGGAACTTCAGCCTTGATAACTTGTAAGCCATCATGTTGATCCATACCCATGATAGAACCTCTACGTTTATTGAAGTCACCCATAACAGCACCTGTATAATCTTCAGGAATAACAACTTCAACATCTACGATTGGTTCAAGTAATACTGGTTTAGCTTTTGCCATACCTTCTTTATAAGCGATACGAGCAGCAGTCTTGAACGCCATTTCACTTGAGTCTACATCATGATATTTACCATCAGTTAATGTAGCTTTAACACCAACAACTTTGAATCCAGCAAGAATACCCTTATTCATACATTCTCTTAAACCTGCTTCAACAGCTGGGAAGTATTGTTTAGGTACTGCACCACCGAAAATCTTTTCTTCGAATACCATTTCTTCACTATCAACTGGTTCGAAATCGATAAATACATCTGCGAATTGACCATGTCCACCAGATTGTTTCTTATGCTTACCTTCAACAGAAGATTTACCACGGATAGTTTCACGATATGGAACTTTAGGTTCTTTTAATTCTACATCAACTTTATATTTAGTTTTTAATTTACTTACTAATACATCGATATGTTGATCACCAACACCGTATAATACTGTTTCTTTAGTTTCTGTATTTGTTTCAACACGGCAAGATAAATCTTCTTTCGCAACTCTTTGTAGAGCTTGAGATAATTTATCTTCGTCATTCTTAGATTTAGGAACAACAGTCTTTGGTAACATAGGAGTTACGAATTCAATTGGTTCATAAGTAACTACTTTTTCTTTAGTACATAATGTATCATTAGTATCTGTATATTGTAATTTAACTACAGCACCAATATCACCAGTAAATAACTTACCAGCAGCCATTTGATACTTACCTTTAATTGTGTAAATTTGAGAAATATTTTCTTCTTCATCCTTATTAGGATTATAAACACTTACACCACTAGATAATACACCACTCATAATCTTAATGAATGAAATACGACCTACGAATGGGTCAATGATAGTCTTGAATACGAATGCAGAGAATTTTTCATCTTCAGCAGTTGCCATCTTAACAACGTTTTCATCCTTATCAAAACCTTCGATTAAACCAGCTTCAGCATAAGTTGGGAAGTATTTATTAATAACGCTCATTAAACGTGATACACCACTTAAGTTAACTGCACTACCACAGAATACTGGACGGATTTCACCACTTCTAACACCTAGACGAACACCCTTAGCGATTTCATCTTGAGTAAATTCTTCACCACTGAAATAACGATCCATTAATTCATCATCAGTAGTAGCGATAGCTTCTTTAATTTGTTCGATATATAAATCGATATCATCAGCTAAGTTAGTTGGAATTTCAATTTCTTCAGGCTTACCTTGTCCTTTAGAATATTTGAATGCTCTACGTTCTAATAAGCTAACGTTACCAATTACCACACCATTTTCGATAATAGGAATTTCGAATGCGATAACTGTCTTACCAAATTTTTCACGTAATGCTGTATAAGTATCAACAAATGAAGCATCTTCTTCATCCATTTTATTAATGAAGAAAATAGTTGGCAATTTCTTACCAGTAGCATATTTCCAAGCCTTTTCAGTACCTGTTTGTACACCATCTTTTGCACCAACAACGATTAATGCGTTATCAGCAGCTTGTAAACCTTGTTGCATTTC
This sequence comes from Erysipelotrichales bacterium, assembly GCA_017532345.1. Lineage (GTDB taxonomy): Bacteria > Bacillota_I > Bacilli_A > Erysipelotrichales > Erysipelotrichaceae > SIG230. The sequence continues at coordinate 6,886 of JAFXJJ010000090.1, forward strand.
ACCAGCGAAATCTAAATAACCTGGAGTATCAATAAAATTAATCTTATTGTCATTCCATTCAACTGGAGCGATAGATGTGAATACACTTAAATTTCTCTTAACTTCTTCAGGGTCATAGTCACTTGTAGAGTTACCTGAAGCTGTAGTACCGAAACGGTCGATTGCCTTTGTATAAAGTAATACTGCTTCTAATAGCGAAGTTTTACCACTTCCACTATGCCCTAATAAACAGATATTTCTAATCTCATGTGCTAAATAGTCTCTCATACTGCTGTCCTCCTATTTCAATACTTGTTTAAGGTAATCTAAACAATGCTCACGAACATAGTGAACAGCTTTATTTCCATTATTATCTGTAATTTCTTTATCAGCACCATAGTCTAATAAATATTGAACTAAGTCTAAATGACCTCCATAAGCAGCACGCATTAATGCTGTGCAACCATTAGCATCTTGCTTATTAAGGTCTGCACCCTTTTCAACTAATAAATGTACGCAGTCAAGTTGGAATGCTACTGTAGCTTCCATCAATGCTGTACGTCCTTGTTCATCTTGTGCATCTAAATCTGCACCCTTTTCAATTAAGTATGCTACAACTCTTTCATGACCTAAGAAACTTGCACGCATTAAAGATGTACGTTTCTTATTATCAGCTGCATTTACGTCAGCTCCGTTACCTACTAACATCTTAACGATATCTAAATGTCCTTTTTTAGCCGCACCCATTAAAGCAGTTTTATTATTGTTATCTCTAGCCTTAACATCAGCTCCATTGTCAACTAAGCGTCTAACGATATCAAGATATCCACGTTTAGCAGAACGCATTAAAGCTGTGCGGCCTTCTCCATTGACATAGTTTACGTCAACGCCACTTGAGATACTTGAGCATACTCGCGCGAAATCTCCATTTGCACAAGCATCATAGAATAATTTTGTTAATTGATCCATGGTATTGTTCCTCCTTATTATAAATAATACGATGTTTCTTCATATCGGATAAACTAGTATAGTGCTATCAAGTTTTATGCTATTACTCCTTTACGGATAGTAAAAGAGGGCTATTATTAAGCCACATTATTAATTATCTATACTGGTTAATCTTCATGTACTAATAGTATACACCTAACTCACTTAAATTGAAAGCGTTTTAGTTATGAAAATTTTCTGAAACAAAATTTATTTTGCATAACACTCCATAAATAATACCAATAACACCACATATACACTTACAAATTATCATTTTATTCTCTTTTACTGACCTTCCTACTTTAATACCTATATATCCTTACATTATATTTATATGGTATAATATAATAACTGAAAGGAGTGAATCTATGAGCTTAGATACCTTAATATTACTATATAATCTAATTACTTATTCTTTCATATTCCTTATTGGTATATGCATTGGTTCCTTTATAAATGTATGTATATATCGTATTCCTAACAATATTTCTGTTGCGAAAGGAAGATCATTCTGTCCCACTTGTAGTCATCAACTACATGCATTAGATTTAGTACCATTATTTAGTTACTTATTATTAGGAAAGAAATGCAGATATTGTCACACCTCTATATCACCAAGATATTTTGGGGTAGAGCTATTAACAGGAATACTATTCATACTAGTATTTTATAAATATCAATTCACACTACTAACACTACTTCATTTTATCTTCATATCATTACTAATAGTGATAGCATACATTGATTATGACACTATGGATATATATGAATATAATCATATACTATTCATAATTTTAGGACTAATCCGTTATTTATTCATTAAAGATATATCTATCACCTCACAAATAGTAGGTGCTCTATGCATTAGTATTCCATTATTAATCATATATTATCTTATAAAAGATGGAATAGGTGGTGGAGATATTAAACTAATGGCAAGCTGTGGTTTTTATCTAGGTATAGGGAATACCATACTATCCTTCTTAATTGGTACAGTATCAGCGGCTATCATTGCGATTTACTACATACTAACTAAAAAGAAAAATAGTAAGGAAGTAATGGCATTTGGGCCTTACTTATGCATAGGATTTACAATCGCTGTATTATATGGACAACAAATAATAGCGTGGTATTTAGGATTATTGTTGTGATATATAATTACTTTATAAATAGTAAAAGCACCCTTGATTGGGTGCTTTGGTTTTCCTATTGAAATGTATTAATCTGCATCGTCTGGATAAGTAACACCAGCATAAGTGGCGCTATCAACTGTCACTTTCCCATCATTAGTTGTTACATCAATAGTACATGATTCTGATTCAGCTGAATCATAGAAATCTGTACTTAAATTAGACCATGTTTTACCTTCAATTTTTGTGCACGTTCCATCAACTAAATCATCGTACCCTAATCCAGCATCAGCAGCTGTTTGTTGAGCCACTGCTGCAGTATAAGCAGCTTTCGCATTTGCCAAGTTAGCTTCATCTCTAGCAGTATCTACAAATCCACCCATTGTTGGTACTAATATCAACATCAATACTGCGATAATAGCAATAACAATGATTAATTCCATTAATGTAAATCCCTTTTTATTTAATCTCTTCATAATCATCCTCCCACAAATTAATTCGGATACTTACCAGTATCATAAGTAACAGTATATTCATTACTCGTAATAGTAATAGTGCAAGTAGCATTACCTAAATCGCTTTTGTCATAGAAATCAGAATGTAAGTTAGAATCTTTACAATTACCATCTTCTACTTCATCATAACCTAACCCAGCCTTAGCCGCAGTATTTTGTGCAACAATTGCAGTATACACAGCCTTTGCATTAGCTGTATTAGCTTCTTCTTTAGCTTGTCCTACAAAGCCACCCATTGTTGGTACTAAAATCAACATTAATACTGCGATAATAGCGATAACAATAATCAACTCCATTAATGTAAATCCCTTTTTATTGAGCTTTTTCATTTGTTTCTCTCCCTATAATTTATGTATACTAAAATCACGGTTAAATTATACTACAAACATTTCCTATTTACAAAACCTTTTTAACTATTTATATCCTTCAAAATGATAAGAATCATCTACACCACCTTCAGCAATAAAGTTTACATAGTTAAAAGTAACATTATTTAATCTAAACCCACACACTGCAACTTGTCCATTGATAGTTATCGGACTAGAACTATCAACCTGTAGATACATCGAAGGTGCATATATTATTCCATTAAAATCTTTATTTAACTTAATAACACGCGTAATAACCTTTTCTTTATTATTAGTATATAAATCAATAATTCTTGGTATGTCATCAAATAGTGGCTCTTCATCTACTGCTTTCCATAATGAGTTATCGAAATGAAAATTTTCAATAGGTTTAGTTGAAAATAAGCTTAGTGTTGGTGCTTTACGTATAAACATAGCCTGTATGCACTCAGACATTGATTTATATTTGTATTCAACAGCTAATTCAGCTATTCTATCTAACACTTCTTCACTAAACTTAATTTCATGAGTTTGTGGATCAGTTGATACACCACTAAACTCTAAGTATTTTCTGAATTCACGATTCTCTGGTTTATTTACGTTATTTGATAACGCTATACAATGTTCACCATTTACACTATTTCCATTAGTCGAACAAACATATCTGTTTCTTACGTTTGATAAACTACCGACTTTAGATTTTTTAGGTCCATTCCCCATTTTCGTATAAAGTCTAAAGCCTTTAGAACTATAACGGAAGTTAATCTCACCATTCACTACAGAATTATATATGTATAAGTTCTGGCTATTAGAATATATTGCGCCATTAAAGGTTGAATTCATTAAAACTGAATCACCATTTAACCCTAATAAAGCTAATAACCAGTCAATATCTAAGCCTAATATATCTTTCGCATATGATGTATAAATAGCTGCATCCGAAGGGAATTCATAATTTGTTCCATGATTCTTATTATAAGCGTCTAACATTTCTTTAATATAATCATTATTCTTTTGAGATAAATCCGCAGCATCTTCATTAACTATTTCATCTTCACTGAATGTTCTAGCAAAAGATGCCACGATACTCTCACTATAATTATCACTATAGCCTGTTGCTTCAACTTCAATACAAGCTACATCATCATGGATGTTACAATCAAACACAAAATCTACAGGGTAAGACTTATCCTCAAATTCAACGACGGTACTAGCAGTTAATCTACCATCACTAGCCGAGCAAGCTTTATCTTCGATATACTCAATTACTGAATCATTCTGCTTAATCTTCAATATTAAGCCACCTAGTACATCTTTAGTTATGATATAGACTTGCTCTTGTTCATAATCTTTACTTGTTGTTTGTACACTACGTAATGCTGTGGTAAGTAAAACTTGGGATAGCAATACCACTACCACAAAAAGACCAAGCACTAATAGTAATATGTTCCCCTTGCTTTTCTTCATCCACTAGCATCCTTTCTTATGCGTTATATACAATACGTACTAATTCATCAATTGTAGTTATTCCTTCTTTAACTAATTCTTGCATTGATTGTAGTAGTGTAGTCATACCATGATCTAAGGCATAACGCTTCATCTCTTCAGCTGAAGTATTACTTGTTATCATTTCGCGTAGTTTAGTATCTAATTGCATAATTTCAAATATCGCTACACGTCCTTTATATCCCAAGTAATTACATTTCTCACAACCTACTGCACGATATATCTTCCCTTTATACCCACTTAACATCTTAATGCCTTTATCAGTTGGATACCCTGCTTCCTTGCAATCCTCACAAAGTCTTCTTGTTAAACGTTGGGCAATAATGCCTACTAACGAAGAAGATATCAAATATGGTTCAACTCCCATATCACGTAAACGTGCTACCGCTGTAGCTGTATCATTAGTATGAATAGTTGATAATACTAAGTGTCCAGTAATAGCTGCACGAACAGCGATTTCAGCTGTTTCTTCATCACGAATTTCCCCTAACATAATAATATCAGGGTCTTGTCGTAAGATTGAACGTAAGCCACTCGCAAACGTTAACCCAGCTTTCGCATTAACTTGAACTTGGTTAATTCCTTTTATTCTTTTTTCTACTGGATCTTCTACTGTAATGATATTAACTGATTCAGTATTAACCTCATTAAGCATTGCATATAAGCTAGTAGTCTTCCCACTCCCTGTTGGACCAGTAAGTAGTACTATTCCATATGGCTTATGTACTAATTGCTTTATTTGATTTAATTGAATTCCATTTAAGCCTATATCTGTTAACTCCGTTAGCTTTTGAAGGTTATGACCTAATAAACGTACTACAATCTTTTCCCCATAAATAGTAGGTATTGTAGATAAACGAATATCTAATTCTGTTTCTTCTACACGTAGATTAATACGACCATCTTGAGGAATTCTACTTTCCGCAATATTCATATCCCCCATAATCTTAAAGCGAGTTGTAAGAGGATATTGTATCTTCTTATCAAGATGCATGAAATCACTTAAGACACCATCTACACGCATACGAATTACTACATCATCCCCGAATGGCTCAATATGGATATCACTAGCCCCACGTTCATAAGCTTGATGTATTAAGTTATTAATAAACTTAACAAGCGGAGCATTCTCTACTCTTGCGGTAACATCTGCAAACTCATCACGATATTGCCCTTTAGTTTCTCTATCATCAAAAGAATAGTCTTTGTATTCTTCTCTCATTGCCGATAAAGCATCATGTACATTACTTGCTGAATAATACTTATTAATTGAAGCAAGAATTAATTTACGGTCTGCCAACACTTCCACAATTGGAAACCCGCATGTAGCTTTTATGTCTTCAACCGCAAATAAATTTAATGGGTCATGCATTGCTAACTGTAACGCATTATCCTCAATCGCAATTGGCATAACTTCATACTTTCTTGCGATATCCTCTGGCACTAAGTTAGCAACTTCATGTAAAGGTGCTATTTCATTACCTTGGAAAATAGGCACATTTAATCGTCTTGATAATGCATGTAATCTTTCTTCACCAGTGATAAAACCTAATGTTTCTAATATTTCACCAACACGCATATCCGTATGTGTGTTTTTATATTCCAACGCTTCATTTAATTGCTCTTGCGTAATACTGCCATCTTCAAGCAATAACTGTCCTATTGGTATATTACGTATTCCCATATTAGTCACCCCTATTCATATACAACTACTTGTCTATCTGAAGATTCAAACACTACACTATCTTCATTTATATTAATTAATTCAATACCTGTTTCACTATCATCTAGTAACTTTAAATCTTTATCATAAATATCAATCTTTAAAACTAATGATGATAGATTCTCCAATATTTGAAAATACAAATCAACTGTATAACTACCATAAAAATTCTCAGGATATAATAGTTCTGGTTGTTTCCCATTACGCTTAATCATGATATATCCATCATCATTTGTATAAATACAATTATACGAATTCGACACTCTTTCTTCACTATATTCATATACTTGAAGTGTATTAGAAATACGTAACTCTTTACTTATTTGATTACTAACAGTATTACGTATATCCATCACACTATGCGAACTCATATCTAAATGATATGTTCCCATTATAGGCTTCAACATCAACGTAACACTAAATAAAATAACCATTAATAACCCTAAGCTTACTATTAATTCTATTAAAGTTAATCCCTTATCTCTTCTCATACTTAATTACCATCATTAGAATACGTATATTCATATACATCATAAGTTACATTTGAGTCTTCACTTTTTACTTCATATAGCTTACCCTTTAAATCAATAGTATCACCATTTTCAAAGGTAAGCGTTAATGTTGTATTCCCTTTATCTTCTAATATGATGCCATCATCATTTCCCATAATATTCGAGATATTCTCTGCATATAGACGTAATTTCTTCGCATCACTATTTGCTTCAAATGAATTCATAATAATTGTATTCCCCTTTAAGAATACTGTAGAAAACATTAATGCTAGTAAAGCCAATAAAGCTATTGCCACTACAATCTCTACTAATGTGAATCCTTTATTTTTTCTCATATTAGTACCTATTTTCTCACAAAAATGTAGAACTCAATTGAAGATGATGACTCGTCAATAGTAAAGGATTTTAAATATGTTTTATACTCTAAAGTGCGAATTACTTCTAAAGTATCCATTACCTTTCCAATACTTTCGTTGGTTGTGAGAGTTACACGAACAGTAGATAGATAATCACTAAGTTCTAATCCTTCTATTTGTTCATACGCGATATTCAACGTTTGTACTTTCAGATTACTAAATACCCTTTCTTCTAAATAGGCATTTATATCACTAGCTAATGAATAAGGCATAAAGCTATCTTTGCTTTCATCTAATACTTGTTGATTTATATAAAAACCTGATTGAATCTTCACATAGTTTTCAGCCAAAATACTTCTAGCCTCATAATCTACCTCTAAGGTGTCGTTCTCTGATTTAACTCGATTAATATCTTCATCAATACCTTTTATAAAATAATTAAAACCACAATAATTAAGAAGTAAGAATAGTAATATAAATATTAATGTTGTTTCTCTTTTAGTTAATTTCATATTATTCACCCTCCTTCTTTAATAGGATAGTGACAATAAATGAATATGATTTTTCAGTTTCATTATATGAATAACCAGTATAATCAACTGACTCAAACATACCACTCTTCTCTAATGCTTGAGCGAACTCATACGGTGCATTCTTATTACTACCTACAGCATTTAATACTAATGTGTTATTGGCATATGCATACCCTAATACTCGTACATCATCTGCAAGATTAAAGATATTGGCAAACGTATTATAAGTAAATGGTGCATTGCTCTCTACAAAGCTAGTTGCTGATTGGTAAGCATTTACTTCAGCTTCAATTGTACGATTTAATTCTAAAAATCTAGTTGCTGTAGAATAATGATCGTAGAATATAGGTTCATTAAACCTTGCTTCCAATGCCTTTTGTTCATTAATTAATGAAGAATACTCAAAGTATTTATAAACACCTATACCACAAATAATTAAAAAATTACAGAATAAAGCTAACAATAAATTTCTTGTATATCTATCATTAGATTTAGCTGATTGATTAATACCTTTAAATAAATTGATTTGTTTAGCTTCACTATTTGCATACATTACTGCATATAATAGAGCATTTGAATCTACATTAGCATTTACATAACGTGTATTAAGTGCATTACTTAAGCGCAATGTTGCATCGTACATTTTTAGTCGTTCAATATCAATACCTAAACCATATATTAAATCATAACTATAATCAGATGCTTGTACCTTTTCAAATTGCACAATCTGATCAATACGTTGTAGAATCTCACGTTCAGGCTCTTGTTTATTTACTAAACGAGTTACATTACTGAAATCATATGTCGTATTATTGAAAATAACACAGCTTAAAACATCTCCATTATTATATAAACTAATGTTGTTCTTAGATTTATAAATAATATTCATCTTAATTAATGAATAAATACTAGTAGTAGCATTCTTAGGCTTAAGTCCTGCCTTTAATACAGCTTCTTTATAACTATCTACTACCATTGTAGGAATAGCGATTCCAATAATTCTTTTACCTAATTTATTTTCTTCTACTAACATATAGTCAATAACATAATCGTTAATATTAGGTAATTGAACGTCAAATGTATGGTATACGAAATTTTTGATTTCCTTATTGTTTAATTTTGGTACACGAATATCACGATAAACAATAGAAGAAGAATCAATGATTACTGTTACTTCTTTGTCATCAATTCGACCTTTTCTTAATAATGCATTTATAGTTACTGCATATTCTTCAACATTTTGAATAATACCATTTACTATTAAGTTCTCTGATACAGCTTCTTCTAAAAATAGTTCTTGAGTAAATTTTCCTCTACTCATACTACCTTTATATAGCTGCAAATGAGCATGAGAGTATCCTAAAACAATCATAATCCTTCCTCCTTTCTAGCTTACTGTCCCCATCATTTGATAGATTGGTACAATAACTGAGAATAAAACAAACGCGATAATTAATGCCATAACTACAATCATTAATGGTTGTAGTAACGTAACCATTCTTTCAATCGCAACATCACTTTTCTCATCAAAGTAATTTGCTGATAATTCTAGTAATTCTGGTAAATCACCAGATTGTTCCCCTACATAAAGCATCGATTGTAGTAAAGGATTAAACACTTTCTCTTGACCTATTGATTTAGATAATGATTCCCCACGTTTTAAATGCTCTGCAATTAATTCTAGTTTATGCCTTACATATGTATTAGAAATAACTTCAGAAGTGATATGTAAAGAATCCAAAACTGGAATACCACACGCATATAAAGATGAGAATGTCCGTGAGAAACGTGATGTTAATACTGTCATGTATAATGGCCCAAATACTATAATCTTAGTCATTAGCTTATCAAGCTTTCTTTTTGGTTCTGGTAATTGGAATATTCGATACACTAAATATCCTAATGCAATTGTGATGATTGCAATTAAGCCAAAATGGTTTACTAATAAATTAGATAACGCAATTAATAGCTTAGTATTCCAAGGTAACACAGCACCCTCAAACATACTAGTAAATCTAGGCATTACAAAAGTCATTAGCCCAATAACTACTACAATTGTCATTACCAATAAGATAATTGGATATGTCATAGCACCAGAGATTTTATTCTTCATTTTAAATTCTTTTTCATAGTAAATTGCCATACGTTCTAAGTTCTTTTCTAAAGTTCCCGATTTTTCACCTGAACGTATCATTTGTATCAAGTATGGTGATACTTGTATATTACACATTCTCATTGATTCAGATAACGTATAACCCTTTTGAATATTTTCAAATAATTGTAAATATAAAGAACGTAAAAGCTTATTCTTCTCTGAACCATATAATAATTCTAATGACTTTGATAAGCTCATACCACTTATTAACATTGTTGATACTTGATTACAGAATATAGATAGTTGTTGTGGTTTTAATCTACTTCTCACAATCATACGTTCATTCACAACACTATATCCCTTAACATATAGATTCATAGCTGCTAGCTCAATATATAGTTGTGTTGGGTTATTACTACGATAATAACCACGTACACTTTTATTATTTATATCTAACGCTGTATATTTGTATACTGGCATCGTATAACCCTCCCATTCTAAACTATTATACAATAATATTCAGAAATCGCCAAATTTAAACGTCAATAATAAAAAAGAGGTCATTTTAGACCTCAAATGTATTGTATGATGCTTCATTACGATGCAATGATAATGCTGCATAAGCTTCAGCATCAGTAGCTTCATAATATGGTGCAGTTAAGAATTGTCCGATTCCAAATGTCAATGAATCAAACATATGCCATCCAAAGAACGATAAATCCATCACAAATAAATCCATTTTGTATCCATCTGTCATAGCTGTTGATAATTCATGTACTTCTTGCCAAGAAAGTGATGGATTCTCTGCAAGAATATAATTTACAAAGCGTAATTCATATGATTTCATTATTCCTGGAACAATAAAGAATAATGTATATACAGCAATCTTTAAATCCGTAATTAACTTTACAATCACAGCATTTTGCAAGTAACCATTCTTATATGCATAAAGAATATTATTAATATCATAATTCCCTTCTCTAGCATCTAAGAAGAATTTAGCTTTCCCAATTTGAAGTATATTAATCACAAATAATGAAACAGCAATACTAATCGCTACTGCAACTAACGCTAAGAACACTACTGATAAAGTAAGACCAACTTGTGTTAACTCATTAATAACTGGGATCCCAGCTATATTACTAGATACTGTAACACCATTACTAGTATTAGTACTTACTTCTACTCCTGTATTACTACCACCAAATACCATGCCTACTAGCTTAACAATGCCAGCTGCTAATATACATATCCATACATTACCTTTATATACCACCTTGGCATTTTCTTTATAAACTATTCTATCAAACATAGTGCATACCCCCCTTTTTATAATTTTATTATACACAATATTTCACGATATGCAAGATACTGATGCAAATAAATAAGAAAAAGAAGATTTTATATGATAACAAAAAAAGCTCTCAAATGAGAGCTTTAATTTATTTTAGAAATTAACCTAAAATCTTAGTAACGTTACCAGCACCTACTGTACGTCCACCTTCACGAATAGAGAACTTAGTTCCTTCTTCGATAGCGATTGGAGCGATTAATTCAACTTCCATTTCAACGTTGTCACCAGGCATAACCATTTCAACACCTTCTGGTAAACGGATAACACCTGTAACGTCAGTTGTACGGAAATAGAATTGAGGACGATAGTTAGATACGAATGGAGTATGACGTCCACCTTCTTCTTTAGTTAATACATACACTTGAGCAGTGAAGTGAGTGTGAGGATTAACTGAACCAGGTTTAGCTAATACTTGTCCACGTTGAATTTGGTCACGGTTGATACCACGTAATAATGCACCAATGTTGTCACCAGCTTCAGCGAAGTCTAATAA
>JAFXJJ010000091.1 GCA_017532345.1 Erysipelotrichales bacterium
AGATGAATTAGTTAATATATTTGAAAATAAAAGAGTTAGATTATTCTTGTTTACGCCTCATTCTGGAGGAAGGGGTATAAGCTTACTAGATGTTAAGATCACAGTGAGGGATTATGATAATCTAAGTGATAGAGTTAAAAAGTACTTTAATCGAGATAAAAATAGAACTCCAAAGGAATGGTATGATTATGTACATGAAGATTTTAAGAATCGCGTATTAACGATTTCTTTATTGCCTTCAAATATTGATAAGTTAGAAAATCAACCGTTTGAAGAAACAATAAAGGAATTAGAAATGATGGATGATGAATTCTATAAAGTAGTACCATCTTTTGTTGGATTATTAAAGAATTACGTGGATGAAAATGATACATGTTTATATTCTTTAAAGGATTTAAATATGATTTATCGTAATAGGTTTATTAATGATAATCATTTAGATATTGTAGATATTACTGATGAAAGATTCTCTGGTAGTATTCGTTTTTAGTAATAGGGAGGTAGCATTATGGACATTACATTTAAGACTTCAGAAGGTGTGTTTAACTATCGTGTTTGTGGTATTATTATTTATGACAATAAAATACTAGCAATGCATGATGATCGTTCTCCTTATTACTATTTACCTGGTGGTAGAGTGCAGCTAAATGAAACAGTAGAAGAAGCTGTACTACGTGAGATTAAAGAAGAACTTTCAGTAGATGCTAGGATTGTTCGCCCATTATGGTTAAATCAAGGTTTCTTTACAGAGGATGTAAGTAAACAAAAATACCATGAAGTTTGTCTATATTTCTTAATGGATATATCTGATACGGATATTTTAAGTAGAGGTAATTCTTTTATCTCAACTGAAGGTAATCGAAAGCATGTATTTGAATGGCTATCATTTGATCAGTTAGAAAATGAATATTTTTATCCAATCTTTTTAAAAGAGAAGATTTATTCTTTACCTGATACACTTACGGTTATTGCTAGCTATGATTGATTTAGGAGAATAGTATGGAAATAATAAAGCCTAATGAAATGTATTTTGATGAATATTTAAGTGCATGTAAAGAATCATATGATAATGATGTTAAAGAATGGATGCCAGTAGAATTAAATAGATTTGGAGAGTGGAGAGCATCAGCATTAAAGATGTATGAGATGCTTGAAAGTGGTGAAGGACTACCTGATGGTGTACCAAGAATGTATACTTATTGGTGTGTAGAGAATGGTAGATTTATCGGTGAAATTCAAATAAGACCATTTATTGATGAAATAACTGCCAAATCAATTGGTCATATTGGATATGCTATTCGATATTCTATGTGGAATAAAGGATATGGAACTAAAGTTTTAAATGAAGCTATTAAGAAACTACAGGAATTAGGGGTTAGTACGATTTATATAGCTTGTCATGAATCTAATGTAGCTTCTAATATAGTAAGTAAGAAATGTGGTTTTAAATTATTAGAAAAAGCTATTGATGAAACTACAAATGAAAGGCAAAATGTATATATTGTTAATGTTTAGAAGGGTGATTGTATGTTTGATATTTTGACGCGTGCCGGATGTTTTGTGGCAATTATTGTGATTGGATATGTTTTACGTAAAGTAGGATTCTTTAAAGAAGGAGACTTCGGTGTATTATCTAAGATTGTTATTAAGATTACACTACCTGCAGCTATTATTACTAGTTTTTCTGGTAAGAATATCGATGTCAGTATGCTGTCGTTAGCACTAATCGGCTTAGGGTGTGGAATCATTTATATGATATGTGGCTATTTACTACATCGTACACAAGGTAAAGAAGTACAAGCCTTTGCAGTAGTTAATACATCTGGTTACAACATTGGTAATTTTACGCTACCATTCGTACAAAGCTTTTTGGGCCCTATGGGTGTTATCACAGCAAGCCTATTTGACACTGGTAATGCATGTATATGCTTAGGTAGTGCATATAGTATAGGGGCAATGATTAAAGATGGAAATGGCTTCTCATTTAAGAGAATTATTAGATCATTATCTAAATCTGTTCCATTTTGTTGTTACATCATGATGATTACACTTAACTTATTAAATATCTCGCTACCATCCCCAATTGTTTCATGTGCCGAGATTATTGGTAATGCCAATGCTTTCTTAGCAATGTTAATGATTGGTGTTGGATTTAAATTATCTGGTGATAAGGAACAAATTGGTAGCATTACAAAGATTCTTGTAGCTCGCTATGCACTAGCAACAGTATTTGCTTTAATAGCGTACTTTGTATTACCATTTGAGCTTGAAGTGCGCCAAGCACTAGTTATCTTATTATTTAGTCCAATCGCATCGGCTGCACCAGCTTTTACTAATGATTTAAAAGGTGATGTTGGACTATCTAGTGCTATTAATTCAATTTCAATAATTTGTAGTATTGTGATTATTTTGGTACTTCTTATCGTTATGTTGTAGCATTCTTCTAAAAATAAGAGTATAATAAATATATTGAGGTGAATTTCAAATGAAACATACACTTGTTGACACATTAAAGTATGTGTTTATTATATATTGTATTATTATGCTTGGCCTATTATTTAATCGTACACCTGCAACGATGGGATATTCATATGCTGAAGTATTAGAATTAAATTTAAATTTAGTACCATTTAAAACAATTATGCTGTATATTAATATACTATTAAATCCAGCTAATTTATATTTATTAGAAGTTGCAGTAGTAAATCTAGTGGGAAATCTGATTGTATTTATTCCATTAGGATTATTTCTACCATTATTTTGGAAAAGATGTCATTCTTTTGCTTGGACAATGTTTTATGCAGTTATGACTATAGTCACTGTCGAAGTACTACAATTATTCACATTACGTGGCAGTTGTGACATTGATGATTTAATTCTAAATGTGATTGGTGTTAGTATTGGATATGTTTGTTTTCATGTGGGAAAACATGCGCATCGTAAACATCAAGTTAAAATGTTTCATAACTAATAAAAGGTGTAACTAATGTTGATGATTAGTTACACCTTTCTTGTATATGTAATGAATGAGTAGGGGATTGTATCGTTACTTTCATAAGTGATATGCTTATCAAATAATGCTTCATCAAATAAAGGAAAATATGTATCTCCTTCATATTCTTGATGAATCTCAGTGATATACATTGTATCTACGTATGACAGTGCTTCTTCATAGATTCTTGCACCACCGATAAATACTATATCGTTATTACCAGCATATGCGATGGCATCCTTAATTGATGGTACAGTAAAACAATTTGGTTCATTTAATATTAATGTAGAAGAAACAACGATATTAATACGATTAGGTAATGGATGACCAATTGATTCATAGGTTCTTCTCCCCATTACCACAATTTTATTTAAAGTTAATTCTTTAAAGTGTTTTAAATCTTCTGGTAAATACCAAGGCATTTCACCATTTATTCCTATTACACGATTTTTTGAATATGCTACTACTAAAGAAATCATATGACCTCCTAATAATAAAAAAATTTCCATTTCTGGAAATTAATTAACTTAATGGTGCTGGCTAAAGGAATTGAACCCTCAACCTACTGATTACAAGTCAGTTGCTCTACCTATTGAGCTAAGCCAGCAAATGGTGGAGGTTAACGGGCTCGAACCGCTGACCCTCTGCTTGTAAGGCAGATGCTCTCCCA
>JAFXJJ010000092.1 GCA_017532345.1 Erysipelotrichales bacterium
AGACGCACAACTAAAAGTAACACCATTACCAAAATTAAAAATCCTACTTCCTGAATTCATGGATACTATCAAATTGACTTACGCTCTAGATACAGACCAAGCACTAGGTATTTTCGTTCATATCGCATGCTTAATTGAACGAACATTATTAGGTGAACCAAGTAAAAAACATCCTAATACGGATAAAATTTTGTCTACATATGAAAAGGATTATCGTATAATTTCTAGAGCTATAAAGCGTCTTGAGAAAACCTTTAAAATTATTATTGATGATAACGAATTAGCTACGCTAATAATGCTGCTTCATAAACTATAAAATGCCATTTTTTAAAATGGCATTTCTTATTTTTTCTTAGGTTTAAATAATGGTTGCATTAATTTAGGCTCAACATAGCCTTCCTTAGTATTGATAACCTTTTTTTGAATATCATATAAGTTATCAGACATTCTTCCTAAATAAAGCATTTCTGAGAACTTTCCAAAGATCCCTTTGTATTCTACTGGTTTACCACTTTGAATTACATTTTGTTGAAGTGTCACAGTTATACCCTTATCATTTGGTACTACTTTATACGAAACAGTTACTGAACCCCCAAATGAAGTACGCTTTGCTTTGTAATATTCATCTTTTTGATAATCAACTACTTCAAATGTGATTCTTGAATAAGCATCTTTCCCTTGATGAACAAATTTAAATCCTTTCTTAATACTATCTGTGGAAATCTCTTTTTTGCTTTCCTTTGCAATTTCATCAACAGTATTTTGGAATAGACAATCAAAGAATTCTGAAGCAGTTATTTCTAAATTTCTTGTTATTTCCATGTTACCATTATAGCATAAAAACAACTTCAAACAAGTAAAAAAAGTGTGCGTAAATTTCTAAAAATCATACAAATTGACGAATTCCCTCTCACTTTTTATACACTAATATGGTAATACGCATATTTTTTCATACACTAAAGTAAAAAGTAATCATTTTCAACTTATTTATTGTATTTTTTTAAAGAATTTCCTAAAATTAGTGTTTAAAATTATTTGAAAAGCCTTTCAAACTCCTTTGACATTATACGATTTATACACTAGAATAATATTATAGGTTAATTCTATTGGAAGGGGGCCGAAAACATGGAAGGTACTGAAATGGTTTCTTTCGGTATTATTGCTAACGCCGGCGATGCTCGTTCTTTTGCTTTTGCTGCATTAGATGCTGCAAAAAAAGGTAATTTTGAAGAAGCTGAAGAATTACTAAAAAAATCTGACGAAGCTGCTACATTAGCACACAAAGCTCAAACAGAGTTGCTTTTCAAAGAAGCAAATGGTGAAAAAACACCTGTCGATGTTATTTTGGTTCATGCGCAAGATCACTTGATGACTAGTATGCTTGCCGTTGAATTAATTAGAGAGCTTATTACGCTTTACAAAAACAAATAATAGAAAGGAGAAATGTTGCTATGAAAATTTTATTAGTTTGTGCTGGTGGAATGTCTACTGGTCTATTAATGAGAAAAATGGAGGCTTATTGGGCTGAACAAGGTCAAGAGCTTGAAATCACTGCTGTTGGTATGACTGAATATGAAGAAGTTTACAAAAACTACGACATCATTTTAGTTGGACCACAAATTGGTTATCGTATGGCTCAAATCAAGGCTGATACTAACAAACCTTGTGATATCATTCCTTCATTAGACTACGCTGTAGCTAACTGTCCTAATATCATGAAGTTAGCTCAAAAATTATACGCTCAATTATAAGATTGAAAGAGAGGAAAACAATTTTTATGGAAGGTATTTTCAATAATCCACTTCTTATTAAAGTTCAAGAAATGGGTCAAAAATTTAGTTCGAATAGATTCGTAACTGCATTAACAACAGGTATGATGTCAACAATGGCTCCAATCATGGTTGGTGCTATCTGCCAAATCGTATGTGCTGTAGGTTCAATGCTTGGTTTATTTACAGCTGATAGTGCTATTTATGGTTACATCTATGCTCCATACAACTATACAATGAATATGTTAGGTATTTGGGTAACTGTATCTATCGCTTATACTTATGCAAAAAGTTTAAAGATGAAATCTCCTTTATCAGTTGGTGTTGATGCTGGTATCGTATTCTTCTTAACTTGTGCTCCATTATCTAATGGTGCATTATCTACATCTTTCTTAGGCGCAACTGGTATGTTCGTAGGTTTCGTTGTTGCTTGGGGTGTTGTAACTGTTGAAAAATTCTGTTTCGACAAGAATCTTCGTATCCCTATGCCTGATGTATGTCCACCATCATTAGTTAACGCATTCGCAGCTATTATTCCATTAGCATTAGATATCTTAATTTTCTACGGTTTAAGTGCTGTTTTATCTGCTGTTACTGGCGGTGCATTAAGCTTCCCAACATTAATTAATGCTGTATTATATGCTCCATTAAGTGTATTAGTATCTACTCCAGGTATGTTCGTTATCGTATTCTTAGCATGCTTATTATGGTGCTTCGGTATCCATGGTACAATGGTTGTTTACCCTGTAATCATGGCTTCTATGATTGAAGGTGCTGCTACTAATGCTGCATTACATGCTGCTGGTGAACCATTATTATTCTACCCTGCATTATTATTCTCTGGTGCTGCATTATTAGGTGGTACTGGTAATACTTGGCCTCTATGTATTATGGGTCTTAAAGCTAAGTCTGAACAAATCCGTTCAGTTGCTAAAGTTGCTCTAGTTCCAGGTTGGTTCGGTATCAATGAACCTGTTGCATTCGGTATGCCAATTATGTATAACCCTATCTTAGCAATTCCTTATTGCTTAAACCCAATGGTTATCATGGTTTGCTACTACTTCGCATATAAAGTAGGTCTTATCATGCCTCCATGGATTTCTATCCAAGCATTATTACCAATCGGTTTCGGTGCTTACTTAGGTACATTAAATATCATGAACTTCGTATTCGTATACTTAATGTTAATCCCATGTGCATTAATTTGGTATCCATTCTTCAAGATTTACGACAACCAATTATACGCTCAAGAACAAGCTGCTAAAGCTGCTGAAGCTCAAAACGCATAATTAAATCTTTGAACTTAAAAGCGGAACAGGCAACTGTTTCGCTTTTTCATTAATGGTAAGACATTGTTATATTAAAAAACAAAAAGATATAAGTAACTTATTAGAAAGGTTTTTATGCAAATCGTTATTTATACATTATTAAACTATCTTAATTGTAGTATTAATCAAGATACAAATTACAATATTGCGAAATGCTTGCTATTAAATATACGTAAATTACGTTCACTTTCATTAGAAGATACTGCATTACTATGCAATGTATCACCATCAACTTTAAAGCGGTTTTGTAAACTGGTAGGATTTGATAATTATTCTACTTTTAAACATTTATTAGACAATCATGATTTACCGTTTAATTATGATGGCTTCATCACAAACTACAACAATACTAGCTACGTAGATGAATTATATAATGGTTTAAAATCTATTGAAATGATACCACAAGAAAGTTTTGATAAATTAGCTTACTTTATTGAAAATGCTGATCATATTTATATCTTAGGATATGGAGACTTTTATTTTCAAGCTGGTTACTTGCAAAATGTAATGTTGTATCATAAAAAGCTGTTTGAAATTATCAGTCAATATGATGAACTAAATAACTTAAAAAAGCTTAAGGAAAATGATTTGATTATTGTTACTAGTTTAACGGGTGGTTATGTAAAGAAAATACGTAATATATTAAATGGCTTAAAATGTAAGAAGGTTTTAATCACAATGGATACTACTGATGCTTATGAAGATTTCTTTACTGTCTTACGCATTAAATATAATTCTGATTCAAATACCAATAAATATTTAATAATGCGTATCTATGAGAAGATTATTAGTAGCTATTATTTTTATAAAACAGGTCAAAATTTGAACTGTGAAACTCGAATTAATAAGATATAATATATTCGTAAAGAAAAATAAGGAGGAACTAAACATGATTATTACTATTGTAGGTGGAGGAAGTACTTTTACTCCTGGTATTGTTAAATCAATTGCTTTAAGAAGAGAAGAATTAGAAGTTGATGAAATTCGTTTATTCGACATCGATAGAGAACGTCAAGACAAAGTTGGAGTTGTTGTTAAATGGATTTTAGAAGAAGATGTAAAAACTGACATTAAATTAACTGTTACTTACGATAAGGAAGAAGCATATAAGGATGCTAACTTCATCTTTGCTCAAATGCGTGTTGGAAAATATGCAATGCGTGAACAAGATGAAAAAATCCCTCTAAGACATGGTTGTGTAGGTCAAGAAACATGCGGTGCTGGTGGATTAGCTTATGGTATGCGTACAATTTTCCCAATGATGGAAGTTATTGATGATGTTGAAAAGTATGCTGCTAAAGATTACTGGATTCTTAACTACTCTAACCCAGCTGCTATCGTATCTGAAGCTTGCCGTGTTTTACGTCCTAATGCACGTATTATCAATATCTGTGATATGCCAATCGCTATCGTTGATATCATTGCACAAAGCTTAGATATTAAAGATTTACACAAAATTGAATATGACTACTTTGGATTAAATCACTTTGGTTGGTTCACATCTATGACTTATGAAGGTAGAGATATTCTTCAAGAAGTTAAAGACTATGTAAAAGCTCATAAAATGTTATTACCTGAATCAAATATTGAAGCAATCAAAAAGCATGTTGAAACTACAGGTAACCGTCACGCTAGTAGCGCTTGGATTCATGTTTGGGAATCTGTTTACACAATGTTAGAATTATTCCCAGATTATGTACCTAACACTTATTTAAATTACTACTTATTAAGTAAAGAATCAGTTGAACATTCTAATCCTGAACATACAAGAGCTAACGAAGTAATGGAAACAAGAGAAAAAACATTATTTGAAGGTATTGACCATTATTTAAAGACTGGTGAAATCAGTACTAAAGCATTCTATGCTGGTGAACATGGTAACTGGATTGCTGACTTAGCTATCGCATTAAAGAATGATACTAAACAACGTTTCTTAGTTATCGTTGAAAACCGTGGTGCTATTCCTAATATGCCATATGATGCAATGGTAGAAGTACCTGCATACATCGGTAAGAACGGTCCAGAAGTTATCGCTCAAAACCCAATTCCTCTATTCCAACAAGGCTTAATGATGCAACAAGTTAACTGTGAAAAATTATTAGTTGAAGGTTGTATCGAAGGTAGCTATCAAAAGGTATTACAAGCATTTGCTTTAAACAAGACTATTCCTACAAGTACTGTTGCTAAAGCAATTCTTGATGATATGATTGAAGCTAATAAAGAATACTGGCCAGAATTAAAATAATATAATTAACTAAGATGTACTTCATATGTGAGGTACATCTTTTTTAGATATAAAAAGCAGTTAGCCATAAAATATAGTTAACTGCTTATTTACTATTCTGCTATTACTTTATTGTATTGCATATCACCAATTTGTACGTATCCTTCACCCTCATCAAAGGTAAATGAGCCACTTAGTGATGTCATACTATTTGGTAACATATTTACATCATCTTCACTTTCTTCAAAAGTAAATGTAATTTGTGCTTCATCTTCACTGATTTCATATGTACCAGATTTACTGATTGCTACATATCCACCAATAATGAACTTAAACTTCACATTCATATCTTTATCAAACTCATAAGTTACCTCAGAAGCAAAAGTTTCTGCTTTATACACACCATTAAGTGTAGGCTTAGAACTACAACCACATAGTGATAATACTACGGTTAATAAAATCCCTAATAAAATATGTTTTTTCATTTAATTGCCCTCTCTTCTACAGTGCTATTTTAATATACTTATCAAAAGTAATCAACTATTACTCATTTTAATTCTAGTTATTTAGACACGGTTTTAGTCCGTTCATTTCATCCCCAAACACAATTTAATCCGACGTTTATTCCGACATTGCACTATAAAAAGAGGATTACTCCTCTTAGTTTACGAATTCTTCATAAATAGCTCTAATAGAATTCTCAAAATCTTTATTTTCTACACCAATGATAATTGTGATTTCATCACTACCTTGGGCAATCATACGAATATTGATATCGTTCTTACCTAGTGTTTGGAATAAGCGACCTGAAATACCTGGACAATTCGCCATATTGCGACCTACTGTAGCAATTAACGCAATGTCATCAATTACTTTAACTGAATCAGCATTTGTGGCCTCTTTGATATCTACTACAATATCATACTTCGCATTCTTGATTTGCGCAGTTTCCACAACAATTGAGAAAGAATCGATACCTGAAGGCATGTGTTCAATCGAAACATTGTATTTCTCCATCACACTAAGGGCCTTGCGGATAATCCCCACTTCATCAGACATATGCTTCTTGTAGATTGTGATAACGGAGAAGTCACGTTTGCCTGCAATACCTGTAACTGTTATTTGCTCATCTTCATTATTCTCTACGATAATAGTGCCTTCATCACTAGGATTATTAGTATTTAAGATGTGTAATGGAATATTAGCTTCCATTACTGGGAAGATTGCTTCTTCATGTAGAACATTAGCTCCCATGTAAGATAATTCTCGTAATTCTTCATACGTAATATATTTAATTTGTCTTGGGTTACTAACAATTCTAGGATCTGCAATTAAGATACCAGATACATCTGTCCAGTTTTCATATAGTGAAGCATTAACTAGCTTAGCTAGAATAGCACCAGTAATATCACTACCACCTCTAGTTAATGTTTTAATTTCACCATTAGGTAATGCCCCATAGAAGCCAGGAACTACAACCTTGTCATTGCCCTTTAGAACTGCATGTAAAGCTTCATATGAACGATCAAAATCAATCTTACCAGAATAATCAAAGATAATGACCTCACTTGCATCAATAAATTCATATCCTAAATATTCTGCCATTAATCTAGCAGTTAAATATTCACCACGTGATACTAAGTAATCTTCACTAATACCTTTCTTTAATTCACTTTTGATTTTCGCTAAGTCTTCTTCTATTGGATAAATTAGATTTAATTCATTTTTGATTGTGATAAAACGTTCCTCGATTAATTGCCATACACTCTCACAGCTTACGGAATACATAATATGTGCATGGCATAAATATAATAAGTCCGTAATCTTATTTTCATTCTTACCACGTTTTCCACTTGCGCTAACCACTACAAACTTACGCATTGGATCGCTTAATACAATATTCTTAACCTTTTTAAACTGTTCGCTATCAGCAACTGATGAGCCCCCAAACTTTGCAACCTTAATCATTTACCTTCACCCCACTAGATTTTATAGCTTTCCAACATTCTTCGTCATATCGTGCATAGAATGTACGACTATCTTGACTTAGAATATCAGTTAATATGTTATCCCATTTACTTCTTGTATCAACCTTTACATAATATGCTAGTTCACCAATACATTCAGTATACTCAATATACTTATTCATATCAGCATTTGTGCGTACATAATACATTGTTTCTTTATCTTCATCAATATACGTATACTTACTTAAGTTTTCAAACTCTTTCGATACACCTTCATATATATCTACAATATCCTGCACAACTGCATGCCCTGTAGGTAATTGTCCTGCCCCTTGTCCATGTACAACAATTTGTCCACTACTTCTTGAATATACAAAGGCGGCATTATTATTCAATGATACATTTGCAAATACACTATTACCATCAAATAATACCGGCTCTATAACACTAGTATATGTATCATCATTACGCTTAGCTAAGGCGAATAACCGACACACAGCTCCTTGCTTAGTAAAGTAATCAATATCTTCCTTAGTAATATTACGTATACCTGTAACTTTAATCTTATCGTATTCACTAACTTGTTTGAATGCTAGTGAAGATAAAATCATCAGTTTATTTTTCACATCAATACCATCAATATCAGCACTAGGATCACTCTCAGCATATCCAGCCTCTTGCGCTTGTCGTAGTGCTACTGTAAACGGTAGCTTATCTTTCGTCATAGTATCTAGAATATAGTTTGATGTACCATTTAAAATACCACCAACCTCTAAAATATCCTCATAACGATTAATACTATGAATCATGTGAATAATTGGTAATACCCCACCAACTGATGCCTCATAGGCAAACTTCACGTTACATTCTTTAGCTAATTCATGAAGCTCCTTATAATATGCAGCTACTACAGCTTTATTGGCAGTCACAACAAACTTACCAGCTCTCATAGCTCTACTAATATAATCATAAGCAGTATCAATACCACCCATTGTTTCCACTACACCATCAATACTTGTATCATCAATAATATCTTCAATGCTTGATGTTTTACGCTTATCTCCATCAATTCTACTAGCTTTCTCTAATATCCTAGTTACAAATATTCTTTTATTATTCTTTAATATTTTGTCAACACCAGTACCTACTGTACCATACCCTAATATCGCTATATTCATATGTCACACCCCTGTTTTTAAAATGAATACACTTGTATTTAAAACAAAAACATTGTATCATATTCATAGTCTATTTACAAGTTTAAAGGAGATTACTTATGAAAGAGTATATTAGTACTAGAAATAAAAACATCAATATATCTGCATCTAAGGCTATTATTAAAGGATTAGCAGATGATGGTGGATTATTTGTATTACCATCATTAGACCATATACAAATTAATATTGAAAGCCTACTTCATAAAAGCTATCAAGAAATCGCATTAGCTATTATGAAGCCATTTTTAAGTGATTTCACACAAGAGGAATTAACTAACTGTATTACTAACGCATACGCCTCTACGTTTGATACTAATGAAATCACACCAATTACTAAGCTTAATGAAAATGAATATGTATTAGAATTAAGTCATGGACGAACATCTGCCTTTAAGGATGTCGCATTATCATTACTTCCTTACTTAATGACTTCTTCTTTAAAGATTAATGATTCTAAAGATAAAACATTAATTCTTACTGCTACTAGTGGAGATACTGGTAAGGCTGCATTAGAAGGCTTTAAAAATGTTGATGATATCTCAATTATGGTATTCTATCCATTATCAGGTGTTAGTCCAATTCAGGAAAAACAAATGATTTCCACAGATGGAAATAATGTCGTTGTTTGTGGGATTCATGGTAATTTCGATGATGCCCAAAGTGCTGTAAAGGTAGCTTTCAACTCCAAGGAACTAAATGACTTTGCGAGTGCTAATGGATATCAATTATCTAGTGCTAACTCGATTAATATTGGTAGACTACTACCTCAAATCGTATATTATTTTGTAAGCTATGTACGTTTAATTGAACGTAAAGAAATTACATTAGGTGAAGAAATCAACTTCTCTGTGCCTACTGGTAACTTTGGCGATATATTAGCTGGCTACATTGCAAAGTGTATTGGACTACCTATTAATACATTACTATGTGCTAGTAATTCAAACAATGTTTTATTTGAATTCTTATCTACAGGAATTTATGACCGTAATAAAGAATTAGTGAAAACAATCTCTCCATCAATGGATATCTTAATATCTTCTAATCTAGAACGTTTATTATACTATGCTTCTAATGATACAGATTATGTGGCATCATTAATGAAGTCACTACAAGATACTGGTAAATATGAAATCACAAATGAACTATTGGGTAAACTACAAACAACATTCTATCCTTCTTTCGCCACTGAAAAGGAAACAAAGGAATGTATCCATCATGTGTATGAGAAATATAACTATGTTTTAGATCCTCATAGTGCTGTTGGTTATAAGGCTCTTGTTGATTATAAGCGTGATACTCAAGATACTCGTAAATGTATAGTACTTAATACAGCATCACCATTTAAATTTGCTGATGATGTTTTAGATGCTTTACAAATTAAGAAATCCGATGATTCCTTTACTAATCTAACTATTCTTGAAGAAGCTACTGGATTGGCTATTCCTAAGAATTTAAAGAGCTTAAAAGATTTAGATATCTTACATAACAACAAAATCAATAAAGACAATATATTAGATTTTATTAGAGAAAAGATGGTGAAATAATGATACGTATTGAAGTACCTGCAACTACCGCAAACATCGGACCTTGCTTTGATACTTGTGGTATTGCTTTAAACATCTATAATTCATTTAGTTTTGAATATGCCGATACATTACTAATTGAAGGCTGTGATGAAGCATATGCAAATGAAAATAACTTAGTATTTACATCATATAAACACGTATTTGACTATTTAAAATTACCACTACGTAATGTACATATCATTATTCAAGCAAATGTACCTGTATCTAGAGGTTTGGGTAGTAGCTCCACTTGTATTATTGGTGGTGTATTAGGAGCTAATGCTTTACTAGATTATCCTTTAAGTAAGGATGAAATCTTTATGCTTTGTACAGAAATTGAGGGACATCCAGATAATATTGCTCCTGCTCTTTTTGGTGGCTTAACAGCCAGTTTAATGACAGATGGCAAGCCTTATAATGTTAACTATGATATTAATAAAGACTTCAAGTTCTGTGCATGTATTCCTAACTTTGAACTTAAAACTAGTTTAGCTAGAAGTGTCCTTCCTAAAGAAGTTACATATCATGATGCCATTTACAATGTATCTAGAGCTGCTGTTTCTTTAAAATGTTGGGAAACTAAAGATTATGAATTACTATCAATCGCATTAGATGATACACTACATCAACCATATCGCAGCAAATTAATTGATGAGTATGATGAAATCATGGAATTATCTAAGAAAGCTGGTGCTATCGCTTCTTTCATTAGTGGTGCAGGTCCAACTATTATGACTATTTATGATAATGATGATTATGTAGATACTCTAAAAAGCTTCGTGAAAGATTTACATAACACATGGACAATTATGCCTTTAAAGGTTGAATTAAATGGTGCCTTAGAAAGAAATGGAGTGAGATACAATGGCAGATAAATACTTGATAGTGAATCAGAAAATCTTGCCTGATTTCTACGATAAGGTAATTGAAGCACGCAATATGATTCAAAGTGGTCAATGTAAGAATGTTAGTGAAGCTGTTAAGCAAGTGGGAATTAGTCGATCAACATATTATAAGTTCAAAGATTATATTTATCTTCCTACTGAGAATAGTGTCGGTAAGAAGGCAGTAATTAGTTGTATGTTGATGCATCGACGTGGTGTACTTAGCGATGTATTGAATCTATTAAGTGCTTATTACGCTAATATCCTAACTATTAACCAAAGTATTCCGATTAACGGACAAGCTGCTGTTACTATTTCTCTAGACATTAACGATGTACCTATCACAATTGATGAATTAACAGAAAAGATTCATGATCTTAGAGGAGTTACACAAGCTAAACTAGTTGCCTTTGACTAGAAATTGTATATAATTATTAGAAGAGTGTTTAGGAGGATAGATAATGAAAGAAATTGTGATTAACAGTTGGGATGAATTACAGAATTTAATATTCAAAGATGTTTGGGATGAATCCATTAAACGTTATCGTTCTTGTTACATATATCGTGGGGTATCTCATAAAGACTTTGATTTAGTGCCTAAGCTAAATCGTGTATGTTCACACAACTTACAATTGGAAGATGATTTACTTCGTAATTTCAAAAAATATGGTAGTGCTGATTTAGGTGGATATCAAAACTTCTGGCAAATCGTAGCCCTTGCGCAACACCACGGATTACCAACACGTCTTTTAGACTGGACATATTCTCCATTAGTTGCTGCTCACTTTGCCACATGCGATATTGAAGAATACGATCATGATGGAGCTATTATGTGTTTAAACTTCGATGCACTTAATGATCAATTACCTGAAAAGATGGCTAATATAGCGCGTGAATACAATTCTAAATGCTTTACTATTGATATGCTTAATGCTACAGTAAGTAACTTTAAAGAAGTAAAACAAATGTCAGATAAGCCATTTGCCTTCTTCTTTGAACCTGCTAGTATTTCTGACCGTATTGTTAACCAATATGCACTATTCTCTGTGGTTAGTGATTCTAGTGTATTATTAAGTGAAATCTTAAAGGACTATCCTGATTTATGTATGAAAATCATTATTCCGAAAGAAGTAAAACTAGAGCTACGTGATAAGCTTGACTATATCAACATGTCAGAACGCTTTATCTACCCTGGCTTAGATGGTATTTGCACATGGTTAACTAGACGCTATGCTAATCTAGGACCATACTACAACAAAAAACACAACAACGATTTTAATAAAGACTAACAGCTACATAGCTGTTTTCTTTTACCCTTATTTACTACTATATCTAGAGCTATTTTTATGAAAGAAAAAGCAATTTCTGAAAATATGAAAACATCATATATTGTAACCGAGTTACATTTAAAAAATTACTAAATTTTCACATTACCAACACAAATAATTATTGTTTTCAAAAAAAACTTATACTATAATTAGTACGTATTAAAAAGATACATTTACTGTACTTTTAATGAGGAGGAAAACATGAAAAAATTATTCAAAATTGTTCTTGCTGCATTAATGGTTATGTCTATGGCTGCTTGTTCAAACAATGCAGGTAACGAAGGCGGCAACGAAGAAACAGGAATTACACTTCCAGCTGAAGGAACTACTGTTACTATTTGGCACACATTCACAAATGACCAATTAACAACTTTAGAAGCTATCGCTGAAGAATTCAACAAAACTAACGAATACGGTATTACTGTTAAAGTTGAATCTCAAACTTATGATGGATTCTTAGATACTGTTAAGACTAACGTTTATAACGGTACTGGTCCTGATATGATTTTAAACTACGCTTCAGCTGCTGCTGACTATGTTACTGATGAATTAGTAGTTGATTTAAGCAAATACATCAACGATCCTGAAATCGGTATCCCTGGTTATGCTGAATCAAAACCTGCTGGTGTTGTTGCTGAAGAATTTGCATTTGAAGATGGTCAACAACATATCATCATCACTCAACAAACTGGTCCTATTTTCTTCTACAACAAAACTATGTATGATCAATTAGGATTAAAACCTGCTACTACTTGGGCTGAAGTTAAATCTAACGCTCAAACAATTAACAAAGAATTAGGTATCGTAGGTTTCGCATTAGACTCAATCACTGACGTTACTCAAACATTAATCATGCAAGGTGGAAGCTCTTATATCGATACAGAAGCTAGAGAAATCACTTTCAACGATGCTACTACTGAAAAGATTATCAACTATATCGCTGATGGTTGTAAGGAAAAATATTTCTCAATCAACCCAACAAACAGCTACTTCTCAGCTGATATGATTTCTGGTCAAGTTGCTGGTTACATTGGTTCAGTTGCTGGTTTACCATACGTTGCTGGTCAAGGTATCTTCGCTGCTGATGGTACTGCTGAATTAGCTACAGCTGCATTACCTTTAGAAGGTACAAAATGGACTCCTGCTTGGGACCGTGGTATGATGGTATTCAATTATGATGATGCTGATCGTGCTGTTGCTTCTTACTTATTCATCAAGTATTTCACAGAAACTGAAAACAGCTTAAAATGGAACATGGCTATGAACGCTTTATCTCCATATTTCGCAGTTCAAGAAGTTGCTGAATATCAAGCTTACTTAGAAGCTAACCCTGCATTACAATCATTAGCTGAACAAACAGCTTATGCTGGTGTATTACCAACAGTTACAGGTTCTGCTACAGTTCGTACAGAATTACAAGATGCTGTTAAAGTTGTTGCTGCTGGTGAAGCTACTGCTACTGAAGCTTTAGCAGAATTAGAAGCTAACTCTAACGCTGCATTACAAGACTAATTGTAAATAGCTATTACTTGAAGGACATGAAAATGTCCTTCTTTTTTTATTATCTTATCCCTCTAAAAGCCTCATTAATTCATACTTTTTTAAGCATCTCATTTTACAATACCATCATCGTGTTATACAATTACATTAGCTAACCAAATAAAAGGAGATAATAATATGAAACTACCTAATTTAGCGAATATGTCTGACCAACAAAAAATAAAAGTCAATTTGCAATTAATTTTCGTATCAAGTATTCTATTTGCAATACTCAATTTTCTATCAGGAAATAAAGTTGCAGCACTAGTCACTGTACTGGTAGGTGCAAGCGTCTGCTTGATTGAACGCTTTGCATTAACTAAGACTTCCCTTACTGTACAAACTACCTTCTTGGGAATTGGGCAATTTCTAATTATGTATTTAACTGGCTTTTTTGATGGACGTGTACATGAAGTGTTCCCATTCTTCTTAACTTCATTAATCATGACTAGTCTATACTTCAATATCAAGGCTCTTATCTATCAGTCTGGATATATCACATTCACAATTATCGTAACGATGCTTTTCTTAAAGAATGCTTACTCCCCTGATGCTACATCTCAAATGATTAAGGGATTAGTCGTTATTTTCTTAGCTACATTTATTTTATTGTTAATCTTGAAATATGCTAATGATGTTATTAAAGATTCTGAAAGTAAAAATGGTCAAATTGAAACAATGTTAGCACAAAATGAAGAAACACTTGCTTCAAGTCAACAATTAATGAATGAGCAACAAGAAATCATCTCACAAATCCATTCATGTACTGATTCGATTACTGTTACATCGAATAATATGAACTCATTATCAAACGACTTATCAACAGGTGTTAGTGAACAAGAATTAGCTCTTCAAAATCTAAGTGGTTCTATTGATGAAATTTCAAATAGCGTAAAAGACGTTGCAAATGCAGCTAAACGTGGACAACTACTATCAACTGAAACTGAAGGTGTTGTGCAAGAGGGCAAACAAAATATGGAAGATATGCTTAAGGCTATGCATGATTTAAAAGAAGTATCTACACGTATTAATAAAGTTGTGAAGGAAATTGATAATATCGCATTCCAAACTAACATCTTGGCACTTAATGCTGCCGTTGAAGCTGCTAGAGCAGGTGTTGCTGGTAAAGGCTTTGCGGTAGTAGCTGAAGAAGTTGGTAACTTAGCTCAAAAGAGTGCTGCATCTGCTAAGGATACAGCTGTTCTTATGGAACAAATCGTACAATCAGTAGATAAGGGAATCAAAATTTCTGATCATGCTGTTACTGCCTTTAACTCAGTAGTTGATGCCGAAAGTAAAACACAAGGCATCTTAGAAGAAATTTCTTCATTATCTAATCACCAAGAAACTTCAATGAATGACTTAGTGTTAAGTTCTTCATCAATCGAACAAGTTATCGGTAAAAATAAGGTTATTGCTAATGAGTGTACAAGTATGGCTACTGAATTAACTACTAATAGTAATGCCTTGATTGATATCGTATCTTAATGAATAAACCAATTGGATAATCCAATTGGTTTTCATTTCCATTAGGCTATTAAATTTCAGAAAATCTCTAAAATGATATCTTTAAATCTTTTAAATGTGCAATAATTATTATATAATATTCTTGAGATTTTATGTAAAAGGGGGGATCTCCCACAATGAGTAAAAATAAATTATTAGTATTCTGTTTAGATGCACTTTGCACAATGGATATTGAGTTCATGAAAACATTGCCTGCATTCGCAGAAATAATTAATCGTGGTTCTTATGTTAAGCATATTGAACCTATTTACCCTTCACTTACATATCCTTGTCATGTATCAATTATTACTGGGAATTATGCTGATAAGCACGGCATCATTCATAATGAAATTGTTACACCTGGAAAATTAAACTCGCCTTGGTATAATCAACGTAGTGATGTTCATTCAAAAACACTACTAGATTACGGAAAAGAAAATGGCTATACTACATGTTCGATCAGCTGGCCTGTTAGTGGTGGTGCTGATTATGATTTCAATATGCCGATGATTGTTCCTTATGGTTATATTGGCCCTGATCCAGGACAATTTTTTGTTAATAATGCTACTCAAAATTTACTTGATACATATTATTGGAAATATGGTAGATATTTGATGGGTAAAGATCGTAGTCTAGATTTATACACTATGGCTTTGGCTCCTGATATCATACGTGATTTTGGTCAACCTGATATCATGTTAATCAAAATGTGTGATTTAGATAGTGCTAGACATGCTTATGGTGTTGATAATGAAAACGTTAGAGAACAATTAAGGAAACATAATTATGAATTAGCCGTTATCCTTGATACTGTAAAACGCTATGGTGATTATGATAATACAAACTTCGTTATCTTAGGAGACCATGGACAAAGTGATGTAGACCATGTACTTCATTTCAACGTTGCATTAAAAGAAGCTGGCTTCATTCGTGTAAACGAAAATAATGAGCTAGTGGATTATGATGCATATTGTCATTCAGCTGCATTATCTGCATGGATTGAATTAAAGAATCCTGAAGATGAAGAAATGCGTAAGAAAGTATATGATTTCTTAATGGAATGTAAGAACGAAAGAGATTATGGTCTTGGTTATGTATTCACTAAAGAAGAAGTTAAAGAAAAATATCACTTAGAAGGTCCATTCGACTTCGTTATTGAAGGTGAAAAAGCTATATCTTTCGGTAATCGATTAGACTGTGATATTTTTGGTAAGACTGAAATTGGTGACTATAAAACTAGTAAGGCTAGTCATGGAGGTTTACCATTCAAAGATGAAACTACAACATTTATCGCTTGTGGACCAAGTGTAAAACAGGGTGTTGTAGTTGAACGTTGTAGTATGGTTAATGAAGCTCCAACAATGGCGAAAATGCTTGGGTTTGAAATGCCTGATGTTGATGGCGTTGTAATAGAGGAAATTTTAAAGTAGGAGAGAATTTATGAAAATCAAGATTGAACATTTGACAAAACGCTTTGGCAATTTTACTGCTGTAGATGATTTCTCTACAACATTTGAGGACGGTGAATTAATCGCACTTTTAGGTCCTTCTGGTTGTGGTAAATCAACTATGCTAAACATGCTTTCTGGTATTCTTCCAGTAACTGAAGGTAAAATTTATTTTGATGACGATGATGTTACTGATGTATCACCGGACAAACGTGGTGTAGGTCTAGTATTCCAAAACTACGCTTTATATCCACATATGACAGTTCTTCAAAACATCTGCTTCCCATTAGAAATTCAAAAGATGCCTAAAGAAGAACGTATCGCAAAAGCTAAAGAAATGGCTAAATTAGTACACGTAGATGAATTCTTAGATAGAAAGCCTGGACAATTATCAGGTGGTCAACAACAACGTGTTGCTATCGCTCGTGCTTTAGTTAAGAAACCTCGTTTATTATTATTAGACGAACCTCTATCAAACCTAGATGCTCGTTTACGTTTAGAAATGCGTGAAGAAATTCGCCGTATTCAACAAGAAACAGGTATCACAACTGTATTCGTAACACATGACCAAGAAGAAGCTATGTCTATTTCAGACCATATCGTATTAATGAAGTTAGGTGTTAAACAACAATATGCTGAACCACAAGAATTATACAATGATCCAGCTAATAACTTCGTTGCTGACTTCTTAGGTAACCCACCTATCAATAAGATTTTTGGTGTTGCTAAGGGTGGTAACTTCGAACTTGAAGATGGTAGTGCTTCATTCCCATTTGAATTATGTTCAAAGGTAGCTGAAGGAACTAAAGTAACTTTAGGTATCCGTGCTGAAAGTGCTTATCCAGTTGCAACTGCTGAAGAAGCTGCATTTGTTGGAGAAGTATCTTCTACATATGCAATGGGTAAAGAAGAATTAGGTTATATTAAGATTGGTAACCAAGAATTCCGTGCTTATATCGCAAGTGAATTAGGTTACAAGAAAGGTGATGCTATCAATGTTGGATTTAAAGACCGCGGTGTGTTCTTATTCGTAACTGAAACTGGAGAACGTGTTAGATAATGGCTTTATTCAAGAAAAAAGCTACTAACACAAACGCGGAAGTTGATACTTTCAAATCTCCTAATAAATTAAACATTGAACCTTTCTTATACTTATTACCATTTATCATTGGTATTTTAATCTTTACAATTTATCCTATTTTCAACGTATTACGTTATTCCTTCATTGAAGGGCTAGGACATCCACTTGGCAAGCAACTTGCTGAGCGTTGTACTTTCATATTAACAGACGCATCTGCTAAAGGATGTGACTTAACTTGGGGTCTTGGAAACTTCGAATATGTACTAAAAGATAAATATTTTTGGAGTGCTTTAAAGAATACATTCCAATATGTTCTATGTGTTGTTCCTGTTTCTACATGCTTGGCAATTATTTTCGCTGTATTATTAAACCAAAAAATCAAATTACGTGGTTTATTCCAAACAGTTTTCTTCTTACCAATGGTAACATCTTCTATCGCTGTTGGTATCTGTTGGAAATACTTATTTAACTATAACTATGGATTTATTAACTACCTTCTTAATACATTTGGAATTGCATCAGTTGACTGGTTAGGTCAAGCTAGTATGAATATTTGGGCTGTTATTATCTATGGTATTTGGGATATTATGCCTATGACTATTATCCTATTATTATCTGGTTTACAAAACATTGATGAAATGTATTATACTGCTGCGAAAGTAGACGGAGCTAAGACATTACGTATTTTCTTCCGTATTACAGTACCTCTATTAGCACCTACAATTGGGTTAGTTATGATTCTTAATACAATTAGTTGCTTCAAGGTGTATTCATCAATCTTCCCATTATTCAATGGTAGTGCAGGTATTACTGGTAAGAACTTATACACTGCTGTATTCTATATTTACAATCAATTCTTTATTAATAGTAAATATGGTAGAGCTGCAGCTGCTGCTGTATTATTGTTCTTTATCATTTTCGCATTCACTATGTTCCAAAAATGGTTCCAAAATAAGGTTAGTAATTAAGGAGGTCATCTATGGAAACAAATGAAAAAGTAAGTCTATTGACTAGAATTAAACGTAATGTTACTTTGGGAAAAGTGCTAACATATGTTTTCTTAGCAATTGGGGCTCTTGTAATGGTTTGGCCATTCTATTGGATGATCTCATCTGCATTTAAAACACAATTAGAAATTGTTAGTTTCCCACCAGCTTTTGTTCCTAATAGCTGGGCATACTTAGAGAACTTTAAAATTGCATTCGTAAAAGCTCCTTTCGCTAAGTACTTCTTTAACTCAATTGTAGTTACTATCGCATGTGTAGCTTGTACAACATTCACAACTATTCTTGCTTCATTCGCATTTAGCCGTTTGAACTTCAAAGGACGCGATTTAATCTTCTCTTTATTACTATCTTTCATGATGGTGCCATTTGAAATGGTTGCGATGACAAATACTACTACAATTACTCAATTTGGATTAAACAATTCATTATTAGGATTAATTGTTCCATTTACAACTAGTATTTATTACACATTCATTCTTAGAAACTTCTTCGTTTCTATTCCTGATAGTTTATACTACTCAGCTAGAATTGACGGAGCTTCAAACTGGCAATATTTATGGAAAATTATGGTTCCTATTGCAAAACCAAGTTTATTCACAATTATCTTATTAAATGCCTTAACTTGTTGGAATTCATTCTTCTGGCCAAGAATTATCATCACATCTGCAGAAAATCGTACATTACCATTCGGTTTATATGCATTCATGAGTGAAGGCGGTACAGAATATGGACCATATATGGCTGCTGCTACAATCGTAGTTGTACCAATGATTGCTTTATTCTTAGTTGCACGTAAATACATCGTTAACGGTGTAGCTCGTGGTGGATTAAAGGGTTAATCAAAGTAACAAAAAAGCTTATCAATCGATAAGCTTTTTTATATAGTCAAGTCTTTAATTTATTGCTCATTCATAAATTCTATAGCCATATCTATCCATCTAGCTACATCATCATTCTTTTTCTTAAGATTAAATGTAGTTCCTCTCCATCTTCCCATTAGTTCTGGAATATCTTCAATAGTTGTTACTTCATTAAATGGGAATGGTAATGATGACTGTTCATTGTGGCTAATTGCATAGCATATCTCTGTAATGATTTGTTCATAAGTATATGGTTCTCCATATCTTCTTTGTGCCCAATCTTCATCTGCTGTTGATAGTCCATGTACACCACTTTCAAAGATATACATTCTGCATGGTATTCCAGCCTCATCACAAGCTTTTTTGAATAAAATAGTATTCTCATATGGTACAACATCATCGTCTCTTGTATGCCAAATAAATACAGGTGGTACATCTTTGTTTACTTGCTTTTCTAGACTGAACATTGTTAACTCTTCTTCTGTTGGGGATTCGCCTAACAACTTAGTATATGTTCCTTCATGCTTATATTCACCACTACTTATTACTGGATAACATAGTATTATTTTATTAGGCTTATTACTTTCACTGAAATACTCATCGTTTAACTCTTTTATGTTGTGATGGACAGCCAATGATCCTACTAAATGCCCTCCTGCTGAGAATCCACACAGAGTTAATCGATCAGGATTTATATTAAGATTATCACTTTGGTTACGTAATACTCTAACTGCCCTAGAGATATCCTTTAATGGTTGTAGTTTAAGTGACGTTCCATTAAAATTTACTGTATATGCCAATACGAATGCATTGAATCCAGCATTATAGAATTTCATCGCAACTAGCTCTGCCTCCCCTGGAGATACATAAGCATATGAACCGCCAGGTACTACTAGTATCGCATCTCTCACACCATCATCATGCACGTATGTAGTTAATGTTGGGATAAATCCTCCTTTAGTTGGATATTTGTATTCTTTCATATTATATATTTGTAAAGTTCTTTTAATCATACGATCACCTCATCATCTACATTATAACACAATTCCCCCTATTCCAAAATTATTCCCAATCATTTATAATTACATTACACATCAAATAGGAGTATATTATGAATTATTATATAGCTGATTTACACTTTGGACATCGAAATATCATTTCATTATGTAATAGACCTTTTAATAATGTAGATGAAATGAATCAAACACTAATAGACAATTGGAATAAAGTTGTAAAGAAAAATGATGATGTTTATATAGTTGGAGATTTATTCTTTAGATTTCAAGATATAGAGTCTATTCTCTCACAATTAAAAGGCAAAAAGCACTTAATTATAGGGAATCACGACTCATCTTGGATTAGTGATGAAGTACTATCTAAACACTTTGTATCATGTGATAAGATGTTAGAAATTATCGACAATAATCATCGTATTATGCTATGTCATTATCCAATGCTTTCTTATCCTAAACAAAGTCGCACTTACATGATTCATGGGCATATTCATAATGATACATTATTTGACTATTGGCATGTATTAGTTAAACGTAAGAATGTATTGAATGCAGGTGTTGATATTAATAATTTTAAACCAGTTCCTTTAAGTACATTAATAGAAAATAATACTAATTATAAAACTAATGTATTAAATAGTTATCCACACATTTTATTAAGTGTACGCTTGAATCAACAATACTGTATTGATTATAAGATTGATAGTATTGATATCTTAAGTAAGCTAAAAGCTAAACTAGAAACTCTTGGCATAATTTATTTGAAAGAAGGATTATACAAGCTAAGTAATACTTCACAAATAGAGCATCTCAATGAGTTAGTTAATGCTATTAAAGATAATCCTAATGAATTATTGTTGTATAAGAATTTTGACTTAATTAATGTCGACGAGAATGGTTGCTTCTCTTATATAAGTAAGCTTGAAGAAAAATAAAGGCATATCGCTATATGATATGCCTTTCTCATTTTATTAAATTCTGCCACTAACATTAAGTCTATTAATAGCTCTACTTAATGCAGCTTCCGCTCTACGAATATCAATATTGTCAGGATGCGCTAAACGATTCTCAGCGCGTTCTTTCGCAGCTAATGCACGGTTTACATCAATCTCTGAACTATGTTCGCATGAGTCTGTAAGAATAGTAGCTAGGTTATCTTTAAAGTACAACATACCACTATTGATTGCATACTCTTCACGGATATTATTTTCAATCGTTGACATCTTTGAAATCTTCAACATTGTTACAAGAGGTACGTGATTTGTTAATACACCACGAGCTCCATCTGTTGTTACTACATTTAGAATGCTAGTTTCAACTTCACGGTATAGTCCAGTAGGTGTAATAATCTTAACGCTAAACATGATTAAGCCTCTAACTTCTTAGCTTTTTCAACTGCATCTTCAATTGTACCTACAGACATGAATGCTAATTCAGGTAAATCATCATATTTACCAGCAAGTAACTCTTTAAAGCTTCTTACTGTTTCTGATCTAGGTACATAAATACCTTCAATACCACTGAATTGTGTAGCTACATGGAATGGTTGTGATAAGAAGTTACGAGCACGACGTGCACGGTTAACTACAATCTTATCTTCTTCAGATAACTCATCCATACCTAAGATAGCAATGATATCTTGAAGTTCTTTATAACGTTGTAACAATTGCTGTACTCCACGAGCAACTTCGTATTGTTCTTCACCAACAATAAGTGGATCTAACATACGAGAACTTGAATCTAATGGGTCTACTGCTGGATAAATACCTAATGCAGCAATACCACGGTCAAGTACTGTCTTAGCATCTAAGTGAGTAAATGCTGTAGCTGGAGCAGGGTCAGTTAAGTCATCGGCAGGCACGTAAATTGCTTGTACCGAAGTAATAGAACCATTCTTAGTAGAAGTAATACGTTCTTGTAATTGCCCCATTTCAGTAGCTAATGTAGGTTGGTAACCTACTGCACTTGGCATACGTCCAAGTAACGCAGATACTTCTGAACCAGCTTGAGTGAAACGGAAGATATTATCGATGAATAGAAGTACGTCTTGCCCTTCAACATCACGATAATGCTCTGCCATTGTTAAGCCCGATAATGCAACACGCATACGAGCACCAGGAGATTCATTCATTTGTCCGTATACTAATACAGTCTTATCTAATACTCCTGATTCTTTCATTTCATAATACATATCGTTACCTTCACGTGTACGTTCACCTACACCGGCAACAACTGACATACCACCATGTTCTTTAGCGATATTATGAATTAATTCTTGCATCAATACAGTTTTACCTACACCGGCACCACCGAATAGACCAATCTTACCACCACGAGCATAAGGACATAATAAGTCAATAACCTTAATACCTGTTTCCAAAATCTCAGCAGAAGTTTGTTGTTCTTCAAACGATGGAGCAGCACGATGAATTGGCATTCTCTTAACTGATGCATCTAATGGTTCAAGACCATCAATTTCTTGACCTAATACATTAAACATTCTTCCTAATACTTCTTTACCTACAGGTACAGAAATAGGAGCGCCTGTATCTTCAGCTTCAAGTCCACGTAATAGACCATCTGTTGGAGACATTGAAATACAACGTACAGTATCATCACCTAAGTGTTGGGCAACTTCAACTGTAACATCAATGTTGTCTTTCTTAATTCTAATGGCATTGTTTAATGCAGGTAATGAACCAGTTTCAAAGCGAATATCAACAACTGGTCCAATAATTTGTATAATATGACCTATATTTGCCATTTACATATCACCTTTCTACAACGCATCGGCACCGCCAACAATTTCCGTAATTTCTTGCGTAATTGCTGCTTGTCTTGCTTGGTTATACTTAAGAGTAAGTGTATCAATAATTTCAGTAGCATTATCTGTAGCATTTTCCATCGCCATACGACGAGAAGCTTGCTCACTAGTCTTAGTTTCTAAATAATAACTATAGAACATTGATTTCACATACATTGGAATTAAATCGTTTAGAATTGCTGATGGACTTGGTTCAAAGATTGTTTCTACATAAGAAGTTTCCTTCTTTTGGTATTCCATCTTTTCAACTGGTAATAACTTCACCTTAGTTGGTGTAAATGTTACCGAGTTAACAAATCTAGTATAAACGATATTGATACTAGTAATTTCACCTGCAGCATAACGTGCAAGTACATCACCCATAATTTTTGATAATTCATTATAATCAACACCATCACTATACTTAAGTTCATTAACAATATTATAGTTACGATTACGTAACCAAGGAATACCCTTTGAACCTAATACATATAATTGCTGATTCTTAATCCTTCTTCAGCTAAGAAACGTAATTCATTTGAGTTATAGCCTCCACATAATCCTAAATCACTAGTGATTAGAATTGTGAATGGATTACTATCTTCAGTTACTTTACGTAAATATACGTTTTCTACGCCTTGATTATCAGCAAGAATTTGAGATACTGTATCCTTCAAATATGAAGCATATTCTCTATTAGCTTCCATCATATTCTTTTGCTTTTGAAGCTTACTAGTTGATACAAGCTCCATAGCTTTTGTGATTTTCTTTGTTGCTTGAACTGAACGAATACGACTTTTTAAAGCTTGCTTACCTTGTGCCATTCTTATTCACCATGAAGGACTTTGAATTGCTCAGTATAAGCTTTAACTGCTTCACGCATCTTTTCTTGTAATTCATCACTTAAGATACCTTTTTCATCAATTTCATCTAAAATATCTTGATGATCTTTATGCATAGATGTATGAAGACCTTCTTCGTATTCTTTAATATTTTCAACAGCAACATCACGTAAGAACTTATTCTTAGCAGCAAATAATGAAACTACTTGCTCTGAAACGCTCATTGGTGAATATTGTCCTTGTTTTAATAATTCTGTTAATCTTGCACCATGATCAATAACTGCTTTAGTAGCAGCATCTAAATCACTACCAAACTGAGCAAATGATAACATTTCTGAGTATTGAGCTAATTCTAACTTCAATGAACCAGATACTTGTTTCATAGCTTTAGTTTGAGTTGCACTACCTACACGTGATACTGATAAACCACTATCTACAGCTGGTCTTACACCAGAGTTAAATAATTCTGTTTGTAAGAAGATTTGTCCATCAGTAATAGAAATTACGTTAGTAGGAATATAAGCTGAGATATCACCAGCTTGTGTTTCAATAATAGGTAGAGCTGTTAATGAACCTCCACCTAAGGCATCACTAAGTTTAGCTGCACGTTCTAATAAACGTGAATGTAAATAGAATACGTCACCAGGGTACGCTTCACGTCCTGGAGGCCTACGTAATAATAATGAAAGTGTACGATAAGCTACAGCATGTTTACTTAAGTCATCGTATACAATTAATACATCCTTACCTTGTTCCATCCATTCTTCACCGATAGCACAACCTGCATATGGTGCG
Organism: Erysipelotrichales bacterium; assembly: GCA_017532345.1. Taxonomy (GTDB): domain Bacteria; phylum Bacillota_I; class Bacilli_A; order Erysipelotrichales; family Erysipelotrichaceae; genus SIG230. The sequence goes on from JAFXJJ010000092.1 coordinate 25,177, forward strand.
ATATATTGTAATGGAGCAAGCTCACTTGCTGTAGAAGCAACGATAGTAGTATATTCCATTGCTCCTGCTTGACGTAATTTTTCTACGATTTGCGCAACAGTTGAAGCTTTTTGTCCAATTGCTACATAAATACATAGAACATTTTTGCCTTTTTGATTAATAATTGTATCAATCGCAATTGCAGTCTTACCAGTTTGACGGTCACCGATAATTAACTCACGTTGACCTCTACCAATAGGAATCATTGAGTCAATAATCTTTAAACCAGTTTGTAATGGTTGATGAACTGATTTACGAGTCATAACACCAGGAGCTACACGCTCGATTGGTCTTGTTTTAGTTGTTTCAATTGGTGAACCACCATCAATAGCTTGTCCTAACGCATTTACAACACGTCCAAGCATTTGATCTCCTACAGGAACCTCAACAATACGTCCAGTACGTTTTACTTCGTCACCCTCTTTAATTTTAGAGTCACTACCAAGTAAAACTGCACCTACGTGGTTCTCTTCTAGGTTTAATACCATTCCATAAATATCATTTGGGAAAAGTAGTAATTCACCGGCCATAGCTTTTTCTAAGCCTTGGATTAACGCAATACCATCACCTACACGAATAACATAACCAACATCATTCGCTTCTAGGCGATCTTCATAATGCTTAATTTGCTCTTTTATTAGTGCGCTAATCTCTTCAGGTCTTAATTCCATCTAATCACCTGCTTTCCTTTAATAATTCGCTCTTTAATGAATCTAGACGATACTTAATTGAACCATCAATTACATTATCACCTACAACCACTCTAATACCGCTTATTAATGTTGGGTCTAGTTTATTAACTAATTCTAGTTTCATACCTAATTTCTTCCCAACAGATTCTTCAATTTCTTTTTTATGTTCAGCACTTAACTCACTAACTGAATATACAATACCTTCAGATACACCTTTAGCTTCATTACAAAGTGTATTGAATGCGCTCGCAATTCCAATCACATTACTAATACGACGTTTATCAAGTAATAATTGTAAGAAATTTAATAAATCTCTATCAATTCGATCTTTAAAAACACTTAATAATACTCCACGCTTTTCTTCTTTAGTAATACGATAATGAGAAAAGAATGCCAAGTAATCTTTATTATTAGCAAATACAGACTTCACAAAGCTCATCTGTTCTTGCCATTTATCAGCACACTGTTTTTCACACGCTAATTCAAATAACGCTGTTGCATATCTAACACTAACGCTATCCATTATGCATTAACGTCCTTTACGAATTTCTCAATAGCCTTGCGATCATCTTCATCAGTTGTCTTATCAGCTAATAATTTTTCTGTAGCTGCTAATGCAACATCAACGATTTCTTTAGTAATATCTTCACGCATAGCTTTCTTTTCGTATTCGATTTCGCGTCGTGCAGCATCTAGCTTCGCTTCCGCTTCTGCTTTTGCTTCCTTCATCAGTGCTTCCTTAACTTGAGAACTTTCACGTTTAGCATCCTCAATAAGATCACGTGCTGTTGCACCAGCTTCTTTAACCTTTTGTTTTGCTTCACTATTTAGTTTCTCAGCTTCACTCTTTAATTCCTCAGCCTGAGTGATTTGACTTTGAGCATATTCAGCTCTTTGGGCTAAGAAATTAAGAGCTGGACCCCACAAGAATTTCTTAACAAAATATAATAATATTGCCGTGGAAGTCAATTGTACTATCATTGTGACCAGGTTAGGGAACAATTGCCCTTGAATATCAATACCTAATTCCACTGCGTCTCACCTCCTGTTATTCTAAGGACCATATATTAACGGCCTATTTGAATACGAACATTAATAAGAACGCAATTAACATACCATAGATGGCACATGTTTCTGCTAGGGCACAACCTAAGATTAACATTGTACGAATCTTACCTTCAGCTTCAGGATTTTTACTTACTGCTTCTACAGCTTTACCTGCAGCGAACCCTTGACCAGCACCAGTCATCATACCTGTCATGATTGCTAAACCAGCACCTACTGCTACTAAACCTCTACCGATATCCATAAATTTAATTCCTCCTTATATTTCTATCGATTTTCTTATTCCATTGGAAGCTCATTTCCAATTAATACTTGTGTCAATGTAATAAAGATAAACATTTGAATACAACCTGAGAAGACATCAAAATAAGCATGAAGCACAGGTGCGATAATTGGACCTATAAAGTTAAATCCACCAATCACTGGTATAAACGAACTTAACCATCCTGTGAATGCATATACTAGTGTCATAATAATAGTTCCACTCAAAATATTTCCGAATAAACGTAATGACATAGAAAGTAGTGGAGCTACTTTCCCAAAGAAATTAGGAATAACAAAAGGAACAATTGGTTCAATGAACGCATGCATATAATTCTTAAATCCATTTGTTCTTAAGCATACTATTTCTTTCCACACAAACGTAATCAATGCTAATGATAAAGTAACACTATAGTTACCAGTTGGAGAACTTAATGATAATAATCCCATTAAGTTACTAACCAATATGTACATTGCAATCGAACATACATAAGGTGCTAGATTCTTAGCCATTTGTGAGTTTGTATTCTGTACTACCATACCATTGATAGTATCAACTATTAAAACAGCGATATTAACTAAGCCCTTTGGTTCTTCCATTACATCAGCCTTCTTAAATGCATTCCCACATAATACACAGAAACCACAAAGTACTGCAGTAACTAATAATATATAGAATACATCCGTTTGTACTGTTATTACTAAACCTGTAATGTTAGGCGTATCTCATCTCTCCTTTCTATTGAAATAACTTTGCATTAAGGTACTCACATAAATATATATATTATGTGTAGTTAACCCAAAGGCTGCTCCAAATACATTGACTAAATCTGGATAAACACAGCCAATATAAAGCGGTATTGCAAATATACCGAAATTACCTAAGAAATACAAAACAAACCTTCCAACATTAAATTGTCGAACTGCAAGTATTGAAGTAAAGAAACTTTGTAGAACAGTATAGTGAATTAAACTAAAGATAGTACCTAAGATTATTCCAGCTCCTACTGCTTTCCCAAAGATTATGCCACCTACAATACTACAGATAATCGCAAATATAACTTGTTGAAGTACTTCATTTTTTCTCATTACTAGTTCCAATATGATATAGATACCAAAAAGCTAATCCAGTTCCACTAAATATCCCTATAATCATAAATATAGGAGTAGTAGATAACCACTTATCAAGCATATATCCCATACCAAAGCAAGAAGTAATACAGCCGATAATCGTGATTGCTAAACTGATTCCCTTTTCAATATCTTTCATCATTATTTTGTACCGAAAATACGATCACCAGCGTCACCTAATCCTGGTACAATATATCCTTTCTCATTAAGTTTTTCATCTAATGCAGCTAAATAAATATCTACATCTGGATGTTCATCTTCAATGCGTTTAACACCTTCAGGAACACCAACTAAACATACTAATTTGATATTGTTGATACCACGTTTCTTTAATAATGTGATTGCTGCTGCAGCTGAACCACCTGTAGCTAACATTGGGTCAACAACATATACAACCGCATTTTTACTGTTTGTAGGCATCTTACAGAAATATTCATGTGGTTCTAATGTTTCTTCATCACGATATAAACCGATGTGCCCAATCTTAACAGTGGGGATAAGGTTTGCGATACCATCAACCATCCCTAGTCCAGCACGTAAAATTGGTACTAACACAATGTCCTTGGAAATACGTTCAGTAACACATTTTTCTACTGGAGTTTGTACTGTAATTGGTTCAGTTGGTAAATCACGAGAAATTTCGTATACCATTAAACCACCGATTTCATTTAAATTTTGTCTGAAATCTTTTGTTCCTGTTTCTTGGTTACGCATAATTGCTAATTTGTGGGTAATCAATGGATGCTTTAATACTGTTAACATAAAGTTCTCCTCTACTTCCTATTTTTTAAACTCATTAGAATACGATCTAATGTAATTGGACCTTCTCTTAAGACCTTAATTTCAGGGCTTGTTAAATCAAGAATTGTAGATGCTTTAGCACCTCTGCTATCTCTAGCTACTAATGCAGCAATTCTACCATTTAACTTTTCATATACTTCCTTATATCTACTAGTACTTGGTTCACCAGATAAGTTTGCACTTGTCACTAACAAAGGCTTACCAACCTTATTAATAATAGTAGTAACTAATTCATCATCAGCCATGCGAATAGCCACAGTAGGCTCATTATTAGTAGCACTATCTGGTAATACACTTTTCTTATTTAAGACAATCGTAATAGCCCCTGGCATCCAAGCATCAATGATGTATTCACTACGCTCATCAGTATTTGCCACTTCTTGAATCTGCGTTTTATTAGATACCATTAATGGAAAAGGCTTATATTCTGGTCGCCCTTTAGCTTCTTTCATTTTCTTTATTGCTTCTTCGTTATCATAAATACAAGCAACACCATATACTGTATCAGTTGGGAATGCCACTACTTCACCAGCAAGTAACAATTCGACAACCTCTTCAAGCTGTGTTTCTTCTAAAATTCTAGTTTCCATATAAATAATAATCTCCTGTATATAATAATATCATATTTAGGAATTTTTTACCTCTATTTTTGTGTATTTTTTCACGCAAATAACTACACTTTTATGATTTTGTTTTTCATTTTTCTCTTAACTATTATAGTACCATCATTTGTATGCGATTTCAATTGTTAGAAAAGTTAAATTTTACACAAGCTCTCCACTAGTTTAATCACAATCTCCAAATATCTAACCATCCTTTTTTCTTCACATTACTACTACAATAATCCTGGAAATACCCTTTATATGTGAATACAACATCTTCTTCACCACACATATATAGCTTTATTTTATTTTCTTCGAAGGCTACTTTTGTATCATCTAAATAGCTAAAATCATCAAGCTTTAATCGTACCATCACATCTACATCATCTTTATCTGTATTCATTGTAACTAGACTATATGTATCCTCAAGATGATTAATAATACTAATTAAATCTAATGTAGAATCATTATAATAAATCTCATATGATACCTCACTTTTAGAAGAAGTAACAGTTGTTGTGAAGGCTAAGACAATTAATAATACCGTAAGTATTTTTCTCATAAATAAAAACCATCCTTTCATACAAAAGGATGGTCATTAATTGGCAATTTATACCTATTTTCTAAAATCTACGATAAGCATACGATCCTTACCATACATATCTTTTAATACTTCAGCTAGCGCATTAGGGAAACGAGTAGTTACTTCCTTTAATAAAGCTTCTTTTTGATCATAACCAATTTCAAATGCCATTATACTGTTAGGATTTAAAATCTTCTCACAATGGTCAAATACTAGACGGTAGAAATATAATCCATCTTCCCCACCAAATAGTGCTACATTCGGTTCATAGTCTACTACTGATGCTTCCATTGCTGCATCACTACGAATATATGGTGGATTACAAACTAGTACATCAACCTTCATATTGCGTTCTACATATGGGTCTAGCATACTTCCTTGGTAGAACTGCATTTCTGCACCTAGCTTAGCTGCATTTTCTCTAGCTACCACTAAAGCCTCTTCACTAATATCACTAGCATACACTTCCAATGATGGTTCTTCTAGTTTTAAACTAATCCCAATAGCTCCACTACCACAACCTACATCAATTAATGTTAGGTGCTCTTTTTCCTCTCTCATTTCATCCACATAGATTAATACATTAGATACTAATTCTTCTGTTTCAGGACGAGGAATTAATACATCAGGGTTCACATTGAAGGCTCTACCATAGAACCATTCATATCCTAATATATACTGCATTGGTTCATCATTTAAGATACGTTTAATACCAGCTGCATACTCTTCATAAATAGCACCTTCCATTTCATCTTCATAATGAAGATATAAATCAGCACCTTCTTTATTGGCAACCTCAAGCATAAACATCTTAGCTAGTTGCATTGATTTCCCATGCTCTTCTAAAGCTAATTCAGCTTCACGAATTGCTTGCTTATAACTAGGCATTTTCTTCACCAGCAATCTTTAAGCGTTCATCTTCTTTTAATAAAGCTTCAATGATATCATCTAACTTACCTTCAACAATACGGTCTAATTGTTGGATTGTTAAGCCAATACGGTGGTCAGTAACACGGTTTTGAGGATAGTTGTATGTACGAATCTTTTCTGAGCGATCCCCTGTACCAATCTTATTACGTCTTTCAGCACCTTTTTCAGCTTCAGCTTTTTGTTGATAGTAATCATATACTCTTTGTTTAATTAAACGCATAGCTGTGTCACGGTTAGCATGTTGGCTACGACCATCTTGACAGTTAACTGTAATACCTGTAGGTAAGTGAACAATACGTACAGCAGAGTCTGTCTTGTTGATATGTTGTCCACCAGCACCACTAGCTCTATGTGTTTCAATTGTTAAGTCTGCTTCATCAATTTCAATATCTACATCATCTGTATCAGGTAATACTAATACAGTTGCAGTTGATGTTTGAATACGTCCTTGTGATTCAGTCTTTGGTACACGTTGTACACGGTGTGCTCCACTTTCAAACTTCAATTCACCATAAGCACCTTCACCCTTAACGATGAATGAGATTTCAGAGAATCCACCTGCTACACCATCAGTTGCATCAACAACTTCTACCTTCCAGCCTTTACCTTCTGCATAACGAGAATACATACGGAATAAGTCACCAGCAAAGATATTCCCTTCATCTCCACCAGCAGCTCCACGAATTTCCATAACAGCATCTTCAATATCGTTAGGATCTTTAGGAATTAATAGAACACGTAATTTTTCTTGGTATTCAGCCATTTTAGGTTCTAATTCTTCAATTTCCATTTCAGCCATTTCAGCTAATTCTTTATCACTATCTTTACGTAATTCTAAAGCATCTTCATAATGCTTTTTAATTTCTTTGAATTCTGCGTAAGTTTCTACTAATTGACGAATAGCAGCTTGTTCTTTACCGATTTTCGCCATCATACGATTGTCACGCATAACTTCTTCACTCATTAATTTCTCATTTAATTCATTATATTGAGCTGTGACTTTCTCACATCTTTCAATCATCGCTTCCATATCTTATACACCTTTCTTTACTAATTTAAATAATGGATGGTCAATTACCTCATGGCAATGACGGCATCTAGGTTCATAGCTTTCACTTGCACCTACAAGTACGATTGGGTCATTATAGTTTGCAGGTTCGCCATTAACTAAACGCTGTGTTCTTGTAGCTGGTGAACCACATTTAACACATACAGCTGTAAGCTTTGTGACAAACTCTGCTCTTGTGATTAGCTCAGGCATTACCCCAAATGGTTCTCCACGGAAATCCATATCTAATCCTGCCACCATCACACGTTTACCTTGAAGTGCTAGAATCTCACATACATTCATGATTTTCTCATCAAAGAATTGTACTTCATCAATAGCTATGACATCAGTAGTGTCATCAACATACTTCATAATTTCTTCTGCATTTTGAATTGGAATACTCTTAATCTTTCTACCATTATGTGAAACTACTTCCTCTTCACTATAACGATTATCAATGCATGGCTTAAATACCATAATGTTTTGCTTACCATATGCAAGCACGTTAATACGACGGATTAATTCTTCAGTTTTACCTGCAAACATACATCCACTGATTACTTCAATCCACCCTTTTCGATATTGATGATACATACTTATATTACCCCTCTACATAAATTTATACACCTTTAGATGTATAGCATTGTTATTTTACCATAAAAGCCTTTGATGTTCTACTAATAAATATAAGTCTTTTATATAAAATTATAGTACTTTGAGGTATTTAGAATATATATTTAGGAAATTAACATATTAGTAATATTATAAATTAATTAGTAAATGAAATTGTAATGAATATTTTAGCTGTGTTATAATATTTAGAGAAATTATAAGTATTTTTGAAGAATGTGAGATGATAATAATGGCATATATAGTTCGATCTCTTTTCGCGTTTTTATTTGGCACACTATTGACATATCAATTTGCTGGTGTGAAAATAGACCGTAAATCAATCTTAAAGATAGGTATATTCTTCATAATTGCGATGGCATTACAATCATGTACTAACTTTATTGGTAATGCTGA
>JAFXJJ010000093.1 GCA_017532345.1 Erysipelotrichales bacterium
AGTAGTCACAATACTAGAAATAATTAGTGATAATACTAGTGTTAATTCATTTAATTTAGGTAATAAGAAGAAAAGGCAAGATAATTTAAGAATATTTCCAAGTAAAGAATCAATAAATGCTTCTTTACTTTTATTTATGCCAATTAAACAAGCTGATAGTAATCCTTGAAGACTACAAAATGATAAAGGAAGTATTAGAATACGTAAAATAGAAAAGTATTCACTTAAATCTTTATTATATATAAGGTTAATAATAAATGACGGAAACATTGATAATAGAAGGGCATAACTAATAGAGATTATTAGTGTTATAGAGATAGTAGTTAGTAGTAGTTTACGGGCTTTAGAATACTTTTTAGTAGATACACTATTAATAAAGGATGGTAGTAAATAGAAGGATAATGATGAAGATATGAAATTAGGTATCATGATTAATGGTGAAATATAGCCATGGATGATACCGAATGTTTGATTTAGTAAAGTAGCATTTACTTGCATATTGATAATTAGTGGCTCTAGGAATGAAGTGAATGATGTGAACAATCGACTAGCACTAATTGGTAGAGTAGCATCAATGATTGATAGTATTTCAGATAATGATGTATGTTGTAGTAATAATTCTAGCTTTGATTTCTTGAATGGTAATCGTATAAATAAGTAAGCTAATGTACCAATTTCACCGATTGTGATGGAATGGATGGCAAGCGCTGCTAGATGTGATGTATCACTAGTTGACGATGAAATGAATAAAAAGATATAAGTAAGTCTTGATACCTCTTCAATAATTAGTGCTATCTGTACATCCTTGTAGCGTTCCTTACCTTGATAGTAACCCTTTAGAATACCACTGAATGTGACAATTGGTAATAGAGGTATAATGGCATTTAGTACAGTCTCCATATGGTAATCATGGAAGAAATAATATGATATGATAGGTATAAATAATATAAGGATAATAAATAGTAATATATTATTGAAAAGTGCTATTAAGATGATGGCTGTGAATGACCTTTGTTTTTTCTTAGTTTCATCTGCAAATAGTTTAGTTGTGATGGTTGGTAGTGATAATTGCGCAATCGTGATAAAAAGCATCATGGTAGGAGCTGCTAATGAATACATTGTCATGGCTTCTGTACTCAGTGTTCTAGCTAATATAATCTTTACAATCATTGATATGATTTTTGCTACTAAAGAAAGGAATATAATGCGTATTGCTGTCTTCAATATTTCATTTTTTTGCATATTTTTCTTAAAACTCCTCTTCCTATAAATTAATTTATGCTTTATAATAGATAAGTATGAATAAGAGAGGTAGTGGATTTAAGATGAAGGGAAAGACAAGTCGTCCTCTTGATCCGTCTTTGCGGGTTGCGATGGAAGTACAACTCATGAAATTACAGCGAGACGGTCTTGCAAGATTGACACTTGACCAACTAATTGATACAATATATGGGTTACGTTGGAAAAAGGAACAACCGAAGTCAATTAGTGCCTGTGTTAACGATATAGTTACGATTACTAGTGATGAAATCGTAATATATTTGACTCAAAAAGCAATTATTGATGGGTATTCTTCAAAATTAAGTGATTTTGAAGATTTAATAGGAGGAAAGTAAAACTATGAAAAAATCACGTTTAGGTGTATTTGCGATTTTAGTACTTACACTTGCCATGATTGTTGGTATTAACTTCCCAAAAGTTTATGATAACATCAATCTAGGTTTAGACTTACAAGGTGGATTTGAAATAGTATATGAAGTTTCACCACTTGATGGACAAAGTGAAATTCCTGAAATGTCAGCCGTAGCAAAAGCTATTCAAAAGCGTATTGACGTTTTAGGTGTTAATGAACCGGAAATTATTATTGAAGGCGACAATCGTATTCGTGTTCAATTAGCCGGTGTTAAGGATCAGGACCAAGCTCGTCGTGTATTAACAGCAACTGCTAACATGACATTCCGTGATTCTGATGACAAATTATTAATGGATGCGACTGTTATTAAAGAAGGTGGCGCTGCATTAGGTTACCAAGATGGTTTACTAGTTGTTAGCTTAAAGATTGCTGATACTGATAAGTTCTATGAAGTAACTAGTGATTTAGCGAAACGTTCTGATAACACAATGATTATTTGGTTAGATTACGATGAATCAGTTGATTCTTATAAAGAACAATTTGAAGCATATGTAAAAGAAGGTAAGCCTTATTCATACATTTCAGCTGCTAGTGTTAATTCTGGTATTAATGGTGATGCCATTATCTCTGGTAACTTTACACAAGCTGAGGCTAAAGAATTAGCAGATTTAATTAATTCAGGTTCATTACCAGTTAAAATGACTGAATTATATTCAAACGTTGTATCTGCTGAATTAGGGGTAGATGCATTCACTAAGACAGTATTTGCTGGTTCTATGGGGTACTTAGCAGTATTAATCTTTATGATTGCTGTATATCGTCTACCTGGTTTAATTTCAGCTATTATGTTAGTTCTTTATTTATTTGCTGTATTATTTATTTACAACTTAATGGGTGGTGTATTCACACTTCCTGGTATCGCTGCACTAGTATTAGGGGTTGGTATGACAGTAGATGCTAACGTTATTACATTTGAACGTATTAAAGATGAGTTATATAAAGGTAAATCAGTACGTAAAGCATTTGATGAAGGTTCTAAATTAGCATTCGGAACTATATTTGATGGACAATTTACTACATTCATTGCTGCTGTTATTCTTTATATATTAGGTACAGGTAGTGTTAAAGGTTTCGCTACGATGTTAATGATTACTATTGTTTGTACAATGGTAATTACAGTTTATGTCGTTAAATTCTTATTAGGATTAATCGTAAGCTCTGGCTTAGTAGACAACAAGAAATCATGGTTTGCAGTTAGCTTAAAGAATATCCCAGATTTAAGTAAGGGTGAAGAACAAAAATATTTTGGACCATTCAACAATATTGACTTTATTGGCATTTTTAAGAAGGCAATTTACGTACCAATTGCTATTGTAGCGATTGCTTTAGTATTCGGTTTAGTAAATACATTTGGTGGTAATGGTTTCTTAAACTTAGGTATTGACTTTGCAAGTGGTACTAAGATTACAGTGCAAGCTGATGAAACACTAGTTGCTGAAGAAGTTAAAGCTAAATTTGCCGAATTAGGATTTGAAACTGCACAAATTCAATTATCTGGTGATAATAATGAAATGGCAGCAGTATCAATCAAAGAAGCAATTGACCAAGAGCGTTTATATGAATTAAAAGAAGACTTATATGAATACTATGGTCATGAAGCAAGTGACTCAGTTGTTACTGCTGTAGTAGGTAAAGAATTAGTGAGAAATGCTGTTTACGCGATGGGAATTGCTTGGATTGCAATGTTAGCTTATGTAACAATTCGTTTTAAAATGGACTATGCAATCAGCTGTATCGTAGCATTAATTCATGATATATTAATTGTTATGGCTATTGTAGGTATCTTCCGTATTGAAGTATCGTCAAATTTAGTAGCTGTAATTCTATCTATCATCGGTTATTCAATCAATGACTCTATCGTAATGTTCGACCGTATTCGTGAATTAGTAAATACAAGAGAAATGGGAAGAAATAAGGAAGAGTTCTATCGTAATATTGTAAATGAAGCTTGCCAACAAACTTCAATTCGTTCATTCATTACAACTTTAACGACTTTATTCCCTATGTTAGCATTAATTTTCTTCGGTTCTGAATCATTAATGGCATTCAATGTTTCAATGACTGTTGGTTTAATTGCTGGTACATACTCTTCATTATTTTTAGCTGCAGGTGTTTGGTACTTACTACGTATAAATCACAAAGATAAACCAAAGAAAGAAAAGAAGAAACATACTGGTAAAGATGAAGTTGAGGAATGGGTAGTTCCTGGCATTAACTCTTAATTTAGAAGGAAGGCAATTGCCTTCCTTTTCTTTTGGGTAAATAAAAATCAATGACTTACATCATTGATTTAAAGTATTAATGATATCTACTAGCTTCATGAAATCATTTAAATTATGATTTAGCTCTTCATAACCAAGTTGTGTAATACGATAGTATTTTCTAATTGGCCCATTACTTACTTCACCATTATATGTTTCTAAGATACCATCTTTCGCTAATCTTCTAAGAATGGCATAGAAGGTACTTTCATTAACTTCAGGAAAATATACATTCATTTGCTTCATAATATCATAGCCATATAGATCACCATTTCTAAGTAGTAATAAAATACATAATTCTAATGTACCCTTTTTTATTTGCGCATCCATATCGTTACTCCTCTATGAATTAAACAGATGATTACCGCTATGATACATGGTGAGATTGCTAATAAACATAGTGAAGCATAATGTGATGGTGAATCTAATCGATGTAGTAAATAAATATAGTTACATAAACTAATAAGATTACTTGTTAGTATGACTGAATCATAGCTAGAATTATTAGTTAATAAATTATGAAGTATTAATATTAAGCCAAAGACATATAAGGTATTAGATAAACTTACATAAATAGGACCAAGTAATAGTGGGTTTGAAATGTAACTTACTAAACTTGGTAAAGAATAAAGTAGTATTGAATGAAGTATAAAGATACATTCATAGATAATAAATGATTTAGTTATAGTCTTTTTATGTTTGAAACATAGTAAAGGTAAGACCATAATGATTAGTTGAATAATAAAATGGAAATTATTTCTATATCCAATGTTTAATAGGCGATATATTACACCTATAATTAATCCAAGTATTGGTAGTATAATTGGAGAATTCCATTTAATGTGCATTCCTCTTTCCTTAACTAGCTCATTGCAGATTGTTTTAGGAGTACCAAATTTACTGATGATTTCATTATTTTCACATTCTAATAGGAATACTTGATAATCACTACAAATATCATTAACCTCATTTTCTTCAAAATAAATTGATAGATAAAAACGTAGCTGTTTTAAAAATAGCTCTTTATTCATGTTCTCACCTCTACTGTTCTATACACAGTAGATTATCACACTACTATTTAATAGTCAATAGTTAGAGGATGAATTATGTGGTATAATAGTAGCAGTAGGTGAGACAATGAAGTATGAAGTTTTGAAAATGCCAAGTGATTTCTTGAGGAATCTTAATGAATCAGATTTTATAAAGAAATCACTGTATTATATAAGTGATGATGAAAATATTATTTCATCATTTTTTAAGAAGGATGAATTATATCCTGTAAGCCAAACTAATTATTATATAACGGTAGTTGATAAGATAAAAGAATTAATTAATAGTGATAAGAAAATCTTAATATCTGGTGATTATGATTGTGATGGTATTTGTGCTACGACATTATTATATCGCTATATTAAGAGTAAGCATGATAAGGTGGCATACTATATACCTCATCGTAAGAATGATGGATATGGATTATCGGTAAAATTAGTGAATATGTACGCTGAGAAAAACTATGAAGCTATTATATGTGTAGATAATGGCGTAGTTGCACATGAAGCTATAGCTCATGCATTATCACTAGGTATTGAGGTAATTGTATTAGATCACCATGAAATGGATGAGAAGACTACAAGTTATGAATATGTACTACACCCATTATTAATGGAAGAGCCATATCATTATTTATGTGGGACAGGAGTAGTATTTGAAGTACTACGTTCTTTAAAAGAAGTGGATGAATATGATGTGATACTTGCGGCTCTTGCAGCGATTAGCGATATGATGGTAATTGTGTATGAGAATCGTAGTGTTGTTCGTCTAGGTCTAACATATTTAAATCGTAATCGTGATATTCACCTAGTAACCCTAGCAGAGGGCTGTGATGTGATAGATGAGAATACCCTAGCAATGCGTATTGCCCCAAAGATTAATGCTGTTGGTAGAATGTATGATTTGGCGAATGCCAATAATTTAATAAAGTATTTATTAAGTGAAAATACTCAAGAGGTTCTTCAAACATCTACGCAAATATTACGTGTCAACGATGAACGAAGAAAGGTAACACGTTCAACTACTTCACAAGTAGCCTCTAAATTAGATTTAGATAATAGCTATTTATTGGTAGCTGATAAGATACATGAAGGCATTGTAGGTTTAATTGCTTCAAACCTAGTGAATACGTATGATAAGGTGAGTATTGTCTTAAGTGAAGAGGATGGTATATATAAAGGTAGCTGTCGTAGTGTTGCTGGTGTTGACTTAGTTGACATGATGCGTAATTGTTCACTACTGGAAACCTTTGGTGGACATAAACAAGCTGGTGGTTTAGCACTACGTTTAGAGAATCTAGAGCCTTTTAAAGAATATATAAGTCATTATTTATTTGAAAACGAAATCGTTGAAGAAACCAAATACGTGATAGATGTTTCTAAGGAAATAGTACGGCTTAATGATGCGATATTATTAAACTCGCTTCGTCCATTCTTACGAGTTCAACAAGAACCGCTATACTTAATCTCTAATCTTCCTTTTGATGAAGCAATTTTAATGAAGGAAGGTAAACATGCCAAGTGGGTTTTAAATGAAGATAGTGAAGTAGTTTATTTCAATGTAAATGATGAAGTTCGTAATCGGAATGGAGTTAATTATATTTGTAAAATAGGTATTAATGAGTTTAGAGGTAAAAAGAAAATTAGTTTTCAAGTGATTGATTATTTCATTTAGAAGGAATATGGTGTATAATTAGAAAGTAATATGCTGGAGGAACAAATTATGGATTTAAAGAATTATATTGCTAGTGTACAAGATTTCCCAAAAGAAGGAATTTTATTCCGTGACATCACACCATTAATGGCTGATGGCGAAGCATTCCATTATGCTTGTAATGAACTAATTGAATATGCGAAAGAAGTTGGCGCAACAGTAGTTGTTGGTCCAGAATCTCGTGGATTTATCTTTGGTTGCCCAGTAGCTCATGCACTTAAGATTGGATTTATTCCAGTTCGTAAACCAGGAAAGCTTCCTCGTGAAACAGTTAGTATGAAGTATGACTTAGAATATGGTTCTAATGAATTACATATGCATAGTGACTCAATTAAAAAAGGTGATAAAGTATTAATCATCGACGACTTACTAGCTACTGGTGGTACAGTAGATGCCACTATCAAGTTAATTGAAAAGATGGGTGGAGAAGTTGTAGGTTGTGGTTTCTTAATTGAGCTAGTTGATTTAAAAGGTCGTGAATTATTAAAAGGTTATAATGTTAAGGCCCTAATGGAATATGAAGGTGAGTAAGCTATAGTTTCAATACTATAGCTTTTTCTTTGCTTCAATAGAATAGTATATTTATAGCTGGATATGCTTTAAATATATGTATATAAATTAGTTGATAATGTGAAACAGTATCTTTTATTTGATTAAAAAGTATTGTATAATATTTAATTATAGAAGCAGGGAGTGGTAGTGTGAAGCGTGTTAAGAACGTTAGCGAACAAGATATTTTAAATCTAGTAAGCACATATATTCATTCTGAAAGTAGTATTGAAATGATTAAGAAGGCAATGAGAGTTGCCAATAAAATGCATGAAGGGCAATTCCGTAAGAGTGGTGAACCATATGTAGTTCATGTCTTACAGGTTGCTTATATATTAGCTCAATTAGAAACAGGTCCATCTACAATTTGTGCTGGACTTCTTCATGATGTATTAGAGGATTGTGAATGTACACGTGAAGAAATGGTGGAGATGTTTGGCGAGGAAATCACATATTTAGTAGAATCTGTAACTAAGATGGGAAAATTACAGTTCAAAGATGAGAAAGAATACCAAGCTAATAACCATCGTAAGATTTTCATTGCGATGGCTAAGGATATTCGTGTTATTTTAATTAAATTAGCGGATAGATTACACAATATGCGTACATTGGAATTCCAAAAGGAAGAGAAGCAAAAGAAGATTGCGGAAGAAACAATGGCTGTATATGCTCCTATTGCGCATCGACTAGGGATTAGTGATATTAAGAATGAATTAGAAGATTTATGCTTCTATTATTTAAATAGAGAAAAATATTATGAAATAGCTCATTCAGTTGCGATGAAACAAAGTGAACGTAATGAGCAAGTTCAAGAAATGATTGAAAATATTAAAGGATATCTAGAAGTAGAAGAAATCGAAGCTAGAATTTTTGGTCGTTCTAAACATTTATATAGTATTTATAAGAAAATGACTACTAAGAATAAACGCTTTGATGAAATCTTAGACTTATTAGCTATTCGTATTGTAACTAAGACAGAAACTAACTGTTATGAAATATTAGGTATTATTCATGCGGCATATAAGCCTATTCCAGGTCGTTTCAAGGATTATATCGCAATGCCTAAGATGAATATGTATCAATCACTTCATACAACTATTGTTGGTGAAGGTGGTAGTATCTTTGAAGTGCAAATCCGTACTGAAGAAATGGATATGGTTGCTGAGAAGGGGGTTGCAGCCCACTGGAGTTACAAAGAAGGTAAATCACTTCCAAGTGTAGAAGAACAAAAGGAAATTGAAGATAAGCTTGCATGGTTTAGAGAAATCATTAACTTCAATGAAGAAGCTGAGGAAGCTGTCGATTATATGAATTCTTTAAAACAAGATATCTTTGAAGCTAATGTATATGTTATGTCACCAATGGGAAGAGTTATTGACTTACCTAATGGCGCTACTCCATTAGATTTCGCATATCGTATTCATACTGAAGTAGGCCATCAAACCGTTGGTGCTACTGTAAATAACGTTATTGTGCCATTAAATACAAAGCTAAAAACTGGTGATGTAGTCAATATCCGTACTAGTAAACAAAGTAATGGTCCAAGTGAAGACTGGTTGAAGATTGTTAAGACGGCACAAGCTAAGAATAAGATTCGTTCATTCTTAACTAAGCGTGATATCGAACAAAAAGAAAAAGTTGCTGGTAAAGGTGAAGATTTATTACGTGATGAATTACGTAAACGTGGATATGATGATAAGGAATTCATGGATCCTAAGAAACTGGAAGCTATTTATGGACAATGTGCAGTAAGTAATTATCTAGACTTTATGTATGCCATTGCTGTGAAGTCTTTATCTACTCAAGCAGTCATTGAAAAGCTAGTGTCGTCATCGCAAAAGAAGCCTGCGTTAATGGATACTGAAAGCTTAAATGAATATTATGCTGAGCATCGTTATACACCTAAGAAAGTATCTAAATCTGGTATTGTTGTAACTGGTGTAGAATCAATGATGATTGAATTAGCAGGATGTTGTTCACCAATTCCAGGTGATAATATCGTCGGTTACATCACCAAAGGTAAAGGTGTAAAGGTACACCGCTGTGAATGTCCAAACATTCAAAATGAAAAAGCTAGATTAATCGATGTTGGATGGGATGAAAATATCTTGAAGGATCGTAAATATCGTGCTGATTTATTAATTAATGCCAATGATAGAAACTTCTTATTAAGTGATATTGTCACAATGGTAGGACAATGTAAGGCTGGTATGAGTGGTATCAATGGTCAAGTAATGGAAGATAAAGTTTCGGCTGTTCTTAAGCTACAAGTTACTGTAGATGATTTGGAACATTTAGAAAATACCATTTCAAATTTAAAGAAGGTTCAAAGTGTAGTTAGTGTAGAACGTGTAATACATTAGGAGATAATTATGAAGAAACTGTTGTTATTCATATTAGCTATTATATGTGTATTGGGGATTATTTTTGTGGTAGTTACACCAATATCACCAGAAGATAGTTTGGAGTATCAGTTTAGGCTTGTGAAAAGTGAATATTTTGATGATGTTTGTGAGAAGCTTGAGGTAGATGTGATATCTGAAGTTAAGAATATGTTTGCCGAAAATGGAATTATCTTAACAGATGAAGAAGCTGATCGAGTTATCTCAACATTATTAGATTTTGAGTATACGATTCATGAAAGTAAAGTATATGATGATTACGCTAATGTTAGTGTTACGATTGAAACAGTTGACTTGTTTAATATTGGAAAAGAAAAAGTAAAGGCTAATATTAGTGATATTATTTTAGGTGCTTTAAGTGGCAAAGAGGTATCTAATGAAGCTATAGTGAAAGAAGTGATAGCTGAATTAGATGGTGCTCCGAAAGATTACTCAAATACAGTTAATGTAAGAATGAATGATATTAAAGGTATTTTATATTTATTAGATTTCGAGAATAATGCTGATTTATATAATGCCTTAAGCGGTGACTTATTATATGAATTAGAGATGTTAGAGTAGAAATATGTCAGATATTGTCGATTTCCAAGGGAATGTGAGGTAGAGTATGAATTCTATTGAAGAAGTTACTAAACGCTATGAAGAATTAGTAAAGCTAAAAGGTGATAGTGCTTTAGAAACATTAGAATGTAAGATTGAGTTAGCTACTGCATATGCGTATCATGGTAATGGTAGTGAAGCTTTCGCTTTAATAAAAGAAGCGTATGAGAAATATTTAGAATTATTTGGTAAGGAGCATGATCGTACGATGGCAGTCTACGGCATGGTAGGGAATATGGCTGCTGCCTTAGGTATGAAGGATATAGCTCTAACAGCATTTGAAACAGTGTCAAATTATTGGGTTAGTCATTATGGCGAAGAGGATGTTCGCAGTGTAATGGCTAGTAAACAATATATTGATTACAAAAAATATTATTTAGAATAATGAAGAGGCATACTGTAAAGTATGTCTTTTTAATATATTAGGGGTTTTCTTATTTTATATTTCGTTGTATAATTACACAGCATGTGTGAGGAGGTGTACAAATGGCTTTTAGAATTAATAACGTGAAAAAGTATCAACAATGTCCCAAGCATTTTTTACTAGACTATACAGATATTAGTACTGGGTTTCCATTTATATATTTCAGTGAATCTTTAATCGATGCGGCTAAGAAGCATTTACATATTGCTGCTGATGATTTATTTACTGGTACTACCTCACAAACTAGTGCCGATACTAAGGCAGGCATGGAATCTAAAACATGGGCTTGCCTAGCTAGATTTGAAAAGCATAATTTCCGCATTAAAGTGTCTTTCTTAAAGAAAGAGGATGATGGATATATATATTATGCATTATGTCGTACTTGCTTTCCTAAGGAAGATGAAACTAGACGTTTATTTATGGAGAAATGGTTATTAGAAGAGGAAGGAATACATATTAAACATATTGCACTTCTTCATTTAAATGCTGCGTATGAACGTAATGGTGATTTAGATTATGATAATCTATTCTGTATTTCAGATAACTTCTATAAAGATACTAATAAGGTTGGTAAGAATGTCGATGAAGTAGTTAATCGTTATCAATATGATATGCTTAGTGCATTAGAGGATATGAAACGTATTGTTGATGAAGGTGAATGCGACAATGAGTTCAAATTAGAATGTACAAAGCGTGGGAAATGTGCTAGATATCATAGTTGTTTCAATGAAGATGAATTAGAAGATGATTCTATTTTATTCTTAAATGGGACTAGAAAAAAATATGAAATGTATCTAAACGGAAAGACTAAGATTACTGATGTATTACTTGGTGAAGATGTAGATGGCACATATCTACAATACGCACAGTACATGGCATGTTTAAAGAATCGTGAATTTGTTGATGTTAATGCATTGTCGTCTTGGTTGGAAACATCAATTCACTTACCATATATCTATATTGATTTTGAATGGGATACATTAGGTATTCCTATGTATGATAAGATGAAGCCATATGATGTACTAGTATTCCAATATTCGATTCATATTGATGATGGAGAAACGGTAATACATAAAGAGTATCTAGGCAATGGTGGTGATTCCAGAGAAGCATTCATCAAGCAATTAATAGCCGATATTCCTGAAGAAGGTATTGTAATCGCATATCATGCTGAAGGTGCAGAAAAGCTACGTCTACAAGAATTAGCTTATCAATTCCCTGAGTATGCTGATGATTTATTAAAGATTTGTGATCGTATGGTAGACTTAACTTATCCAATTATGAATGGATTATATTATCATCCTAAAATGCGTGGTACTTATTCTTTAAAGAAGTTATATGCAGTTATTAATGATAATCATGGATATAATGAGTTGGATATTGACCATGGACTAAAGGCAGTAGAAGCATACCGTAATTTAGATAGTTTATCGGAAGAGGAACGATTAAAGGTACGTCAAGAATTATTAGAGTATTGTGGTATGGATACATATGCGATGCTGAAGCTGGTAAATCATTTAAAGAAGATATGTGAAGAACGAACTAAAGAGTTATTAGAAAAACTTAAGAAGTAATGGAGAAATTGGTTATTGTGACCAATTTCTCTTTTATTTATGGTATAATTATAGAAAGTGAGGTTTTGAAAATGGAAGAATTAATTAGTCAGATTGCTACGGAGTTGAAAATAACTACAGGGCAAGTAAAATCAACATTAAATTTATTAGAAGAAGGAAATACAGTTCCTTTTATTGCACGTTATCGTAAAGAAGTAACTAAAGGGTTAGATGAAGATGCGATTCGTCATATTGAAGAAGAATATAAATATCAAGTTAACTTAAAGAAACGTAAAGAAGATGTATTACGTATTATTGCTGAACAAGGTAAGCTAACAGAAGAAATTCAAAAAGAAGTAGAATCTTGTACGAAATTGTCACAAGTAGAAGATATATATCGTCCTTATCAACAAAAGAAAAAGACTCGTGCTACGATGGCTATTGCGTTAGGATTAGAACCATTAGCTGATTTTATTATGGGTAATGATGTGACACCTATTGTTGAGTATGCAGCTACTTTTGTGAATGATAAGGTTAAGAATGTAGAGGATGCTTTACAAGGTGCAATGGATATCTTAGCTGAAAGATTCAGTGATGATGCGAAGATTCGTGAGGTTGCGAGAAATATCTTCCGTAAAACGGGAGTATTAGTTACAAAGACAAAGAAAGATTTTGTAGATGAGAAACAAGTCTACCAAATGTATTATGATTATTCAGAAAAAGTAAGCACATTAGCTAATCACCGTATTATGGCGATTGATCGAGCAGAAAAAGAAAAGGTTATTAATGCATCTATCACATTTGATGATGAGAAACTATATGAAATGATGTGCGAACGTTTCTTAAAGAATGTGAAGAATGATTGTCACCAATATGTAGATATGGCTATTAAAGATGGTGCTAAGCGTTTATTAATACCTAGTGTTGAAAGAGAAATTCGTTCTAACTTAACAGAACGCGCACAATTAAAATCAGTTGATTTATTCGCTATGAATGTAGAAAAGTTATTGCTTCAATCACCTATGAAGAATAAATGGGTGTTAGGCTTTGACCCTGCCTATAAGCATGGCTGTAAGTTAGCCGTTGTTGATCCTACAGGTAAGATGTTAGAGATTGCGGTTATCTATCCTCATGCACCACAAAATCAAGTGGCAGAAGCTAAGAAGGTTACTTTAGATCTTTTAAATCGTTATCCAATTGATATCGTAGCGATTGGTAATGGTACGGCATCACGTGAATCACAAAACTTCATCGCATCATTACTGCATGAAGTGAATCACCCAGTAACATTCACAATGGTATCAGAGGCAGGTGCTTCTGTTTATTCGGCATCACCATTAGCTAAAGCAGAATTCCCTGATCTAACAGTAGAAAAGCGTAGTGCTATTTCCATTGCTAGACGTATTATTGACCCATTAGCAGAATTAATTAAGATTGATCCTAAGAGTATTGGGGTAGGTCAATATCAGCATGATTTACCTGCGAAAGAATTAAATGAGAAACTAGATTTCGTGGTACTTAAAGCAGTAAACCGTGTAGGGGTAGATGTGAATACAGCTAGTGCTGAATTATTAGCTCATGTTGCTGGTTTATCTAATGCGATTGCGAAAGCTATCGTGACATATCGTGATAAGAATGGTAAGTTCAAGAATCGTCAACAATTATTAGATGTACCTAAGATGGGCCCAAAATCCTTTGAACAGGCAGCAGGTTTCTTACGCATTGTTGATGGTGATAATGCTTTAGATAAGTCTTCTATTCACCCAGAAAGCTATGGAGTAGCAGAAGCATTAATGAAGAAACAAGATATTAATCCTACTATGCTAGGTAGCGATGAAGTGAAAGCTAAGTTAGTAGGCTTAAATATCAGTGAATTAGCAAGAGAACTAAATATTGATGAATATACAATGTTTGACATTGTAGATTCTTTAAAAGCACCATTACGTGATTATCGTGAGCAATATGAAGCACCATTATTACGTAGTGATATATTAGAAATTAAAGATTTAAAAGTAGGCGATGAATTAGAAGGTGTCGTTCGTAATGTTGTTGATTTTGGAGCATTTGTAGACATTGGTCTACATGATGATGGCTTAATCCATGTTTCAAAAATTAGTAAGTCTCGTATTTCTCATCCTAGTGAAATTCTATCAATTGGTGATATTATCAAAGTAAAAGTATTTAATATTGATTTAAATAGAAATAAAGTTCAGTTAACATTAATTTAATGAGAAAGCTAATATATACATTTACTTGTGTATTATTTTTGATAGGACTAATTATAGGAATTATAGAGTTTAGAGCTTATGATCGTTCTTTTTATGCGAAAGAATATACGAAGCTAGCAACTTATGAATATATTGGTATTAGTGAAGAAGATTTAAAAGAAACAACAGATGTATTATTATCGTATATGGAAGGTAAACGTGATGATATGGTTGTTTACGCTACTATCAATAATAAAGAAAGAGAAGTATTTAATGAGAAAGAAAAGCAACATATGGTTGATGTAGTGAAATTAATACGAATGGCTGATTTAATTAAATATGTATCCTATGGATTAATGTCAGTTGTCTTATGTATTGTTTATGTTAAGCATGATTATAGGAATTTTGGTAAGAGTATTTTATATGCTGTTGGGATATTTGTATTATTATTAGCAGCCATTGGTATCTTTGTGGCAATTGACTTCAATCTGTTCTGGACATATTTCCATTTAGTATTCTTTGATAATGATTTATGGCTACTTAATCCACGTACAGATGTGATGATTCAAATGTTTCCGGAGCAATTCTTTAAAGATGTAGTAATTCAAATTGTATTATTATCTGTAGCTAGTGTGGCAGCTATTGCGGCATTAGGATTTGGATTATCTCGTAAAAAGGAATATGTTCGTGGATAATAAGATGTAATGGGATATTATTTAGAAGATACGATATTTCTTCTTTACATCTAGGAGGTACAGTAATGTTTAATAAGCATGATATTAGCAGAAATGAATGTATGCTTAAAGGTGGATTTAAGAAGAAGGGGTATGATTGGTGGTGGCATTCTTTCACAGCAATTAATGCGACTACTAGAGAAGAAAAGCCTTTCTTTATTGAGTATTTTTTATGTAATCCTGCATTAGCAGAAGATAACCCTGTATTAGGCCAATTACCTAAAAATAAACAAAGTGGGAAGGCCCCTTCATATTTGATGGTCAAAGCTGGCTGTTGGGGTGAAACACATCTACAACTACATCGTTTCTTTGCATGGAAAGATGTTGAAGTCAATATGGGAATACCATATTCAGTGAGCGCAGCAGATTGTTACGCTTCAGAAACAGAGCTAAAAGGTAGCATTTCCTTATCCAAGGAAGAGGTTATGCAACATCCTGAATATATGTGTGATTATGGTAGCTTAGCATGGGACTTAAAAGTCGACAAGCAAGTAGCTTTTAATGTAGGCTATGGTGCCAGTAAGTTATTTCGTTTAATAGAGGCATTTGAAATGTATTGGCACGCAGAGGGTATGAAAACTTTATACAGTGGTACTATCACATTTAATGGTGAAACGTACAATGTATTACCTGAACGTTCTTATGGTTATGCAGATAAGAATTGGGGTAGAGGATTCACAAGTCCTTGGGTATGGCTATCATCAAATCATATGGTAAGTAATATAACTGGAAAGCAATTAGAAAATTCGGTATTTGATATTGGTGGAGGACGACCAAAGATTTATTTTCTTGCTTTAAATCGCCAATTATTAAGTGCATTTTGGTATGAAGGAAAAGAATATGAATTCAATTTCTCAAAGTTTTGGACATTCACACGGACTACATTTGAATCAAGTGAAACAGAAGATGAAATATTATGGTATGTTCGTCAAGAAAATTTGAAAGCTGTTATGGAAACGCATGTTCGTTGTTTTAAGAAAGATATGTTGTTAGTTAATTATGAAGCACCTGATGGTTCTAAGCGTCATAATCGCTTATGGAATGGTGGAAATGGAACTGGCAATATTAAATTATATGAAAAGAAAAAAGGTAAATTAGAGTTAATAGATGACATTGCAATTACGCACATTGGTTGTGAATATGGAGAATATGATGAAGATTAAGAGAGTGATAAGACTTTGTATTGGAATATGTTTAATATTGATGATTGGGTTTGGAGGATATTATGTAAGTGATTATTATGAGGCGGAGAGTGTTGCAGTATCTGCATTAATCTCTGATAATGATGTAACTATATCGAAACTAGATAATGATTATTATGTATTTGAACCAAGTCAAGCAACTAAAGGACTAATTTTTTATCCAGGTGGTAAAGTTAGCTATAGTGCATATGCACCATTATTACGTGAATTGGCTAATAAAGGAATACTTTGTATTTTAGTTGAAATGCCATTCAATCTAGCAGTATTAGATATGAATGCAGCAAATGGGATCAGTGAATTGTATCCAAATATAGATGATTGGTATATTGGTGGTCATTCATTAGGAGGAGCAATTGCTGCAAGTTATGTGTCAAATCATATTGAGGAATTTGAGGGCTTGCTGCTTCTTGCTTCATACTCTACTAGCGATATTCATGATAGTGATATCAATGTAGTATCTATTTATGGCTCAAATGATGAAATATTAGATATGGGAAGATATGAAGAAGCAAAGGTCAATCTTCCTAAAACAACGTTCGAAATGGTTATAGACGGAGGGTGTCATTCATACTTTGGAAATTACGGTATGCAAGAGGGTGATGGAACTCCAACAATCACAAGAGAAACACAATTTGCCACTACTATTGAGTATAGTTTAGAGTATTTATTTAATTAGAGAGATATTATGATAGAAAAGAAATTATCAAGTAAACGTTTATATGAACGTGATTGGATGAAAATAGATGTTGATCAAGTAGAGTGCATCAATAATGTTGTAAGCACTAAAGAGATTATTCGTCATCCTGGCGCAACTGTGATATTAGCTATTCATAATGGCAGAATCATCATGGAGAAGCAATATCGCTATGCAATTGGTAGATATGTGTATGAATTACCTGCTGGTAAGCTAAATGAAGGTGAAACACCTCTGGTAGGAGCTATTCGTGAATTTGAGGAAGAATGTGGATATCATGCAACTTCTATGCATTCATTAGGTTATTTCTACCCTGCTTTTAGCTACAGTGATGAGATAATTCATATGTTTTATACGACTGAATTTACGAAAACATCTCAACATTTTGATGAAGATGAATCAATTGAAGTTGTTGAACTAACATTAGATGAAATTGAAAAGATGATTGAAGCTAATGAGATATTTGATGCGAAGACAATATGTGTGATTCATAAGTATCAACAAATCATTAATAAGTAATATTAGCCCTAAGTTCTTTGAAAATTAGGGCTTTTAAATATCAAGTATTTTTAAAATAAATCATATTTAAAAATCAAATATTTTATATTATTTTTTGAATATGATGTTTAAAACGTAGTATTCATCAAACTTTTTGGAATTTATATAGTTTTAAATTTACTATTATATAATTTGTATGATTATTATAAGAGTGATATAATAATTCTGTGTTATTATAAGACATCTTAATAATTATGAGGGAAATTGGGAAAAATATATTGAAGGGAGTATGGTATTGTGAGTGAGTTTTTGAAGAAAATCTTCTTGGTAGAATATATGTTACCTAAAGAAGAACTTGAAGGAGAAATACCTTCAAGTAAAGAAGCATATAGTAGAGCTTTCCAAATGGCATGGCCAAGTATGACAGAGAGTGTATTGACTAGTATTATTGGGTCTGTTGATATGATGATGGTTGGATCTCTAGGTACAGCTGCCATTTCATCGGTTGGATTAACAAATCAACCACGATTTATGTTACTTGCTTGTATCTTTGCACTTAATGCAGGGGTTACGGCAGTTGTTGCCAGACGTAAAGGTGAAGGTAATGTAGAAGCTGCCAATAGAACACTAAGACAAGCAGTTATGGTTAGCTTTGTGATTTCACTTATTTTATCATCATTAGGATATATGTTTGCGGAAGAACTAATGTACTTTGCTGGTGCTAAGGCAGATACTATCGTTAATTCTACAGCATATTTTAAGTGGCTTTGCGTAGGGATGGTATTTAATGCCATGTCGATGACTATTAATGCTGCTCAACGTGGTTCAGGGAATACGATTATCTCTATGACTACGAATGTTACTGCCAATATCGTAAATGTAATTTTTAATTACCTATTAATTGGTGGTAATTTTGGGTTTCCAGCATTAGGTGTAGCTGGTGCAGCTATTGCAAGTGATATTGGTTTCTTCGTATCATTCTTAATGTCTGTACGTTCTATTTTAAATAAGAATAGCTTTGTGAATATTAGAAATAAGATTTCATGGAAATTCGATGCATTTACAGTCAAATCAGTATATAAGGTTACTTCTGCTGCTTTTATCGAACAAATCTTCTTCCGTATTGGCTTCTTCCTTAATGCTCGTTTAGTTGCCGAATTAGGTACATTAGCATTCGCTACATATCAAATAGGTATGCAAATTGTTAATCTATCGTTTACATTTGCTGATGGTTTAAGTGTAGCGGGAAGTGCTTTAGTAGGTCAATCGTTAGGACGTATTAGAGGTGACCTTGCGAAGATATATGGCCGAGTACTACAACGTATGGCATTTATTATATCAGCTGTATTATTTGTGGTATTTATTGTATTTAGAAGAAATATTGTCATGCTGTTTGATTCTTCTGTTGATGTAGTAGCTATCACAAGTAATATTATGATTATCGCAGCTATCGTTACTCCACTACAAACTAGTCAGGTTGTTATTTCTGGGTGTTTAAGAGGTGCTGGTGATACTAAGTTTGTTGCGAAAACTAGTATGATTTCTACAGCAATTATCCGTCCATTAGCTACATTCTTGTTATGCTTCCCACTAGGACTACAAGAATATGGTCCTTGGTTTGCATACTTAATTGACCAGTCATGTCGATTAACAATGAACTTTGGTAGATTTAAAGATGGTTCATGGAGTAAATTAAAGCTTTAATCATTTATATTTCACTTTAAGTTCACAATTCTAACACAAACAGAGGGTATTATATAAATGTAGATGAGATATCTACGTTCCCTCCAAAAATAAAAGTTTTATAAAAAATGACCTGTATAATAATAAACAGGTCATTTTATTTTTCAAAACGATCTTTATAAGAACATGTCTTACATAATGGGTGAATTGCTTTATGGTTTTGAAAGCCTACTTTAATACTAGTAGCTAAGTTACTATGTAAAATTTCAGTTAATGAAGATTCAAAGATATTCCCTAAATTAATTTGACCTTCACTATCTAAACAGCAAGGTACTACTGTACCATCAGATAATATCGCTATATGTGATTTAAGTGCTAAGCAATATCCTTCTAGTTCAGCTTCTTTAGTTGATTGTACTGGCCATTCAAAAATATTGGCTTGATGGAGGAATACACGATATGCTAGACGATGTCCATTTTGTGGTGATACCTCATGATTAAATTCAAAATTAGGATATGCTTCCTTTAGTAACGTAAGCATCGTGTTATCTTTCTTATTAGTATCCCATAAGCGATATATTACTGTGATATTACTTGCTACTGCTTCACTAGTAAATGTAAGGATATTATTCATATATTCTTTTTCAGATATATTTTTGTGATTAACATCTTCGACAGAATGTAACGAGAAATTAATTTTACGTATATTAGAATGCTTTAGTAATATATGCTTAGTTTCATTAATGGCATAACCATTAGTAGTGATATTGACCTTTAGATTTTCATTCTCAGCTATTTGAAGAAGTTCATCTAACTTATCATGAAGTAGCGGTTCACCTAATACATGAAGATATATTGTATCAGTGTATTCTTTAACTTGCTTTACAATATGTTTAAATTCATCAGGATTTAGTATTTTCTTAGCTCGTTTAGTCTTAGGACAAAAGGAACAATTAAATTGACAATAGTTCAGAATTTCAATATATACGTGATTAAATTTCATTTTTTTAGATATCCTTTCCTTAAATAATGAAGGTTTATTTTAATTTATAAATGTGTTAATATAGATTTGGTAAAGGAGATGAATAGTTGTATGAAAGTTATCTCAAAATATTTAAAAAAGATGAGTGCAACTACTCAAATACTATTAAGCTTTATTGGAGTAATATTAATTGGAACAGTTCTATTAAGTCTTCCTATTTCCAATAAACAGTATAGCATAGGTTTTTTAAATAATCTATTTATTGCGACAAGTGCGACTTGTGTGACTGGTCTTACACCAGTATCAATAGCTGAGGTATATACATTATTTGGTCAAATAGTAATACTAATTATGATTCAAATAGGTGGACTAGGTTTTATTACTTTATTTATGTTCTTTTTGACTACAGTTAAAAATAGGATAAGTATGAGAAATAAGAATTTAGTTGCTGAATCACTTAGTATTGAATCAAATTTTGATATTACGAAGATGATTCGTTCTATATTACTTTATACTTTTATATTCGAGGGAATTGGAGCTGCTTTATTAGCAATTCGTTTTATACCACTTTTTGGTGTTGTGAAAGGGATATTTAGTGCGATATTTATATCTATATCTTCTTTTTGTAATGCTGGGTTTGATAATTTAGGAAATAATAGTTTAATGAATTATGCTATTGACCCAATTATCAACATAACAATTATGCTACTAATCATTATTGGCGGTATTGGCTTTACTGTATGGTTTGAAGTTGAAAGCAAAATAAAAGCCATTCTAAACAAGGAAATTAGTATACAAAAAGCTATTAAAAAGGCAAATTTACACACTAGAGTTGTAGTGTTAAGTAGTGTAATATTGTTACTTGCTGGAGCGATACTAACATTAGTATTTGAGTGGAATAATTCTGCTACAATTGGTGATTTGAAATTGTTTGATAAAATAATGGCAGCGTTATTTACATCCACTACATTACGTACAGCAGGGTTTTCAACAATTGATTTTTCGCTATTACGTCCTAGTTTACAATTTGTTATGTTACTGTTTATGTTAACTGGTGGTTCACCAGGAGGGACTGCAGGAGGAATAAAAACCACAACGTTGGTGGCAATTATCTTTGCTTCTATGGCGTATTTAAAGGGGAATAAAGATATTCGTGTTCATAATAGAAAACTAGGTGAAGAAATTTTGCGTAGAGCTATTGCGGTATCAGCTATGGCTATTAGTATATTATTTGTAGCAATTATTATATTATTATCATCAGAAAGTTCATTGGAACCAATGGAGGTAATATTTGAAGCAGTAAGTGCCTTTGCAACAGTAGGATTATCATTAAATGCTACTGCTCGATTAACAAGTATTGGTAAAATTATTGTGATTATCTTGATGTATTGTGGACGTGTAGGTGTGTTGACACTTGGTATCACATTTATGAATCGAGGCCATGATGCTCATGTAGAAAATGAAATTCAATATCCAGAAGAGAATATATTAATAGGTTAAAGAGGTGTAGATATGGGTAAAAGACAATTTGGTGTATTAGGACTAGGTGTATTTGGTTCTAGTGTTGTGAAGACATTAAGTGAATATGATTGTGAAGTATTAGCGGTAGATAGCGATTTAACATGTGTTGAACGTGTAGTGCCTTACGCAATGCGTGCAGTACAAGCCGATATGACTAATATCGATCAATTGCGTCATATTGGTATGGGTGAATGTGATGTTGTGATTGTAGGTACTGGTTCACATTTAGAGGATAGTATTATGGCTATTATGAATCTTAAAGAACTAGGGGTAGGATATATTGTTGCGAAAGCAAAGAATAAACAATACATGACAATCCTAGAAAAGATTGGTGCGAACAAAGTTGTTCGACCAGAAAAAGAAGCTGGTGAACGTATTGCGAAGTCATTATTATCTAAGAATATCGTTGACTTAATTGATGTTGATGATAAGTACAGTATTGTAGATATTCATATTCCAGCTACATGGGCTAATAAAAGCTTAATTGAATTAAATGTACGTTCACGCTTTGGTATCAATATTATTGGTATTAGAAAGCATGGTGATGAAGACCATTTAGAATTAAATGTTACTCCAAACTATATTTTTAATGAAGATGACCAAATATTAGTAGTAGCCGAAACTAGTTCAATTGAGGAATTAGATATTCTAGGTAAATTAAAATAGTGGAGTATAGTATGAAAGAGCATGTATTTCGTCTATCTAAGGGTGATTATTTAAAAGAATCATTGCTGTCTTATATGAAGGACAATAGTATATCTTCAGCAGTAATATTATGTGCTGTAGGTTCTTTATTGGAATTAAATATTAGACTAGCAGATGCTAAGGATTATTTAGTTAGTAAAGACCATTATGAGATAGTTAGTTTAATTGGTACTTTATGTAATGATAGTTGTCATTTACATATATCTGTTAGTGATAATAAAGGTAGAGTATTTGGTGGACATCTAGAGAATGGCAATATCATCAATACTACATGTGAGGTAGTGCTAGGTGAATTAGAGGAGTATCAATTATGTCGTGCCTATGATGAATCTACTGGTTATAAAGAATTACAAGTGGAGCGTAAGCTATGATTTTAAAACGATTTGATGATACTGAATATCCTAAAACATTGATTACCCATCTTAGGCATACTGTACGTATTTTCCTTAAAACGGAGAGAAATACTTATGTATTTGTGAAGATTAAAGGTAGTGATGATTTCGGTGAAAGAAATCATATTGAAAGTATTGGTGGCGGTATTGAAGGATTTGAAACGTTTGATGAAGCGCTACATCGTGAAGTATTAGAGGAAACTGGCTATGAATTACTCGATTATTCATACATTGGTACAATTATAGATCGTTATTATTTAATAGCTAGAGAAACACATTCACATTTCTTTATTGGTTCTATTAATACTACTAATAAACATGAAACTAAACTTACATCATTAGAGGAATCATTATTTGACAAGCTAGTGGAATTAAGTGAAGAGGAAGTACTAGAAGAATTAAATAATCCTAAAACTAAGATAGCTAATCTTATATATCAAAGAGATTTATTAGCTTTTAAAAATATGTAGGCAGTTATAAGTTAAATATAACTGCTTTATTTATTATTATGTGACTATAATAACACTAAAAAATGTTTCATATTGATAATGATACAATTTTTGAGTATAATAGTTAGGGAAAGAAATGAGGTATTAAAAATGAGTGAATGTAATCATGATTGTGGTAATTGTTCAGCAAATTGCGGAGAACGAACAGCACCACAAAGCTTCTTAATAGAGCCTAATGCTCATAGTTCAATTAAAAAAGTTATTGGTATTGTAAGTGGTAAGGGTGGTGTAGGTAAATCATCTGTTACTTCTTTATTAGCATGTGAAATGAATCGTTTAGGATATCGTGTAGGTATTATTGATGCTGATATCACTGGACCTTCAATTCCTAATATGTTTAATTTACATACTAGAGCTTATGGTACTGAAGATGGTATTTTACCTGTGCAAACAGCTACAGGTATTGAAGTAATGTCTATGAATTTATTACTTGAAAGAGAAGTTGAATCAGTAATTTATCGTGGACCAGTAATTGCGAATATTGTTAAGCAATTCTATAGTGATGTAATTTGGGAAGATATTGACTATTTATTTGTTGATATGCCTCCAGGAACAGGTGATGTACCATTAACTGTATTCCAATCATATCCTTTAGACGGTATTATTATTGTTTCTACGCCTCAACAATTAGTATCAATGATTGTTTCTAAGGCTTGCAACATGGCTGAAAAGATGAATGTACCAGTATTAGGTATTGTTGAGAATATGAGTTATGTAAGATGTCCTGATTGTGGTAAACGATTAGATTTATTTAAGGATTCTCACGTAGAGGATGTAGCTAGTGAATATGGTTTAAGTGTACTTGCGAAGATGCCTTTAATGAGTGAAGTAATGGAAGCTGCTGATAAGGGTGAAATCGAAAAGGTTGAAGTGAATTATCTAAGTGATGCTGTGCGTGAATTAGAAGCATTATTAGAATATCATGAAGAAAAAGAAATCATTGCGATTCCAGTAGAAGCTGATGGAGCAACTATTAATGCACACTTTGGTCATACTGAATACTTTAGAGTATATACAATCTCTAACAATGAATTAGCAACAGTTAAGCTAGTACCTAATAGTGCTGAGCATCATAAGATTGCGACATTTTTAAAGAGTATTGGTGTAGATACTATTATTGCTGGATCAGTTGGTGAAGGTAATTTAGAGGATATCGAAGGTTGTGCAATGAACTTATATCGTGGTGTTAGTGGAAATGCTGATGCTGCGTTGCGTGCATATGTACTAGGTGACTTAGTAGATGATGTAACTTGTGTATGCGATCATTCAGATGATTCATGCTGCTGTGGTGGACATGATAGTGGATGTGGTTGTGGAACTGATGATGAAGGTGGCTGTGGCGGCTGCTGTGGTTGTCATTAATAAGAAATAAGGCGGTATGAATAATACCGCTTTTCTTTAGATTTATTAAAATTATCTTAAGATTGGATAGTATGACTTTATTTTCCATTTCAAAAGGGTATAATTAAGTAAGGAAGTGATTGATATGACGTTACGTAAATTATTAAAATCTCTAACAAGTCGCTTATCATTAACAGTTCTACTAATCTTAATTCAAGTAGTTTTTTTCTTTGTGATGTTACTACGCTTAGGTGATTTATTTATATATTTAGATTTAGTATTATACTTTTTGTCGATTGTATTAACTATCTATTTAATAAATGATGATAATAAATCTCCATCTTTAAAATTACCATGGATATTAGCCATTGTGCTTTTCCCATTACTTGGTGGTATAGGATACTTACTATTTGGAAGAAATGCGGTTGAACATGATGCTATTTTACTTAGAAATACAATTACTACTAAATTAAAAGATTATTATGGAAGTAATCATTTGCAAGTTAAACTTGCGGAAAAGAATAAATATTATGCTACTGATGCATCTTATATTCATAAGGTTTCTAATGCTGTATTACACAACAATACTAAAAGTGAATACCTCCCAATCGGAGAAGCAATGTTTGATAAGTTATGTGAAATGCTTGAGAAGGCAGAGCATTATATCTTCCTAGAATTCTTTATTGTGCAAGAAGGGGAAATGTTTGATAAGGTTTTAGATATTCTAAAGGATAAGGCAAACAAAGGTGTGGAAGTACGCTTTATCTATGATGATTTAGGATGTATTAAGACTCTGCCTGGAGATTATTATAAGAAATTAGAAAGCTATGGCATTAAATGTGGTGTCTTTAATCCTTTTAGACCTATTGTAAGTATCATTCACAATAACCGAAATCACCGTAAGATTGCGGTAGTTGATGGCTATATGGGAATATCTGGTGGTATTAATCTAGCAGATGAATATATAAATAAACGTGAACGCTTTGGACATTGGAAAGATACAGCAATTTATTTAGAAGGTGAAGCAGTACATAATCTTACCTTACTATTCTTAGAGGATTGGTATTATTGTCGTAATGAGATGGAAGATTATGGTGAATATGCACCTTTTAAATATGCACCTAATGTTATTGAAAGTGATGGTTATTACCAAAGTTATGGTGATTCACCACTTGACGAAGAACTGTGTGCACAAAACGTATTTATTAACGTATTATCTCATTCTACCGATTATGTTTATATCACAACACCATATTTAATAATCGATTATGATTTTTTAAATAGTATTAAGTTAGCTGCTAAGCGTGGTATTGATATACGCATTATCACTCCACACATCCCTGATAAGTGGTATGTGCATATGTTAACGAGAGCCTTCTATCATTCATTACTTGATGCAGGCGTACGTATTTATGAATATACACCAGGTTTTATTCATGCGAAAACGATGGTAAGTGATGATTCCGTTGCGATTGTCGGTACGATTAACTTAGATTATCGTTCATTAGTACATAACTATGAATGTGCTACAATCATGTATTATAGTTCTACATGTATGGATATTAAAGCTGATTTTGAGAAGACATTAGAAGTGTGTGAAGAGATGACAATTGATAATCTACCTAAACATAACTTAGTTTATGAAGTAGTGATGAATATTATAAAATTATTTGCCCCATTAATGTAGAGTCAGCTTAGTGATCTGAGCTCTGTCAAGTAGACACTTGAAATAAACAAAAATTTGAATGGCGATTTGTCAGTAACGATGAATCGCTTTTTCTATACTGTCATA
>JAFXJJ010000094.1 GCA_017532345.1 Erysipelotrichales bacterium
AGTGGCTTAAAGTTCTTAGAGGATAATTCGGAAGTGACAGAGATTACGGATGAGTTACTGGATGCACTGCTTGAAAAAATTGTGGTTTATGCAGACAAGACCATAGAATTAAGATGGAAGTTCTCAAACAGAAGCAACTAAAGCTTGAGGAAGATTGTATCAGCTTTTGGTAGATTATCTGTCAAAAGCTGATATAATGGAAGGGAAAAAAGTTTAAGAAAATGTTGTCAACTACTTGACACAAGAGGAGGGTACTAGTGAACCAAGTACATCTAATTTATTGTTACTAGCTGATTTATATAGTGTTAGTGTAGATGAATTATTAGGTAGAGTGAAGTGATTAGGAAATCACTTCATTTTTATTTACTTAATATTTATTTGTGAAGCCTTACTATTTAATGATATACTATGGTTGAGGGTGATTATTAATGATTAGGAACGTATTAAAGATGATAGCTCAATGCTTTGAATCTGAACATATAGTATATGGACTAGGCGGTAGTGGGGTACTAGTCGCTTATGATATTTTAGAAAATATGCATGATATAGATATTGTTGTGGCTTTAGAAGACATTGAGAAAGCTAAGAAAATAATGGATATAATAAGTGTCTTAAAAGAAAGTGGTAAAAACTGTTTTGTAGCTACAGAGCATAATTATATATATGAAATGAATGGCATCAAGATAGAGTTAATGTCTAATATTCATTTAAAGCATAGCCAAGGATTATATGCTATGCCATTTAGTAAGAATCGAGTTACATATCGTATGAGTGTTGATGATATGATGATACCGGTAATGTCATTAGAAGATTGGTATGTTTTCTACCAATTGATTCAAAGACAAGATCGTATAGATCAAATCGAGGAATATTTTTTAGAGAATGGTATTACACATGGTAGTTATTTAATTAATGCCATTAAAGCTAATATACCTAGACAATTAAAAGTAGATATTGTAAAGATGATGCAGAAAATGATGATGGATTAAATTTATAAAATAGTAATTAGAATAATTGAAAATCTTTAACTATTGTATTAAAATATAGATAATTAATTATTAATAATACAAATAGGAGGAAATTTTATGGGTAAGTTTGTTGTGAAAAATACTGCAACAGGAGTTAAATTTGATTTAAAGGCTACTAATGGCCAAGTTATCGCTACATCTGAAGTTTATTCATCATTAGCTGCATGTAAGAATGGTGTTGAAAGTGTTAAGACTAATGCTGCAGTAGCTGGTGTTGAAAATCAAACAGTTGAAGGTTATGAAACTGTTAAGAACCCTAAATTTGAAGTTTATACTGACAAAGCTGGTGAGTTCCGTTTCCGTTTAACTGCTAAGAATGGTCAAACTATTGCAGTTAGTGAAGGTTATACTACTTTAGATAATTGCTTAAATGGTGTTGAATCAGTTAAGAAAAATGCACCTGAAGCAGATGTTGTTGAAGAATAATATGAATTGAGGCGCCAATGATATGACGCCTTTTATATTGCTTATAAATGTTTTAAAGATAAATAACTCTGTTTTTAGAAGAATGTAATATTTCATAGAGTTTAAATAATAATTTTATTTATAAAAATATGCATTTTATTTGAAGTTATAATAGCACTGTTTTATAATAAAAGTAATCGGAGGTTTTACTTTATGAAAAATATTAAAATGAATGGATTTATGAAAAATCTAAAGGTGGCAGTAAAAGTTATACTTTCTTTTGTTATTGTTGCATTAGTTACGGCTTTTATGAGTGGAATGGCACAAATCGGCTTCCGTAATATTGAAGAAGCTGCAAATACGTTCTATACTGGTCCTTATAAGAATAAAATGATCTGTGAGCAAATGAAAACAGAAATTGAAGCAGTAGCTAAATATGCGGGTTATGCTATTGCTATTGATGATTTAAGTGAAACAGAGTCATATATTAATAGTATGAATGAACAATACTCTTTACTATATAATAATGTTGAGTATTGGTATGGCATGACTGGTGATGCTGTTCCAGCTATTACTAATTTAAAGAAAGGGATGGAAAGTAGTTCTGTTACTATTTCTGAATTTGCTAATAAATTGCGTTCTGGAGATGTAGATGGAGCGACTACGCTATTCTTTGATGATATTTATCCTTTATTAATGTCAATGGAAGGAGATATTGATGCATTTACAGTGAATATTGATGCTAACGCAACAAATGCTTATAATACAATTATTTCTACTAGACAAAATGCATCTAATGTACTAACTGTATTATCTATAATAGCTGTATTTTTAGTAATTACTTCAACACTTTACTTGACTATGAGTTTAACTCAACCAATTAAAGAAATCGAAGCTGATGCTGAACGTATGGCTAATGGTGACTTTGATGGTGAATTAACATACGAATCTAAAGATGAATTAGGTAGATTAACTGATAGTATGAGAAGAATGAAGGCTATTACTAAAGCTATCATTAAGGATACAGATCGAGGATTAGGTGAAGTTGCTAAGGGAAATTTCAATATTGCTCCTGAAGTAGAATATCCTGGTATGTATAAGGGTATTGAAAATTCATTAGGTACTATCATTACGCAATTAAGTGACACTATGTCTAAAATTAATAATGCAAGTAATCAAGTGTTATCAGGTTCAGAGCAAGTATCTAGTGCTGCTCAAGCATTGTCTCAAGGGGCTACAGAACAAGCAGCATCTGTTGAAGAATTAAGTGCTACATTAGCTGATATTAGTGAAAAGATTACTGATACAGCTAAAAATGCTCACGAAGGTATGGCAATGTCACAACAAGCTGCACAAAAGGTAGAAGAATGTAATATCCAAATGACTGAATTAGTTGTAGCTATGTTAGATATTAATACTAAGTCTAATGAAATTAGTAAGATTATTAAGACTATTGAAGATATCGCATTCCAAACAAATATCTTAGCATTAAATGCGGCTGTAGAAGCTGCAAGAGCTGGTGTTGCAGGTAAGGGATTTGCGGTTGTAGCTGATGAAGTACGTAACTTAGCTGGTAAGTCAGCAGAAGCTGCGAAAGATACTACTCATTTAATTGAAGAAACTATTAATGCTGTTAAGCGTGGTGCTGATTTAGTAGATAGTACTGCTACAAGTTTAGGTGAAGTAGTAGAAAAATCTTCTGAAGTTAATAAGAGTATTCAACTTATTGCAGATGCTACAGAATTACAAGCAAATGGTATTGGTCAAGTAACATTAGGTATGGAACAAATCAATGCTGTTGTTCAAACTAATAGTGCTACTAGTGAAGAAACTGCTGCTTCTAGTGAAGAACTAAATAGCCAAGCAGCATTATTAAAATCATTAGTTGCAAACTTTAAATTACTAGATCCTAGTTCTTTTGCAAATAAGCCTAAAAAGACTGAAGTAAAAGACGTTAAACCGATGAATTCGTCTAGACCAGGAAATACTGTTAAACGTGAAGTTTTAAAGCAAGAAGAAAAAGCAGGATTTAGTATTAAATCACTATTCAAAAAATCTGAACCAAAGGTTGAAAAGAAGGTAGAACCCAGAGTAGAGCCTAAGGTTGAACCTGTAAAGGTTAAGGAAACTCCAAAAAGAGAAGCACCTAAACGCACTGCTCCTAAGAAAGAAGTAGTGGTAAAGGAAATACCTAAGAAAGAGTTACCTAAGAAAGAAATACCAAAAAAAGAAGTAAAACCTAGAAAAGAAGTAGTTGCTAAGGTGCAAGCACCTAAACCTATACCTCAACCAGTTGAAGAACCTGCACCTATTAAATCAAAATCAAAGGGTGGAGAACTTAAATTTGTTGATGTGAAATCTAGTAAATATGAATTATAAGAATTAAGCCCCATCATTGATGGGGCTTTAAAGTATAAAGGATTTATTTGCCTTTAATAAATTTAATATGATATACTTATTGTAAGATAACGCATTTAATATGATGATATATATTGCTTTTAAATAATAGGAGGAGATAACTATGCGCACTAGAATTCTACCTAAAATGCTTAACAGTGAGGTTGAAGCATATTTAGAACACAATGACATTATTATTGTACCTGTCGGAACTGTTGAAATGCATGGAGGGTTACCATTAGATTGTGAGACAGTTATTAGTGAAGCATTTGCTTTAAAGATGGCAGAAGCATGCGATGGTCTAGTATTAACTGGATTACCATATTTCTATGCAGGTGCAACAGCAAGTGGTAGAGGAACTACTCAAGTAAGTGTAAGACAAGGTATTGATTATTTAGGTGCTATTGCAAGAAGCTTACTTAGACAAGGATTTAAGCGTCAAATCTACATTAGTTTACATGGACCTGCACATATGACTTGTTCTCCAATGGTACGTGATTTCTTTGATGAAACTGGTGTACCTATCTTATACATGGATATGATGATGCAAATGCAAGGATCAGCCAAAGATATTATCTCAATGGAAGAAGTAAAACAAAATCCAAGAGCATTTATGGAAAAGTTAGATTCAATGTTTGTAGGTGCTTATGATATCTTGGGAAGACTTGAAGATGTACCAGTTACAAGTGAATTCTATCATACTGAAGGGCAAACAGTAGCAGCCTTTGATCCAATGTTTAAGCTTGCTTATCAAAGTGGCAGTGTAGGATATTGCTTTGGTGATCCTAAAGATCATGCATCTACTACAGCTATTAAGAGTGAAGAACATCGTAAGGAAATGGCTGAACAAGGAAAAGTAATGATTGATAAGATGGTTGCGAATATGAATATGCCTAAAGTTGTTGAAGATTTAAAGAATTTAAAAGCATTTGAAGATAAAATCATGGAGAAATATCCATGGATGCCTGCGGCATATAATTCTAAATAAAGGATAGTGATATTATGATTAAAGATAATAGAGTAATAACACCATGTGGTGAAATACAAGGGATAAAATCTAAAGTAGACAATATTAGTGCATTTAAAGGCATTCGTTATGCAACTGCAAAGAGATGGCAGCATCCTGTTGAGGTTACATCTTGGGAAGGTGTATATGATGCTAGTAAGTTTGGTAATTGTTCATACCAACCACGTTCATTCTATAATGAAGAAGAAGTAACGGAGAAAGCATTCTATTATAATGAATTCCGTAAAGGTGAAACATATACGTATAGTGAAGATTGTTTATTCTTAAATATTTGGGCACCTGATAATGCAGAGAATGCGCCAGTGTTATTCTATATTCATGGTGGTGGATTTAAAGGTGGTTGTGGTCACGAAAAACATTTCTCAGGTGAAGAATTATGTAAGCGTGGCTTAGTTGTAGTCACTATCAATTATCGTTTAGGGGCATTAGGCTTCTGTTCATTACCTGAACTTGCATTAGAAGAAGGGTTTACAGGTAATTATGGACTATATGACCAAGTTTGTGCTTTAAACTGGGTGAGAAATAATATTCATAGTTTTGGTGGAGACAAAGATAAGATTACGATT
This sequence comes from Erysipelotrichales bacterium, assembly GCA_017532345.1. GTDB lineage: Bacteria > Bacillota_I > Bacilli_A > Erysipelotrichales > Erysipelotrichaceae > SIG230. The sequence continues at coordinate 5,424 of JAFXJJ010000094.1, forward strand.
ATGGGACAATCTGCAGGCGGTATGAGTGTTCAACAACTATGTGTATCTCCATTAACTGAAGGTATGTTTAAAGGTGCAATTATGTTAAGTGGTGGCGGAGCATTTAAAGCTATGAGTGCGAAACCAGCATCAGATGCATATTCATTCTGGCAAGGCGTAAAAGAAAAGCTAGGTGCTAAGAATATTGATGAATTACGTGCTGTTGATGCTGAGAAATTATTTGAAGCATTCGGTGCACAAAGTAAAGAAACTAAAGGTGCTATGTCTTACGTAGGTCCAGTGATTGATGGTAATCTTATAGTTGATACAGTATATGAACTTGCAATGGCTGGCAAACAACATAATATTCCATATTTAATGGGATCTACTAGTGAAGATATGATGCCTCCATTTATTCATGGTATGGCTAAGGATTGGTCAACACTTCAAACTACGCAAGGTAAGTGTGCTAGCTACACATATTTCTTCTCTAGACAATTACCAGGTGATAAATGTGGTGCATGGCATTCATCAGATTTATGGTATACATTCGGTACACTAGCAAACGGTTGGCGTCCATTTACTGATTGGGATTACGAATTATCTAATCGTATGATGGATTATATTGCTAATTTCGTAAAGAGCGGTAATCCAAATGCTAATGGTTTACCAGTTTGGCTAGCAAATGATAAGAATCAAGATAAAGTAATGATGTTTACTGATAAGACTATTGAAATGGGTAAACCATCAAAGCTTAAATTATTCTATACAATGCTTACTAATAAAGCAGTTGGTGAATAAGTATATTAGAGATTTAGATACATTTCTAAATCTCTTTTTATTTTCATACAATTAGAATGAATAATGTAATTCATCATCAAAATAATGTAAGTCATTTTGATAGTATTGTAATTATTTGGTAATTAACGATAATAAAGGTATATTAAGAATATTTTCTTTAATTAAAGGAGGTATTGTAATGAGAAAACTAATGTTACTTTGTTTCTGTTTTATTTTGGTGTCTTGTGCTAGAAATACTGGAGTAATTGAAAATGAACTACTTGAAGAATCATTCAACAGTACCAATAATATTGTTTTTAGTAGTGATGATGAGGTGCTATTCAAACAATATGGACGTAAAGAAATGATTGTTTTAGATTATGAGGAAAAAAGACAATTAAAAGAATTATCAGACAATCTAATAGTTTCAAAGAGTGATAAAGGTAGTGTTAATCATGACGAGGTTTCGATTGAAGTAAAGATTAATGGTAAAGAAACTTATTATTTGCGTGGGAATACTGTGTACCATGAAGTAAATGAGCAATTCGATGGTGAGCAAACGATTGAGGTAGTAAGTGGTGATGAATTATATACGTATGCTTTAGAAATGATTGGTATTGAGATATTAGAGAAAGATATTGAATTATTAGAAATTGATAGGTATCATGATGGATATCTTGATAGTAAGAATCCAAATAAAGCTGAAATGTATCAAAAGCTTACCAATCGTTTTTTTGAGCTTGAGGAATACTTATTAGATGGTTATGAGGAATTAGTTAATGATAGTAAGTTATTTGTTGATGTGAATGATAGTTATGCGTTATCAAGTTGGAATGAGATATTTGAATATCCGTTTAATACATTAACGAAATATGCTTACTCAAATAATGATATGATTAAAGTTATAGTTAATTGTAGTTATGAAAATGAGGATACTAGTTGTGAATACCAAGCCTTAATAAATGAGAATGCCTTTAAAGAATATGAAGATGTCTCTTCCGGTAATGTCGAATTATTAGAGGCTTATGAGAGGGTGATTATCGGCTTGGCAAATGGTTTTCTTAATGAAGAATATGTTGCTTTAGGAGAAAAAAGTGATGGTTATATTCATGTTGACATGTTGTTTAATGAAGAACTAAAAACTTATGATGATATTTATGAATATTTAAATCAGTTTTTCTCTAGTGTGAAAAGTAAAAAGCTATGTGATATATTAGTAAATAGTGAATATCTAAAATTTGATGATGGCATATACTTAGTTGATGGTATAACAGTTAGTGATGAATTAACGAAGGCTATTAAAGCTTATAGAGTCTTTGAAACGGATGAAGAACAATTAATTATCGTAATAACTAATTGTGAATATGGATATTGTGAATGGAAAGAATATTCATATATCTTTGAGAATAATCTTTGGTTGTGTAATTAAAAAGATAGGAAAATCCATACTTATTCTAGCTATCTATATTGAAACTTTTAAGATTGTATTGTATCATTTATCTATAAAAGTGTCTGCGAAATAAAGATAATTACTACAAGTGTAGTTGTTTATAAAATAGATAATTGGGAAAGGTAGGATACAAATGAGTCAAGTAAAAGAATTGAAACTAAAATGTTCTAAATGTGGAGAAGAATTCGATATTGATATTTATGAAACAGTTAATATTACTACTGATCCAGAATTAAAGAAACGTGTATTAACTAAAGATATCTTTAAAGTTAATTGTCCTAAATGTGGCGAGTTACATCGTATTAATTATCCTGTAATTTATGCCGATGAAGAAAAGAAGATTTTGGTAAGCTTAGTAACTAAACAATCTAAGTTAGATGATTTAAAGGACTTAGACAATATTAAGAAGATTAATTATTTATCAGAATATTGCTGTCGTTTAGTAGTTGATATGCATGAGTTTATTGAAAAGGTACTAGTGCTTGATGCTGGTTTAAATGATAAGGCGATAGAAGTAATGAAGGTGATTGTTCTTAGTAGCGGTGATTTTGATCGTAAGAACTTAAGAAATTGTTACTTCGGTGGGGTATATGAAGATAAATTACGCTTCGATGTAGTTATGAGAGATGGTACGATTCGTGTTGCGAATGTAGGCATGGATAGCTATGAAAAATGTTATGAAGCGAATCGTAAGGAATTTGATGAGAATCCACAAGAATGGCGCTTTGTGAATTTCGATTGGGCATTAGATTTCATGGCTAAACAATTAAAAATTGATAAGAAATAAGCGTAAAGACCAGGGTTGAGGTTCTGGTCTTTTTCTTGATAAAAACGGGATTTTTATTGGTAATATGTGTAATAAAAATTAAGTAATTACTCTTGAAAAGGCATACATATTTGTGTATAATATCAGTGTAGATGAAAATCTACTTTCCCAAATTTCTATGACTTTATTGGCAAAAGGACCTTACTCCCCCCGAAATGGTCCTTTTGTCGTTTATAGGACTTATGAATCTTCACATAATGTTCATATTTGCATCATACAAAATTCAAATAGTATATGTATGATAATGGTGTAGACATAAGATGTCTACTTTCCCGAATTTCTATGACTTTGACGTAAAAGGCCGGCTCCCCAACCGGCTTTTTATGTACTTAAAAAGGTTGTGAATATGCTTAAATGTAAATACTTACATCATGTAATTTTCTATTGACAATATTTGAAAAAAATGCCTATTTCACATCATTTTCCAAGTTTGTGAAATTTTTCTAATAAAAGCTACGAAAATTACTTAAAAGGGCTTGCTTACAAAAGATTAAGGTTTTATAATATATATGTTACTTTATGTACAAACAAGGAGGACTCTATTAAAATGGCAAAGAAATACTTGTCTATGGATGGTAACTATGCTGCTGCGTATACTTCATATGCATTCTCAGAAGTAGCATGTATCTATCCTATTACTCCATCTTCAACTATGGCAGAATATGTTGATCAATGGGCAAATCAAAACCAAAAGAATTTATTCGGTTCTGAAGTAAAGGTTGTTGAAATGCAATCAGAAGCAGGTGCGGCTGGTGCAATGCACGGATCATTACAAGCTGGATCATTAACTAGTACTTATACTGCTTCTCAAGGTTTATTATTGATGATTCCAAACATCTACAAATGGGTAGGGGAAAACCAACCAGCTGTAGTTCACGTTTCTGCACGTGCTCTTGCAACTCGTTCATTATCTATTTTCGGTGATCATCAAGACGTTTATGCTTGTCGTCAAACAGGTGTATGTATGTTAGCTTCTCACTCAGTTCAAGAATGTATGGACTTAGGTGGTGTTGCTCACTTATCAGCAATTAAATGTTCAATTCCTTTCTTACATTTCTTTGATGGATTCCGTACATCTCATGAAATTCAAAAGGTTGAATTAATGGATTATGATTTCTATAATCGTTTAGTGGACCGTAAAGCTATTGAAGAATTCAAAGCTAACGCTATGAACCCACACACAAATCCTAATCTACGTGGTTCAGCAGAAAATGATGACATTTACTTCCAAACTCGTGAAGCTCAAAACGAACGTTTTGACAGAGTTGCTGATGTAGTTGCTGACTATATGAAAGAAGTTTCTAAAGAAACTGGTCGTGACTATGCGCCATTCACATATTACGGTGCTCCTGATGCTACACGTGTAATCGTAGCTATGGGTTCTGTTACAGAAACTTGCCGCGAAGTTGTTGATGCATTAAATGCAAACGGCGAAAAAGTTGGTTTAGTAAAAGTACACTTATATCGTCCATTCTCAGTTAAATACTTAACTGCAGTATTACCTGAAACAGTAGAAAAAGTTGCTGTATTAGATCGTACTAAAGAACCTGGATCATTAGGTGAACCTCTATACTTAGACGTTGTAGCTGCATTAACTGGTTACAAGAACGTTAAGGCTATCATTGGTGGTCGTTATGGATTATCTTCTAAAGATACTCAACCTAACCAAATCAAGGCTGTTTATGATCACTTAAATGGTGCTTGCACTCATAACTTCACAATCGGTATTAACGATGATGTTACTCATTTATCATTAACAGTAGATCCTACATTCCATATTAAGACTGATGCTACTAGCTGCTTATTCTACGGTTTAGGTAGTGATGGTACAGTATCTGCTAACAAAGGTTCTATCAAAATCATCGGTGACCATACTGATTTATATGCTCAAGCATATTTCGCATATGACTCAAAGAAAGCTGGAGGTATCACTCGTTCTAACTTACGTTTCGGTAAATCTCCAATTCATTCTACATACTATATCGAAAATGCTGACTTTATCTCATGTTCATTAGATTCTTATCTATTATCATTAGATATGTTACGTAATATTAAAGATGGTGGTACATTCTTATTAAATACTACTATTCCAGTTGAAAAGATTGAAGCTCATTTACCAAACCGCGTAAAAGCTCAATTAGCTCAAAAGCATGTTAATTTCTATATCATTAATGCTACAGAAATCGCTCAAAACATTGGTATGGGTCGTCGTACTAATACTATTCTTCAATCTGCATTCTTCGCATTAAATGAACAAATCTTACCTTATGATGAAGCATTAACTTACATGAAAGAATCTGCTAAGAAATCATATAGTAAGAAAGGTGAAGAAATCGTTCAATTAAACTACAAAGCTATCGATGCTGGTAAAGCTGGTTTAGTTAAAGTTGAAGTTAAACCTGAATGGGCTGAATTAAAATATGATACTACACGTGTTCTTACAGGTAACAAATACATGGATGAACATGATGCAGTTATCAATGCATTAGAAGGTAATGATTTACCAGTTTCTCACTTCGCTCAAGAAGGATTAATCAATGGTTATGTACCTGCTAACACTTCATTCAACGAACATCGTAACATTGCTACATTAGTTCCTGAATGGAATCCATCTACATGTATCCAATGTGGTATCTGTTCATTCGTATGTCCACATGCTACAATCCGTACATTCTTATTAACAGATGAAGAAATCGCTAAAGCACCAGCTGAATTCGAAACAATTCCAGCTATGGGTAAAGGCGTAGAAGGATTAAAATTCCGCGTTCAAGTATCTGCTGACAACTGTGTAGGTTGTGGATTATGTGCTGTTGAATGTCCAGGTATGAAGGGTGAAAAAGCTCTTAAGATGGTTGACGTTAATACTCAATCAGCTCAAAACCCACTTGCTAACTGGATGTATAAAGAAACTGAATATAAGACTCAATACTTCCCAACTGATACAGTTAAGGGTTCTCAATTCTTATATCCATACTTCGAAGTTTCTGGTTCATGTCCAGGATGTGGTGAAACTCCATACTACCACTTAATTTCTCAATTATTCGGTAAAGATATGATGATTGCTAACGCAACTGGATGTACTTCAATTTACTGTGGTTCATCTCCATCAACTCCATTCTGTACTGATAAAGAAGGTCGCGGTATTTCTTGGGCTAACTCATTATTCGAAGACAATGCTGAATTTGGATTCGGTATGAAGTGGTCTCAATTATACAAGACTAACCGTATTTCTGAAATCATGGAAGCTACTAAGGGCGAAGTTGAAGCTGACTTAGCTAAGCTTTATGAAGAATACCAAGCAGTTATCGGTAACCGCGAAGAAGAACGTGTTATCGCTCCTAAATTAGTTGCTGCATTAGAAGCTACTAAGTGTGAGGCTGCTAAAGAATTATTAGACTTCAAACGTGATTTAGTTTCTAAATCTGTTTGGGTTATCGGTGGTGACGGATGGGCTTATGACATCGGTTACGGTGGATTAGACCATGTTATCGCTAACAACTTAAATGTAAACATCTTAGTATTAGATACAGAAGTTTACTCTAACACAGGTGGACAATCATCTAAATCTTCTCAAGCTGCTTCTATCGCTAAGTTCGCTGCTGGTGGTAAAGGCGGAGCTAAGAAAGACTTAGGTCAAATCGCTATGGCTTATGGTCATGTATATGTAGCTTCAATTTCTATGGGTGCTAACCGTGCTCAATGTATCAAAGCATTAAAAGAAGCTGAAAGCTATGAAGGACCATCATTAATTATCGCTTATGCTCCATGTGATGGACACGGTATTAAGGGTGGATTAAGCAACCATCAAAAGGTTCAAAAAGCTGCAGTTGAATGTGGTTATGTAACATTATATCGTTTCGATCCACGTAACGAAGGTAATGAATTAACAATCGATTCACCAGCTCCAAACTGGGATAACTTCCGTGCATTCATGATGAATGAAGCTCGTTATGCTCAATTACCAAAAGTTAACCCTAACCATGCTGAAGAATTAATGACTAAGACTCAAACTGATGCTAAACGTCGTTATGACCGTCTTTGCAAACTTGCTGGTAAATAAGATATAAATTAATATCATTAATAAGAGCTGAAGAAATTCAGCTCTTTTAATTTGCTTATAAATTCTGTATACTTGTAGTAGTGAGGTATATGTATGGAAATATGTGAATTAGATGAATCATATAAGGGATATCAAATCTATTTTGAGTATGATAGTAATAAGATATATGAAGTTTCTAGAGATAGTTTAAGTTTTATTATTAAAACGAAAGAAGTACCTTTATATACAAAGAAGTTTATTGATACATTATTTGAAGAGTGGATTGATAATCCAGTAGCATATGGCATGTTTGAGGATGACAAATTAATTGGTGTTATTGAACTAGGTGACGAATCATATGCTAGTAGACTACGTATTCAAGAGTTATGGGTAGATAAGGCATATCGAAGAAATGGTATTGGTCATAAACTAATGGATAAGGCTATTGAGTATGCTAGAGAACATCAATACCAAAGAGTTATATTAGAAACACAAAATGTTAATTATCCAGCAATGTGTTTCTATCAAAAGTATGGCTTCACATTAATTGGCTTAACAACAACTGAATATGATAATAAAGAAGAGTTTAAAGGTGAAGTACGTTTTGAAATGGGATATATTCTAGATTAGAAATGAGGGATATTATGAAGCAACAAGTATACAAAATGATTGATGAAATGAAGGATAGTATCATTAGTTTAGGTAATGAATTATACAAGCATCCTGAGCTAGGATTTAAGGAGTTTAAATCAAAAGAGATTATTGTAAAGGAATTAGCTAAGCATGATATTACGATTGATAAAGAATATTTTGAAACAGGCTTTGAAGTATCTCTTGGTAATGGAAATGGCCCTGTAATCGGCTTAATTGCGGAATTGGATGCAATTAAAACAGCAGGACATCCTTATGCTGATAAAGATACTCATGCTGCTCATACATGTGGACATAGTTTACAATCTACAATTATGTGTGGGGTAATTGAAGCTTTAAAACAATCAAATATCATGGAGAATGTAAATGGGAAAGTTAAAGTGTTCTTTACACCTGCAGAAGAATTCTGCGATTTAGAATATCGTAAGGAACTAGTAAAAGAAGGTAAGATTCAAAAGCTATCTGGTAAAGAAAATATGCTTTTAAATCACTGTTTTGATGACTGCGATATACTACTATCTACTCATGTAATGGGTGAGAGTGAATATACATATAGTGTTAATTCTACGTTAGCTGGCTTCTGCTATAAGAAGATCACATTCGTTGGGAAAGCTGCTCATGCTGCTGTAATTCCACATTTAGGTGTAAATGCATTAAACTGCTTCACACTATTCCAAAGTGCTGTAGGAATGCTTAGAGAAACGTTTGTTGATGAAGATAAGGTTAGAATTCATGGTATGGTTACAAAGGGTGGGGATACAGTAAACTCTATACCTCATGAAGTGGTTTATGAATGTTACGTTAGAAGTGTAAATAATGACACTATCTTAAAGCTAAATAAACAATTAGATATTACTGCTAAGTCATGTGCTGAAGCTTTAAATGGTAGTGTAGTAATAGAGAATATTCCTGGTTATTTACCATTAATTCAAGATAAAAAGGTTAATGAGATTGTAAATAATGCAGTATTAGAGTTTACTACTAAGGACAAGGTTCACTACAATGAGATATCAATGGCAGCAGGAGATGTTGGTGATATTTGTATCTTTAAACCAGTAATTCAATTAGGCTTTGGTGGTACTAGAGGTAGAGTTCATGGAACTACCTTTGAGGTCTATGATGATGAGAAAGCGTATATTGAGCCAACTAAAGTAGTTGCTAGTACAGTAATTGAATTATTAACTCATCCAGCTACAGTTAAGGATATTGTTGATTCATATAAACCAATGATGACAATGGATGAATACAAACAATATTTAGATGGCAGAGAGGAGATAATAAGATGAAGTATATGCACTTTAATTCGTCATGTTCGTATGCAGGGCTAGCGAATATGCTTGCCTTACAAAACTATGATACCGAAGATTATAAGATTGCTTTAGAAATGGGACTTCCGTATTTTATAAGATATGACATTAACTCGAACTATTATCAAGCAGGAGCAATGCTTCAATCAAAAGAGTGGTTTGAATTATATCTTAAACCAAGAGGATTTAGATATATTGAGAAAGTATATTCAAAGGATCAATTAATCACTAATTTACGTTCAGGTATGATGTTCGGAATACAAGCTACTCTTAACTCAAAGCATGCTATCGTATTTATTAAAGAGGAACAAGGAATTTATTCTTTTCTAAATAATAAATGGGAAGAATCATCTGAGGAAGAATATATATATTTAAAAGCGAGTGAACTATTGGAAAAAGTTCCTGAAAATATAGCTGTTGGTTATATTTAAAGATGCAATGCTGAAGATATTGATGTATTATCATATTATGAAGAAACCGTGACTACATGGAGAAAACTACAGAAAGAGCTGCAATTATTCACTAGTACGATACAAAGTTCAGAAGAATTACGTGAATCAATGAATCGATTATTTAGACCATTATTAGTAGATACTCTGGCAATGATGGGATTATTGAATAATGAGCAGATGGTTAGTAGTTTAAAATGGTTACAAAATGAATATCTAAAAGCAGTGAAGAAAAATGAATCTGTTATATTGGCAAATGAGTTTGATTGCACAAAGTTCAATGAAGTAATTGATAAGATTATTGATATGGTTTATTTAGAAAAGGAGAAGATATAGTAGAAAGAATCCAGTATTTATCGCATTAGCTGCATCAATGATTAGCACATTAATACTTATTTTTAAACAAAGAAATACAAATAAACGAAGTAAGGGAAGATAAGATATGTCTTTCCTTTTAATATAGTTGAAATTATGCAATGTTCACATAAAGTTCAAATAAAGACCATCTAACTTACAAATTATGGAAGTATTATAATAATGCACTTAGGAGGTCTATTATGAAGAATATTATGGTATTTGAGAGAAGTGAAAAGAAATATTTACTAACTAAACAGCAATATTTGAAGTTAAGAGAAAAATGGGAAAATATTCAAATAGAAGATAAATATGGTCTTACAAGTATCTGTAATGTTTATTATGATAGCGAAGATTATCGATTAATCCGTACATCATTAGAGAAACCAGCATATAAAGAGAAGTTTCGAGTGCGTAGTTATGGTATACCTACTAAAGATAGTACTGTGTTTTTAGAAATCAAGAAAAAGGTGCAGGATGTAGTATATAAACGTCGTATAGAATTAAAGTATGATGAAGCGATGAAGTTTTTAAAGAATCCTCAAGAGGCAGAATTAAATAGTCAAATAGCTAAAGAAATTAAGTATATGTTTCAAATATATCAACTAGAACCTAAGATGTTTGTAGCATATGATCGAATAGCTACTTACAACAAGAATAATCCTGATATTCGTGTTACATTTGATTTTAATTTACGCAATAGAGAAAATGAGTTGGACATTGGTGTAAGTGATAGAGGTAATTTATTATTTGATGACGAGATGGTATTAATGGAAATAAAGGTTAATCAAGCTATACCACTTTGGATGGTAAAGGATTTTGAAGAGCTAGATATTAAACCAATATCATTCTCTAAGTACGGCAATTTCTATCGTAAAAAGATTATGAATAATTATTATAAAGAAACAAGTAAAAGTATGGATATAGAAAGGATGTATAAACTATGTTTTCAAGTATAATTGATAGCACTACTAGTGTATTGACAATACAGAATGTATTGATGTGTACAGTAGTATCAGCATTATTAGGATTACTAATTGCAGTAATATATCGAAAAGAAAGTGATTCTTCTAAGAATTTCTTCATTTCGTTAGTTATGTTGCCAGTATTAGTTCAAACAGTAATTATGATGGTGAGTGGTAACTTAGGAACGGCTGTAGCTGTAGCAGGAACATTTTCACTTGTACGTTTTCGCTCAATGCAAGGAACAGCAAGAGAGATTGTGTACGTATTCTTTGCGATGGCTATTGGTCTAGCAACAGGAATGGGATATGTGACATTTGCAGCTTTAATTGCCGTTATGGGATCGATAATATATTTACTTGTTAGTCGGATATCATTCCCTGAAGATAGTGAAAATGAGAAGGAGCTTCGTATCACAATAGCAGAAGACTTAGACTACACTAATGCATTAGATGATGTACTTAATACATATACTAGTAAGTATTCATTATATCGTGTAAAGACAGTTAGCTTAGGCAGTATGTATGAATTACGTTATCGTGTAACATTAAAGGATATTAGTAAAGAAAAGGAAATGCTAGATGAAATACGTATACGTAATGGTAATCTTACCGTAGTATCATCTAGGTATGTCGGGAATATGATGTCATTATAAAAGCCATGGAATCCATGGCTTTCATTTTATCTTCTTGACCTTTTAATATGATATAGCTTTTCATCAGCTAGTTTAATTAAGTCATTTAATTCTTCCATATGCTTTTCATATTTCGCATATCCAATACTGATTGCTAGTTCATAAGGGGTATCATAACGCTCATTTATTTCTTTGATAGTTTGATGAAGTACAGAGCATAACTGATCGATGCTTTGAGAACTATCTAATTCAGCGATAATAATAAATTCATCTCCACCATAACGAGCAATAAAATGGCTAGTTCTTCGACATGCTTGACGCAATGCATCAGCAACATGAATTAATGCCAAGTCACCCTCTAAATGACCGTATGTATCATTAATTTTCTTAAAGTAATCAACATCAATAATTAATAAGTATAGTGTCTTGTAACGATCTAATTGCCTTAGCTTATTAGTCATAAAGATATTTAATTGATTACGATTATTCAGTCTAGTTAATGAATCTAATGAGATTTTTTGTTCCTGTAAGCTTAAATGAACGTTTACAGTAGATAACGTGATACCAATCGCAAATAATGGTACTGATGGAATTAAAATTTGAACGATACCAAATATTAATGGATATACAGCAAATGAAGCAATTGCTCTAAGCTCATATTTTCTAGCGTAATATTTCTTTTGATAAGATTTATATAAAGCCTTACTTGCAGTAAGTGCTACTGTTCCATAAGTAAGGAATATTTGAAGTGGATATAACCAACCACGTTCATATCTTCCAGCTTCATTAATGAAGAATAGGCAATGTGTTTTATAAGATATAATAACTAGCACAATTATTAATATAATAGGTATTAGCGATAATCTAAATAACCATTTAGAAGCACTAAGCTTTGATTCTTGTTGATATTCAGAGTAATATACCCAAGCACATGAGGCAATTACTGCTTGAATATAGTAGAAGGCATTAATTAGATAATTGCCTAATGGTGAAATATCAAAATATTGAATATCAGCTATGAACCAAAAAATATCTAATATAAACACTAACATATTCGCAATTAAAACATGGGAAAACAATACTTGCTTGCGTTGCTTATCTACATCAGCCATAATGTGACGTAAGATGATTAAGCAGATACCTACACAAAATAAATTTATTTCCGCATACAATAAGGGAACCATGTTAGCACCTCCTAGTATTATATTGTAAGTGAATTATATCTAATCTAATTATAAGCTATTTTGGAATGGTTTAAAAGCCATTTTTAGTATGTTATAATGGGAGTAGTGAAAGGAGTGATAATTATGATGAATAAATATAATATTTTGGGAGGAATATTACTTAAATAGTGCTATTCCTCATAATAGAGAAAGGGATAGAATTATGGAATTATTAATTATTACTGACCACCAAAATCCATTGTTTATGGATGCTTTCAAGCTGTATTTTAAAGAATTAGGTATTAATGTTAGAAATTATGAGGCATTATTTGAAGAAATGAATAGTGATATTGGTACTGTGACATTTGCTTATGTAGAGAATAATCAATTAGTGGCCTTTCTAATGTGTAAAGCAGATATTCTAACAAACTGGTTTTTTGAGATGAAATTTGGGTTTATTCGAGAATTCTGGGTGAATGATGGATATCGAAATCAAGGTATTGGCAGTTCATTACTAAAGGAAGTAGAAGCTCATTTTAAAAGTTCAGGTATTGAGTATTTAATGCTAACGACTGATACTGCACCATCATTTTATATGAAACATGGCTTTATTCCAGCAAGCAGTATTGTAGCTAAGAATCAAGATGATGTGTATATTAAAAGATTATAAATATGTGTAGTAGAACTGAATTAGGAAACTAATTCAGTTTTTCTATAATTTAGAGAAATATTGATGTATAATAAGTAATGGGAGTATAGAGGGGTAGAAGCATGGAAGGTTTGGAGAAGAATCGAATATTAGAAGGAAATATAGTTAGTGGAATGTTGAAGCTAGCGTTTCCATTAATGGTTTTAAATGTGATTAATTCCTTATACAGTATTGTAGATACATTCTGGGTAGGAAGACTGGGAGAATTACATGTAGGGGCAGTATCTTTAATATCACCAATTATGAGTTGTGGTGCAGCGTTTGCGGCTGGTTTATCAGCAGCAGCGATGGCTTTAATTGCGATGGCAATTGGTGCAGGGGATAAAGAACGTTCTAATGTAATTGCGACACATTTAATTAAATTATGTATTGTTTTTGGGGTGACAATAGGTATTGCTTGTGTATTCTGCGCAAAGCCTATATTAAATTGGCTAGAAACACCAGCTGATATCTATAATGAAGCATATATGTATCTTTTGGGAATTGCTTTAGACTTCTTATTTATGTTTATTTTAAGTTTATTCCAAGCAATTCGCCAAAGTAATGGTGATAGTAAAACAGGGGTAAAGATAAATGCAATTGCTTCTGCAATTAATGTAGTATTAGATCCATTACTAATCTTTGTATGTAATTTAGGGGTATTTGGTGCTGCTTTAGCTACTACTATATCGAAGCTAATTGTGACGCCGATAGCTTTACATATTTTGATGCACGAAGAAGTGATGACGCGTGTTGATTTTAAGAAGTACAAACTAGAATTAAAGATCTTAAAGGAAATCGTAGCTGTTGCGATACCTGCATCTATTGGTTCATTCTTATCTTCATTTGGCTTCGTAATGATGAATAAGAGTATTGTTTCCTATGGTTCTATTGCCATGTCAGCATATGGCATCGGTAATAAGATATCTGGCCTGTGTTACATCCCACTTAATAGCTTAGGTGGTGCATTAACACCATACATTGGTCAAAACCTAGGTGCCAACAATGAGAAACGAGCAAGAGAGAGTTATGTTACTGGTATGAAACTATCAATTGTGACTTCCATTATCATTACAATTGTAGGATTTATATCTACAAAATATATAGTATTATTGTTTGTAAATAACGCATCAGCAGAATTATTGGCATTAGCTTGTGAGTATGCATATTATTCATTGGCAACAGCTATCTTTATGGGATGGTTTAATAATTTAAATGGTGTATTTACAGGGTCAGGAAATACGAAATATACGCTATTTCTTAGTACCTTCCGTTTATGGGGATTACGTATACCTATGATATATGCGTTTGGAGCATTCACAACTCTAGGACCTACTGGTATTTGGTGGTCAATGTGTTTAAGCAATCTAGTTACATGTATAATAGGTCAAACTATGTATTTTGTATTACCTTGGAGTAAACAAAAGTTAAGTAAAAGTTAAGAAATTCTTAATTAGTATCATATAACTTTTATCGAAAGCGTATGATACGATAGTTACGAGGTGTTGAAAATGAAAGTATGCTTATATTTTGAAAATGAAAAGTCTATTTCTAAATCAGGTATCGGACGTGCAATGAAACACCAAATGGCTGCCCTAACAGCAGCAGGTATTGAATACACGACTGATCCTAATGACACATTTGATATCTTACATGTTAATACGTATGGACCTAATTCATTAGCGAGTGTAGCGAAAGCTCATGCTGATGGAAAAAAGGTAATTTACCACGCTCATTCAACAGAAGAGGACTTCCGTAATTCATTCGTATTATCGAATCAATTAGCCCCATTAGTTAAGCAACATTTAATAAATGCGTATTCAATGAGTGATTATATTATCACTCCAACTCCATATTCCAAAAAGCTATTAGAAAGCTATGGAATTGATAAGGAAATCGTCGCTATTTCTAATGGTATTGAATTAAAACGCTTTGTTCATGACGAAGAAAAGATTAAAGCCTTCCGTAAATATTTCCATTTAGCCGATGACCAAAAGGTAGTATTATCGGTAGGGTTATTCTTTGAACGTAAAGGACTGCTAGACTTTATTGAAGTTGCGAAGCATTTCCCTGATGTAAAGTTTATTTGGTTTGGTCAAACACCAATGTACTCTATTCCTAAGAAAATGCGTGAAGCAGTAGAAGAAAATCATCCTACTAACGTTATTTTCCCAGGATATGTGAAAGGGCCAATTATTGAAGGGGCCTTCACTAATGCCGATGTATTCTTCTTCCCTTCATTAGAAGAAACAGAAGGTATTGTAGTATTAGAAGCATTAGCAGGAAGAAGAGAAGTATTGTTGCGTGATATACCAGTTTACGATCCATGGATGATTGATGGTGTAAACTGCTACAAAGGAAAAAGTAATGAGGAATTTATTGAGATATTAGGTAAGATGTTGAATAAAGAATTACCTAGTACAGCTATTATGGGGAGAAAGGTTGCCGAAGAGCGTAGTATTGAAAGTGTAGGACAACAATTAAAAGAAGTTTATACTAAAGTACTACGTGGGTAATTTTGGAATCAAATTGTGAATAGAACTAAACAGTATATTCTAAATTTGACATTAATCTTCACATTAACCTTTATAGTATTATACTTTTCTTTAAAGGATAATACTGATGAAATTATTAATATATTTAAACAGCTTAATCCATTATTGTTGGGCATTTGTATAGTAGCTATATTAATATATCATGCGATTGTAGCGCAGATATTGACGATATTTGCGAGATTCTATAACCCTAACTATCGATTCAAGGCAGGCTTTAAGAATGCGTTAATTGCAGCTTTATTTCATGGTATTACACCATTTGCAAGTGGTGGTCAATTCATTCAAGCATATGTATTCTATGAAGATGATATTGATGTTGGGGAAAGTGCTAGTATTCTGTTAATGGATTTTATAGTATACCAAACAACATTAATGTTTTATACATTAGCTTGTGTTATGCTAGAATGGAAGAGAGTCTTTAGTGGAGGTTCATTATATCTACTAGCATTATTAGGCTTTCTAATAAACTTTCTGTCTATCATAGGTATATGGATTGTATCTCGTTCAATTAAGCTACATAAATGGTTATGTGAGAATGGTGTTAATATAGTATATCGACTACATTTAATTAAAGACAAAAAATCTACGATTGAGAAGATAAATATATATTTAGAGAAGTTTAATATTGAAGTAAAAAGATTAGCTAGTAAACCTGAGTTAATTATTAAGGTAGTTGTAGCTAATATCCTAAGGTTAACGTTATATTTCAGTATTCCTATCTTATGTGCGTGGACACTAGGAATACCGTTAACGATTGATTATGCGTTTGAGAGTATTGCCTTATCAGCATTTATAAGTATGATTAATTCTTTTGTACCTTTACCTGGTGCTAGTGGTGGTGCAGAAGGGACGTTTGTTGTGTTATTCGCAACATTAGTTGGTAGAAGTAATGCTACTTGTATGATGCTTGTGTGGCGTTTTGTAACGTATTATTTTATTCTATTAGTTGGCTTAATTGCTTATGCGAAATTTAAGAGAGGGCATAAGATACGCCGTATTGAGGAGGAGATTTATGAGAATCGGATTATTCAGTGACACGTATGCTCCAGAGGTGAATGGGGTAGTGACATCTATTGTGACACTTCAAAAGGAACTAGAAAAGCATGGTCATGAAGTATTTGTAGTGACAACAGCACAATCTGCCATTCATATCCAGAAGGATGGTAATATCTTGCGTTTACCAGGAGTAGAATTAAAGAAACTATATGGGTATCGTATGTCTGGACCATTCTCTGTAATTGGGCTAGCTGATATTCGTGCTATGAAATTAGATTTAATTCATGTACATACAGAGTTTGGAATTGGAACGTTTGCTCGTATCGTGTCTAAGATGTTGAATATTCCTTTAGTAGCAACATATCATACAATGTATGAAGACTATACGCATTATTTTAATCCAGTCCAAAGTAAAACAATTGACAAAACATTAAAGAATATTGTTAGTGGTTGGAGTCAAGTATATGGTGATATGTGTAATGAATTAATTGCACCAAGTGAGAAAACAAAAGATCGTTTAATTGACTATGGTGTTGATAGACCTATTCATGTCATTCCTACAGGACTTGATTTAAGTCGCTTCTATCACGATAACTTTACAGATAAAGAGCGTGAAGATTTACGTACATCATTAGGCATTGCGAATGATCGAACAATGTTACTATTTGTTGGGCGTATTGCAGAAGAAAAATCAATTGATGTTATCTTAAAGGCAATGAAGGTAGTGAAAGAAAAGAATCTTCCTATCACGTGTGTAATTGTTGGTGGTGGTCCTGCTTTAGATATGTATAAGGAGATGGCTGCAACATTAGATATTACTGATGTTGTTGTATTTACAGGTAAAGTGGTACCTGCAGATGTACCACTATATTATTCAGCAACAAATCTATTTGTATCAGCATCTTTATCTGAAACACAAGGTCTAACATTCATTGAAGCAATGGCTAGTTCTAACATTGTGTTTGCTGCTGAACGTAATATCTTAGCTGATTTAATAACTGAAGATGAAAGTGGTTATTATTTTGATACCGCAGATGAATTAGTAACTAAGATCGAGCATCATCTAAATAAATCGGAGGATGGCCAAGTGGCCGTTGCGAATGCAGCCTTTGAACGTGTAAAACCATATGATTCAAGCTTCTTCTATAACAGTATTATTCGTGTATATGAAAGTGCAATTACATCAACTAAGGACGTCTTTATCGTTGAAAACGTGAAATTAAAGAACAATAACTACTTCGTAGTTGAGTGCAAGAGTGCTACAGAAGAATATGAATTACTATTAAAGCTAGAAACTTATTATGATTCAAATATTCAAAAAGGTAAAACAATACCTCGTAAGCAAATTGATGAATATATTAAAGAAAGCATCTATAACCGTGCTTATGTAGCTGCTATTAAGTTTATGGCTACTAAAGATCGTACACGTAAAGAAATGTATGATTTCTTATGTCAGAAAACAGAGCTTGATATTAAGTCTATTAATGATATGATTGATGGTTTTGAGAATAGTGATTATATTGATGATGAACGTTATGTTGAACATGAAATTGAAAGCATGAAGGTTTCTTTATTCGGTCGTAAGAAGATAATTGCTGACTTAGTAAAAAAGGGTATTCCTTATGAAATGGTACAAGATAAACTTGCTGATGAAACAGATGACTTCTATATTGAAAGTGCTGTAAAGGTTATTGAAAACACTTTACCTAGCATGGTATCAAAGAATACTAATAAAACTAAGCTTTTAATTCAACAAAAACTAGAACGAATGGGTTATAATAATGGTATAATATACGAGGCTATGCGTAACTTCGAGTTTGAGAAGAGTAGTGAAATCGAATTAGCTTTATTAAGTAAAGAATATGAGAAGCAATATGAGAGATTAGCTAAGAAGTATAGTGGTTATGAATTAAAATCTAAATTAATCACTACTCTAATACGCAAGGGCTTTGAGTATTCTCAAGTTGATGAAATGATTAAGGAGCGTAATGATGGATTTGAAGCTGATTAATGAATTTACGGAGAATGAAAAGATTAATACTCCATTATTAATAAAAAATGTGATTAAGGGTGTTGCAAACAATGGTAATCCATATTTAAATGTGACATTCCAAGATAAGACTGGGACAATTGAGGGTAAAGTATGGGATGCCAAAGGTGAAATGGCTCAAAACTTTGTTGCTGGTTATATTGGTATGGTTAATGCAGAGGTATTAAAATATCGTGATAACTTGCAGTTAAAGATACTTGGATTTGACCCAGTAGATCAAACTAAAATAAAGGATATGGGTAGATTTGTACCTATTAGTAGTATTCCTTTAGATGAATTACGTAAGGTAGTAGATAGTGCGATTAGCGAAATTAAAGATGAAGTTCTTCATGCGATTGTTACTACAATAATGAATCTTGTAGAAAAAGATTTCTATGAATATCCTGCTGCTAGTAAGAACCATCATGAGTTCGTACGAGGACTAGCAACACATGTATATGGTATGCTTAGACTTGCGAATGTACTATGTGATTTATATCCTGAATTAAATCGTGATTTATTGTATGCTGGTGTTATTCTACACGATGTTGGAAAGATTACTGAATTATCAGGTACAGTATTAACTGAGTATACAATGGAAGGTAAATTACTTGGACATATTTCGATTGTGCAAGCAATGATTTATGATGTAAGTAAAGACTTAGGCTATGAAACTAGTGAACAAGCAGTATGCTTACGTCATATGGTATTATCTCACCATGGTGAATATGAATATGGTTCACCAGTATTACCAATGCTTAAAGAAGCTGAAATCTTATGTTACATCGACAATATCGATGCACGCATGAATATGTTCTCTAAGGTAATGAATGATGTAGAAGAAGGAACATTCTCTCCTCGTGTATTCTCACTAGAAAATCGTTCATTCTATAAACCAAAGTTTGGTAATAAATAAAGCTGTGTGGAAACACAGCTTTTAATTTAGTATGAATTATACTAATAAAAAAGATACCTAATGTAGTAAGCTACAAAGGTATCTTTTTACTAGTTAATTAAAATTAACGACCTGATTCAGTTAAAGCAGCATCTAAAGCTTTCTTAACAGCATCAGTAGTGATTGTTGAACCAGCAATGTTGTCGAATTCAGAACCGTTAGCATTAACGATAATGTTTTCTTCAACTAATTTTTGACAAGCTTCAACACCGAAACCTGGAGTTTCGTTTGAGCAATCTAATTCAACAGCAGTGATTACTGAATCTTCTAAAGTAACTGTAACTTTAACTTCACTCATACCTCTAGCAGTGCTAGTGAATGTACCAGATACACCTTTAGAACCAGATGAACAAGCTGTTAATGTTAACATAGCAACAACAGCAATAGCAATAAACTTTTTCATAAATCTCTATCTCCTTATTAATTGTATTATTAAATACGCGAGTATTATAACATAACATTAAATATAATGCTACTAATTTTAACTATCACTTTCATCTTTTTTCTTTTTACGTTTAGTGAAAACCTTACAAAGGTAAATACTTACTTGGTATAGTAATACCATTGGTATCGCAATCATACATTGAGATACTGCATCAGGTGGAGTAATTAATGCTCCTACAACAAATATAATAATGATTGCAAATGGTCTACCACTAATCATCCATTCAGGCTTTAATAGACCTAATTGTGTTAATATAACGGTTACTACAGGTAATTCAAATACTACACCAAACATCAAGAATATTGATAATAAGAATGAAATATATTCTGCGATTGATATAGATGATGATACTACCGCTGTAGTGTTAATGTTTGTAAAGAAAAACAACATAAATGGTAAAGCAATAAAATATGCAAATGCTACACCTAAGGCAAAGAATCCTAACCCAGCAACCATTGCGAAAAACATTGTGAAGTTCTCGGCTTTAGTTAAGGCTGGTCTCATAAACGCCCATATTTCATATAAAATTACAGGTGATGTCGCAACTAATGCACCAATACCGGCAATCTTGATATACTGCATAAATAATTCCTGTGGTGACAAATATACAAATTGATAATTAGCTGCAGTACCTAAAGCAGTTAAGTAGTCTACAACCGTACTTGCATACTGAAAGATGAATAAGAATGCCACAACAAGAACTAATAAACATATCGCAATGCGATTCTTTAATTCTTTTAAATGACCAGTAAGTGACATTACTTCTTCATTTGATTTTGAACTAATTTGTGCTTGACTCATAAATATTACTCATCATCTTCATCAGTAGTTTCAGTTGATTCCATACCTTTTTTGAAGTTCTTTACAGATTTACCTAACATTTTAGATAATTGTGGAATGCTCTTTGGTCCAAATACAATAATAACAATACCTAAAATAACTAATAATTCTGTAGTTCCTAATCTTCCAATAAATCCTAACATAAACTTTTCCTCCTATTAATTGTTATTTTCTTCTTTTACTGTTTCAGTAGTGTCATTCTTAACTTCCTCTGTTTTACTTTCAGTAGCAGCAGGAGTTTCTTCCTTCTTAGGGTCAGTTTTCCCAATATCAGTGAATGACTTTTGAATATCTCTAACTGAAGTGTCTAATTCTTTCTTTAAATCATTAAGTGGTTCTACTACTTCCTTAAAAGGCTCAGCAGCTTCCTTTAATGGTTTAGTTACTTCATCTAAAGGCTCAACGATATTCTCTTTTATTTCTTTTGATAATCCATTTGTTGCCTTACGTACTTCTCTTAAGACTTCCCCAAGCTTTTCAGCATAATATGGTACTTTGTCAGGTCCTAATACAAATAACGCAACAATACAGATAACAATAATCTCTGTAAATCCGAGTCTCATACATTCCTCTCCTTTAACGTTACTTATTATACCATTTACACCATAATATGTATAGTTAATATTAAAAAGTCAATATTTCAGTTAATCGAAATATTGACTATAATATTGTAATGTTAGCTTTTATATTTAGTAGTTGATATAGAGCTATTTGCAAGGCTGTAGCCTTATCGATATCATTTGTAGAATGTAGGGTAATCTCAAAGGATAATAGTTTTTGCTGACGTTTAGTTAGCTTATGGATAGTTTGACTTAGAAGATGTAACAGTTCTGATTGTTCATCATTATTATGAATTTCATCAATTGAAATACGGAAGGTAGCCTTCATCTTGTATTTACCAATCAGATTTAATAGTAAATTTAAGCCATACCATGTAAGATAACGATTATTATTATAAATCAAATAGTTCATTTCATTGAATAAATCAATAGTAATTTCATATGCTTCTAAGTTAAAGCGATTAAATTCCATTTCCTTTAATAGCAAGTATTGTTGGTATAGTCTTGTATCTATCTTGATGTATGATAATTCATTATTATGTAGTTCAATATATGGCATTGCTTTTTTACTAGTTAATTCATGGATGTCGTAATTTTGACTATAATCATTAATGAATTTCTTATATGCTGAAGGAGTAGTATTAAAGACCTTTTGAAAATCACGATAGAAATATTTCATATCTGAGAAACCACAGGATACACTAATTTCACTATTTGGTAGATCAGTGGCGAATAGTAGATGTTGCGCATGACGCAAACGTACTTCACGTGCTGTATCTAAGAATGTTTCACCAGCTATTTGTTTATAGCTTTGGGCAAATGAGGTTTTGCGTAAGCCCTCTTCCGCAGCCATTGCTTCAAGTGATAATTTACTTTTATATGAATCATGTATGTAGTTTAAAGTATGATAGTAACGCTTGCTTTGTTCTTCGCTTAAATCCATTACCGCTGTTGTTGAATATTCATTAACTAATGAAGTAATTAGCTTTTCTTCTAATATATGAGTAGCATTAGTATTATTACTTCTTAATACTGTATAAGCATCTAGTAAGTCTTTAATAAAGACACAATCACGATATATATAATAAATATCTTTTTCAGGATAGTTTTCTTCTAAAGCATCGATTAACGTAATATTATACATAGAATCATAATGATACTTAGTGAATAATAGGGTAGGAATAGTAAGTAATTCAATAACTGTAGAATTACCTTGCATCATATATAGTGTCTTAGAATTGATGAAGGCGACATCACCTGTATGATACACAGTTGTGGTATTGAATCTAGTTAGTGTTAAATCACCATCTAATACAAGTATAATAGTAATCTCATTCTCACTAAAGGTTGGCTTAGCCTTAGTAACCTCTAAGATTTTCGCATTTACTAAATTCATCCTCTCACCCCAATCCATACTAATATTATAAAACAGAGTTAAAAATAACACAATTCACATAGAAATAACACGAATTGTTCATATACTTTTCACATTATGGTCCTATAATATGTTTGTATTAAATGGAGGTAGTAATTTATGGAAACAAATAAGGATGTTTTTGAAGCAGAAGTGAATGAAACATATTCAAATAGTAATACTGTAAAGAAGCCAAGCTTCTTTCAAAAATTTAAAATAGGAACTATTGTATCATATTTAGTATTTGGTACTGTATGTAGTTTTGGTGGAGCATATGCTGCTGTTGAGTATATTGATTATAAGGATTCAACAGTACCAGTACAAGATAATGTGACTACTAATAATCCTTCTTCAACAAGTCAAATTGTATATGTTGATAAGAGTGGTAATTATTCAATTGCTGATGCCACAGCGATGGTTAAAGCTAGTGTTGTTGAGATTCAAACAGAAGTTGTTACTAAATCATCATACTTTGGACAATATGTATCTAGCGGTGCAGGTTCAGGGGTCATATATTCAAATGATGGCTATATCATTACGAATAATCACGTTATTGATGGTGCTACTAATATTACGGTTATCCTAAATGATGGTACAAAGCATGCTGCCAAGTTAATTGGTACAGATAGTAAAACGGACTTAGCAGTGATTAAGATTGAAGCTACAGGTTTACAAGCAGCAGTATTTGGTAATTCTGATTCATTAGTTGTTGGTGAACAAGTAATTGCGATTGGTAATCCATTAGGCGAGCTTGGAGGTAGTGTAACTGAAGGTATCATTAGTGCGAAGGATCGTGAAATTCAAATTGAAAGTCAAACAATGACGTTACTTCAAACAACAGCTGCTGTTAACCCTGGTAATTCAGGTGGTGGATTATTTAATCTAAAGGGTGAATTAGTGGGTATTGTGAATGCGAAAAGTAGCGGTAGTGATGTGGAAGGATTAGGCTTTGCGATTCCAGTAACTACAGCAAAGGATATTATTACAGATTTAATTGACCATGGTTATGTAACTGGTAGACCTCAATTAGGTATTGCTGGCTATGAAATCAGTGATTATTATAGTGCAATGCGTTATGGTGTAAATCAACTAGGTGTCTATGTAGCCGAAGTAACAACAAACAATGGCTTAGAAAAAGGTGACTTAATCGTTCAAGTGGATGATACAATGATTACTAACTGGGCAGCATTGACATCAGTACTTGATGAACATAAAATTGGTGATACATTAGATATTATCGTATATCGTAATGGTAAACAACGCACAGTTAAAGTAACATTAACGGAATATAAACCTCAATAATTGATAAAGTTCACATCTTAATAAATGTGAACTTTTATTGAGATAAAGCATTAAAAGTGATAGGATTAAATATATGGAGGATAAACATATGAGTAGATTATTGGTAGTGGATGATGAAGAAAAAATACGCACAATAATTAATAAATATGCCGTATTTGAGGGACATGAGGTTGTTGAAGCTAAGAATGGTATGGATGCCATTGAAAAGGCAAAGGAAGGTAAATTTGATATCATTATTATGGATGTGATGATGCCTGAATTAGATGGCTTTTCAGCATGCAAGGAAATTCGTAAGTTTACTAATATTCCAGTTATTATGTTGTCAGCTCGTGGCGAAGAATATGATAAGATACATGGCTTTGAGATAGGGGTAGATGATTATATTGTTAAGCCATTTTCTCCGAAAGAATTAATGATGCGTATCACAGCTATTCTTAAACGCTATAGTGGTGGTAATCAAGCTAGAAATAAAGAACAGTTCATTTATAAAGGGTTAGTTATTGATTTTGGTGCACATACTGTAAGTATTGATGGTAATAAGATTGATTTATCGCCGAAAGAATATGATTTACTTATATATTTAGTACAAAACAAAAATCTAGCTTTAACTAGAGAAAACTTAATATCTAAGGTTTGGGGGTATGATTTCTTTGGAGATGATCGTACATTAGATACACATATTAAGCTATTAAGAAAGTCATTACAAGATTATAGTAACTGTATCATCACAGTTCGAGGGGTAGGATACCGTTTTGAAGCTGAGGAGTAAGAAGGATAGTAAAGTATCTATAAAGTATAAGGTATTTGGGTATTTCGCAATATTTATCGCATGTACAATCGCGTTCTTATGGTTCTTTCAAATATTATTCTTGAATGAATTCTATAAGATGACAAAGATTAATGAAATTAAGCAATCAGCTATCACTATTGAGAAATCAATTAATCTAGAGAATGCTGATGATATCCTTAAAGAATTAGCATATAAGCGTGATTTATGTATAGAAATAGTCAATATTGATAGTGGTATTAAAGTAAGTGTAGAAGCTGATCATAACTGTATTATTCATAAGTTAACGTATGTAACATTACTACATTATTTAGAAGAAGCTAAAGCTAATGGTGGTAGTTATACTGAAATAATTTCATCATCAAATGACAATGGCTTATTAATGTTTCCATTTATGCGTAAATCACCTGAATCATTAGTATATGCCAAGGTAGCAACAATTAATGAACAAACAGTATTAATGGTATTAAATACGTCAATATCACCAGTAGATGCGACCGTAAATACGATTAAGATACAGTTGATGGTATTAAGTGTATTACTTGTAATCTTAGCTTTTATCTTAGCAATGATTATGTATAAACGGATATCTAAGCCAATCATGGAAATCAATGATAGTGCTAAGGAACTAGCTAAGGGTAATTATGATATTACGTTTAATGGTGGTGGATATTTAGAAATAAGTGAGTTATCTAATACATTAAACTATGCTAGTCATGAGCTTAATAAAGTTGAAACACTTCGACAAGAACTAATTGCCAATATATCTCACGACTTACGTACACCACTGACAATGATTAGTGGGTATGCAGAGGTTATGCGTGATTTACCGAATGAAAACAATAGTGAGAATGCGCAAATCATTATTGATGAAGCAGCTCGTCTAACTAGTCTAGTTAATGATGTATTAGATTTAAGTAAGCTACAATCAGGTACGCAAGAACTACAAATTGAAGAATATGATATCACATCTTCGATTAGTAGAATACTAGAGCGTTTTAAGAAGTTTACAAGTAAAGATGGCTATGTGATTGAATACAACTATGATGAGCATATTTATATAGAAGCTGATGAATTACGCATATCACAGGTTGTTTATAATTTAATTAATAATGCTCTTACATATACTGGTGATGATAAGACAATTATCGTTAATCAAAAGGTAATCAATGATTATGTACGAATTGAAGTATGCGATCATGGCGTTGGTATACCAGAAGAAATGCTTGCTAGTATATGGGAGCGATATTATAAGGCTAAGAATCAGCACCGTAGAGCAATCAATGGCTCAGGATTAGGTTTAAGTATTGTGAAATCTACACTTGAGGCACATAATGAAATCCTACCTGATGTTAGTAGATATGGTGTAGAATCAAAGATAAATGAAGGTAGTGTATTCTATTTTGAATATCGTATATCTAAATCTTAATAAACATTTATGATAGTAATAACTAGGCGCGGCATATGCTGTGCCTAGTCTTGTATAGTCTAATTGGGAGTGATATACTTATTTAAAATTGTAGTTAATGGAGAATTATTATGAGAAAGCCAAAGATGATTATATTTGATGCTGGTAAAACACTTATAGATTATTTTTCTGAAGCAGGTGATAAAGGAACTTTAATTTTGTCAACTTGTGATGCGTCAGAGAAATTAATGAAGTACATTATATCTAATCCTAGTGGTTACGATGCTAGTACGATTAATAGAGTTAATAATGAAATATTTGAAAGGTTTGCAAAGTGTCGAAAAGAGCTTTATGAGATTAATAATCAAGTAATATTAAAAGCTATTTTTGATTTATTGAATATTAAACTATCAATACCATTTTCAGAAGTTGAAAGAATAATTTGGGAGAATTCTTCAAATGTTGTTGCTGTAGAAGGTACAAGAGAATTACTCAAAGAACTAAGGCAACGAGAAATAAGAACAGCTGTCATAAGTAATTTAGATTTTAGTGGTTACTTACTAGAAGAACGCCTAAATCAATTATTTCCAGATAATCAATTTGAATTTGTGATAGCATCAAGTGATTATGGTATCAGAAAGCCACAAAGTCTTATTTTTGAAATAGGAATTACCAAGAGTGGATTAGCAGCAGAAGATATTTGGTATGTTGGTGATAAAACAATGGTTGATGGTATAGGTAGTAAATCGGTGGGGATGACACCTATTATATTTAAAAGCAAGCGAAATCACTATGATGATATCCCTGAGGGAATTATCTCAATTGAAAGCTATCAAGAATTAATAGAACTATTAAATAATAATTAAGTAAAACATAACTTTTTACCTATATCTTACATTACATAATTGTCAATAATCACTATAGTCACCTAGTTAGAAATCAATTTCATTTTCATCTTCCCACAAAGATTACTTATTGTTATTTATATTCTAAAACCATAAGTTGTATAAATATATGTTATTTTAGTTGATTAAGGTATACGAGATGAGTATTAATATATTTGCTTTTGTATTTTTCGCTACTTTATTAAATGGTATAATAAGCTTGATTTATTATTATAATTAGAGTAGTCTATTTATTTTTTGTTATTTTAATAGTATAATAATTAGTGTAAGAGGAGAGTGTAATATGGATTTAAAGAATTATAAACCTGGAATTGGATTTATTGTATACGAATTTTTTGCAATTGGGTCTATGTTATCTGCTATTAAAGATGAAGGAATCTTTTTTGCTGTGTTTGGTATAATTTTTTATACGAGTATAGGATTTGCTTTCAGCTATAACAGTTGGAAAAAGAAAATGAATTTAGAGAATATGACTCTTGAAGAAAAGAATGCATATTTATTAAGAGAGCAAGAAAAGAAAGATAAAAGGGAAAAGGAACTTGCGACTGCACGCGAAGTTCAAAAAAAGAAAAAAACAATTGTTTCTGTTCAAATTTTAGATATCAATCATAACTATAAAACTAAAGGCAGCCTTACTTCAGCAGCTGTAAGAGGAGCTGTTGGAGGTCTTGTTACTTTGGGGAATCCTATTGGAGTTGTTGCTGGTGTAGCTACACATAAGAAAAAGACTGTTAGTAAAGGTTCTACTACTCGATTTTTGATTGAATATGAGGATGGTCATAAAGTTACAAAAGAAGTTAAAGTTGATAGTTCAGAATATAATAAATTAATTCAATATCTGTAATATAATCTATAAATGATAATTAAGCATCTGTACTTTATCATACAGATGCTTTTGTGTAGTCTTCTAAATAAATAATTTCTTTTCCTTTTAGCTTAGCATATTCTATTTCTGTTTTCACACTATCTCCAATATAACCGCCGATATTCACAACAAAGATGGCATCAGATAAATCGATTTTAGATTTATGTAATTCACCTAATAATTGCTTTTCCTCTTCAGTTATTTCACGGTCGATAACATGTGGAATCATGCCTATAACTATGTATCCACTTTCAAGTTCTAGTCGTTCAGACATTTCTTGAATTTTATCCCAAAATTTATAGGATCCACATAGTGTTACTATCTTTCTGTTCATTTGCATTCTTCCTTGTCGTATTTATTTAAAAACTCAAATATATTACTCCAATACATGTTTGCATCAGTTGTACATCCTTCAGAATGCTTGGCATTCTCAATAATTAGTTGTTGTTTAGGAGCATTACAAGCTTCGTACATTCGATTAAATGATGAAACAGGTACTGATGTATCTTTACTGCCACGAATAAACAGCATAGGAACTTTACATTTATTTAAAGACTCAATAGCTGATGCTTCTTCTTTAAGATCATAATAAGCGATATTGTTAGTGAAGAAGCGTAATGCAGATAATGGAATAAAAGATAAAATATAGTATTTCTTAAATAAGGAATGTTTAAACACCTCATATATATTATCATAGCCAGAATCCTCAATAATGCTTGTTACATTAGTTGGTAAATCATCTTCACCGCATATCATCATTAATGTGGCAGCACCCATAGAAATACCGAATAATGTGATAGTGACATCATTACCATAGTTTTTGATTAGATAATTACACCAACTAATGATATCATGTTTCTCTAACCATCCCATTCCAATAATCTTACCACCACTATCGCCATGTGCACGGGCATCAATAGATAAGACATTATATCCTTTTTCGTAATACTGTTTTGCGAATATTGACATAGTACGAGCATCAGCGGCATAGCCATGACATAGTATTACCCATTTATTAGTGTTATTTTGTTTTAAATAAGCGTGTAGAGTACCTTTTTCAGCTGAGCCTGTATAAATGCTTTTAACTATTTCATCATCGAAGAAACTCGTATCTTGTTCGTACGGTAATAATGGATAATTTCTTTTGTTCTTACGAATTAGTACATTTTTGAATAATAGAAAACCACCTATAAAATATATAA
Source organism: Erysipelotrichales bacterium (assembly GCA_017532345.1). Lineage (GTDB taxonomy): Bacteria > Bacillota_I > Bacilli_A > Erysipelotrichales > Erysipelotrichaceae > SIG230. Next base: position 34,970 of record JAFXJJ010000094.1, read on the forward strand.
AAGTAAATAGTAAGATGATACTTAATATTGGTAATACATAATATATCATATAAACCTCCAATTTCTTAAAAGAAAAGCTAACATAATTGTTAGCTTAAAAGTTTTTTAGACGAGCTATATCATCTTTTTGACGTTTAAAGATATAGTTACATAATACATCAGAATCTCTAGCAGGTAGCTTAGTGAATGATACTCCATATTTAGTGTATGGATCATCTTCTAATACTCTTACTATTTCAGCGTTGATTTGTAGCATATCCTTACCGATTGGTAAGCTAAGAGATAAAACATCATGTACTTGTAGCTTTAATCTACTACGTACACATGCCCCACCCAAAGAAATATCTAATAGTCTAGCTTTCTCAAACTCTTGTGTAGATAATGAGATAATATCGATTTCATCATTTAATCCAAGTCTAAAGAATGAGCGTTTATCACCCTCAGTGATAACTTCTAAATTGGTTAAACGGTAGTCATTGTCAGTTGGTACATAAATAGTACCTTTAACGAATATCGCAGGTTGAGAGCCTGATTTTATAGACATCTTAACTTCACCATCTTGTCTTCGAATAGACATACTTCTGAATCCGTTAATTGCTTCTATAAAATCTTCACCAACTTTAGTGATTTTCCCATTCGTTAATAGGCGGTTATCCAAAGTTGTTAATTCGGCAAAGGCTCCAACATATGTTGAAGGAAGATTATACATAAATGATTACCTCCATTTCTATTTAATACTACGTTGTCTGCTTACTTCAAAGCCAAGAACAGAACCAGCTCCAGTAGCAGTTAATGAATTTCTAAAGTCATTTGCATAAGGTATATATATATTACAATCGGTTTCATTTCGGATAATCTTAGATAATCCGCGCATTTCACCACCAATTGCGATACAACATCCTTTTGTAAAGTCAGCTTCATAGTAAGGAATAGAATCATCAGTACGCATAGCACTAAATAATGTAATGCCATGTTCCTTTAAACTATGAATCGTTTCTTCAAAATTATTTGTTACAATGATTGGAATATACTCACTAGCTCCAGCACTACCTTTCGCAATGATATCACCAGCTGTACTCCAATTACGTTCTCCAACAATTACACCATTACATCCAGCAGCGTATAATGAACGTAACATATATGCGAAATTATAAGGGTCTTCAATCCCTTCTAAGATACATACAAAGGGATTTTCATTATCATATACATTATCTAATGTTTGATACTTTCTTTCTCCTACATACGCCAATATACCACCATGAGTAGTTTTAGATGCCAATGCATCAATTTCTTCTCTACTCTTTAATGTAACAGGAATATTACGTGATTCTGCTTGTCTTTTAATAAAAGCAGTATCTTTATCTTTTCTTTTACTGTCAATAATAATTTCATGAACATCACGATTACCACTAAGCATTGCAGCTTTAACGGCAATTGATCCTTCAAATAATAAACTCATTTTAGTCCTCTTTGAATTCTTTTAATACAGCTTCAAAATCAACATTTTCTTTTGCAGTAAAGATTGGATTATAACCATCAGTTTCATCATAACGAGGAATAATATGAATATGGAAGTGAGGTACAGTTTGACCTGCAGCTTCTTTACAGTTTGTTAGAATATTAACTCCCTTAGCATTCAATTTATTAATAGCACGATTAGCTAATTTCTTAGCAACATCAAACATATGCATACTAACTTCAGGGTTAGCATCTACTACATCACTATAATGTTCTTTACAGATTAATACAGTATGACCAATAGTCACAGGATTAATATCTAAAAATGCTAAGCATACATCATCTTCATATACTTTATAAGATGGAATCTCACCATTTACAATCTTACAAAAAATATCCATAATTAGTACCTCTCATTCCTATTAATAATACCACATAAATTAAATTTTTTGAATTGCTATGACTGAAATAATTAAAGATTTTGTTAGAAAAAGTCTTTTTTAAAACTTTTATACTAGTAAATATATACTTGAAGTATATAAAAAGGAAAAGTATTCCTTTTCCTTAATTTAATTAATCGAAGATGTAATCAGGATAATTTGTTTCAAATAATCCATGAGTATAAGTATCACTAATCTTGAAGTTATATTCTTTTAAGTAATAACGTAATGAATCTTCATATAAATCTACTGTATTTGCGATAGCATCAACAGCTTCTTCTCTGAAGTTTTCTGGATCAGCTTCTACCATATTAACTACATAGAATTTCTTATCACTACCAGCTAATACTGTTTGAATAACACCATTAACAGCAGTAGCACTTACAACATTTAATACATCAGTATCTAATAAGCTTGTAGCTGATGAAGTAACTACGATTTCACTACCATCATAAGTATCTTCACCACTAAATTCAGTAATTACATCACTTACTGATTTACCGCTATTTAAAGCAGCTAATGCATTATTTGCACTTTCTTCATCAGCAAAGCTAGCAACTTGAACCTTACGTGGTTTATTTGTTACCGATAATGTAGAGAACTTTAAGTCTACATATTGAGATACCATCTTTACATAACGTGCATTTGGAATAGCACTTTCATTGTAGAATTCTTCTTCAGTTTCATATCCTGAATAAGAGATAATTAATTCAAAATAATCACCATAAGTCTTCTTATAGTCATCTACAATCTTTTTCGCAGCAGCTTCAATTTCTTCATCAACTGGAGCAATCTTATCATAGATAGCTGTTTCTAATGAATCAAGAATAACGTTTAATGAGCCGTATTCTGAATACATTAACATGTAATATAAATCTTCATTTGTTACTGATTCACTACCTACAGTCATAACAGTATTCTTACTGTTTGCTGGAGTAGCATTAGCACTACTACAACCTGTAAGTAACATCAACATTGCTAATACGCTAACTAATAATTTCTTCATATTACTCTTCCTCCTTGCCTAAGTAAGAAGCAAAGAAATCATTTAATAATTCTTCAATTCTTTCATCTTCAAATGTGATGTCTAAGCTTTCAGCAGCTTCCTTCACAACAGTTAATTCTAAGTATGGATAGTAGTTACCCATCGCTGCAATCGCATCATCATCAGCTTTCATAGTATCATAATCACTTGCAGTAACAAGAATTAAATGATAACCATATTGAGTCTTAACCCATTCGCTCATTTCATTTGTTTTTAACTTTAAAGAAGTTTCTAAGAATTCAGTTACGAATGATGTATCAGCATCAACATAACCTAAGTTACCACCATCAGAAGCACTTCCATCATCTGAATAATCTTTCGCAACTTCAGCGAATGTTTTACCACCAGCTAATGCTGCATCAACTTCAGCCATCTTAGCTTTTTCTTCAGCTGTAGGATTAGCTGAATCTTCACACTTAACTAAGATATGAGATACATGACGAGGTTTCTTTTCTTCAAAGAAAGGTTTGAATAAATCATCTTTATGTTCTTCTTCATATGAAGTAACAAGCTTATCTAATTTGTAGTATGTTAGATAATAATCACTTAATTCATCCTTACTATGTAAGCCTGCAGAACGTAAAGCTTCATTTAAGGCATCTTCCCCATAGCTTTCATATTGAGATAATAAGCTTTCAGCAGCTGATTCTGCATATGCCTTTAATGTATCAGTAGTTTCTACAGATGCATTTGCCACTAAACGTACGTAATGCATGTAAACTACATAACTACCATAAGAACTATCTAATAATTTGTCATATAAATCATCAGCAGTTAAGTTATAGCCGTCCATTGATACAACAACATCTTTCCCGTCTACTGTTTTTCCACGAATTACATCTTTGCTTGAATCTACGGCAAAATAAATAATCGCAACTGTGAATATCATCGCAACTATGCATAAAATGCCATATTTCTTAATAAAACTTTTGATATTCATATATTTCCTCCTTTTGGATTGGAACATCAGTACAATTATATGACAGAAGTTACAACTTTGCAAGATTTTGCTGACCTTATAACATATTTAATTGTATGATTTTTCTTGAAATTTACATGTTGGCATTGAATAGGAATAATAAGTGTCACAGTGTATGGTGTAAGATGGCACTAATTATTGAAAAGATTATGAAGTTATGGTAAGGTAACTAATAGATATTTTTAAGGTTAGGTGAGTATTATGCTTAGGATTTGTAGTGAACAAGAATATAAGAAATATGTTGAATATGTATATACAATTGCTGTTGACCAATCGAAATCAGGCTATCCAACATATAGTGATGGTATCAAAACAAAGGAGTTGTTTTTAGAGCGTTCTAGTAAAGCTTTTGTAAGAGATAATGAAAATATTCTGCTATTTGAATATGAAGGTAAAGTAGAAGGATGGATACACTATTATTATCTTGCAGAAGATCATTATCTATCAACAGTTAGCTTTAATATTGATGTCCATACTGAAGAAGCATTACAAGAATTCTGTGCATATGCTTATAAACATTTTAAGGGCTATGATTTATTCTTAGGATATTCTAAAGACAATAAGAAAGCTGTAAACTATTTGTCAGCGCATGGTTTTGAATGTATTGAAGATGACTTTAATAATACTGCCTTTTTAGATAAGTATGAACCACTAAAAGTATATGATGATGTTACACGTATTACTAGAGATAATTATGAACTATTCCGTGTACTGCATAGTAAAATAGAGGGTGATATGTATTGGAACTCTGATAGAATATATGAAGATATTGATAACTGGGTTATTTTCGTGAAAGTATATGGTGGCGATACACTTGGAAGTGTGTACTATATGATTGATGATGATGGTTGGTATGAGATATATGGTATTGATATGAAGGATAATGTTTATAATGCCAATTGTTTTAAAGCGTTATTAGTAAAGGCCTTGAATACTGCCAAGGAGCTTGATGGAAAGTTCATGACATTCTTCTGCGATAAGGAAGGTCAAGATATTGTGAAGGAGCTAGGCTTTGAGTGTGTTGGCGAATATGTATGCTTTAAAAAGCACATAGATTAATAGATGATTTGAAGGTTTATTATGTTGTATTTAAAAGAAGCTAATTATGAAGATATTGAAAAGGAATATGAATATATAAGAGATTTACCTAAAGATGAAAATGGCTTTACTAATCCAGACTTTCAGATTTCTAGAAAAGATTTTGAAGAAAAAGCATTATTAAGCTACATTAATCAGTCTAAAGGTATTGATTTACCTGAAGGCTATGTACCTTGTACTACTTATTTTTTATGGGATAATGATGAGATTGTAGGGCTATTCCGTATTCGCCATCATTTAAATGAATTCTTAAGAACTGGTGCAGGTCATATAGGATATGGCATAGGGAAGAAGTATCGTGGTAAAGGATATGCTACAGAAGGATTAAGGTTAACCATTGAGAAGGCATGGACGATTATTCCTGAAGATGAAATCTATATGTCGGTACATAAGGATAATCCTGCATCCTTAAAGGTACAACAAAAGAATGGTGCTTATATACACCATGAAGATGATAAGGAATTCTATACTAGAATTAAACGTTAGTTAGGTAAATACACAGTATTGGATATCTGAAAATCATATATTCCCATATGAAGGAGGAACATATATGCAAGGCTGCGGAAACAATAACTCTGGATTTGTTATCTGCTTAGTTCTTTTCATTCTTTTGGTAATCATCGGCAGTATTTATCACTAGTGAATGAATAAGCAGGTGAACAGGAAAAGGCAACTTTTCCTGTTTTATTTTAGGCGATAAAAGTATATAATATAAGAAGTGGTTAGGAGGGAGAGCATATGTTACTTGAAATTAACAATCTAACATTTACATATAATAATGCTAACTCTCCTGTAATTAAGAACTTAAATTATCATGCTAACGAGGGAGAAATACGTATTATTGCTGGGAGTAGTGGCTCTGGTAAGAGTACGCTTGCGTATTTGATGGCAGGGATATATCCTGGAAAATTTGGTAGTATTGATGAAGGCGATATTATATACAATAATGAAAGTATTGTAGGGCTATTACCATACCAAAGATTAACTAATGTAGCGTTAATGTTTCAAAATTCTGCTACATCCTTTTGTATGCGTACATTACGAGAGGAATTACACTTTGTTTTAGAAAATCTATTATTAGAAGAAGAGCTTATTGAAAAGCGTATTATGGAGGTTATTCATAGTATGCACCTGGCTAGCTTTATCGATATGCCATTAACTGAGATTAGTGAAGGTCAAAAACAAATCGCAGCACTTGCTTCTGTATTAGTTATTAAGCCAAGAGTAATTATCTTAGATGAGCCTTTTGCGCATATGGATGATGTGACAGCGGATAAAATGCTAGTATATATTCATAAGATTAGAAGAAAAGAAAAAATTACCTTTATCGTAATCGATCATTTAGTAGAACGTTGGCTAGATGTTGCTGATGATGTATCCTTATTAGGAAAAGATGGTAGCTTTGTAGTTACTGGAGTTACTAAAGGATCATATCATGTACATGAGAAGCATTTCTATGACCAAGGTGTGGTAGTTCCATATAAACATAAACCTAGAGTCTACCATGACCGTAGTGCTAGTACTATTATGCGTTTTGAAAACTTTGTTTTACTACATAAGAATAAGCGTGATACATTATTAGATTATATAGACTATAGTATTCCTAAAGGAAGTATTATAGGTATTTATGGTAGAAGTGGTGTAGGTAAAACGACTTTATTAGAAGCTATCGCAGCTAATAGTGGATATGAAGGTAATATTTATGTAGATAGTGAACTATGGAGTAACTATAAGATTAAAGAACGTATCAAAAAGATGTCATTTGTAGTCCAAAATACATCTGATGTATTCTTAAGAGATCGTGTATTAGATGAATTTGTTGATGCGATATTACTAATTAATCCTGGTATGAAAATTGAGGAATGTGCATTAAAGGCTATTGAAGAACTAAAGAAATGTCATTTAGAAGGTTATCTTCGTAGTAATCCATATAAGCTATCAATTGGACAACAACGCTTATTATTGCTGCAAATCGCATTCTGTTCTAAGCATGATATTATCATTGTAGATGAACCTACATATGGTCAGGATTATGACACACTTACATATATTATGAAGCAAATAATAGCTTTAAAAGAAGAAGGAAGAACAATTATCTTTACTACTCACAACATGGATGTAGCTAGAGAATATAGTGACATTATGCTTCATTATCATGACAAAAGATTGGAGGAAGTACGATGAGTAAATCATTTGCCTATTTCAATCCTGCATTAAAGTTTTTGACTTTAATATTAATGGTTGTATTACCATTTATTTTCCCAACATTATTAGGAGAAATACTTACGTCTTGTATCATCTTCCGCATCTTTTCAATTCTTTATAGTGAGCATGATGTGAAGAATCAACTAAAACGTAATTTTATAATTTGTTTATTAGTATTTGGCTGTATAGGAGCTATTAGTTCGTATATACTTAAATTACCAGAAGTTATTTATTATACGTATAATATAACTTATATTTACTATGGTGTTTTTGTTAGTTTATATGTTGGGAATTGTTATGTTTATGGTAAAATGGTTATGCAGACAACTACACTATTTGAATTTTGGTCATCAATGCATCAAAATTTACATCTATCGAAGTTTGTGGCATATTCATGTTATCGTAGTATGTTGTTTATCACGAATTTTAAAGCTGAATATGACTTAGTCAATCGAATGTTGATGACTAGAGGAATATATACAGGAAAGTTTTCTTTCCGTATTTTAGAAGTAGTAGTGAACAATTTAAAACGTAAGATTAGTGAGAATGATGTGGTTATGGAGTCAAAAGGCTTTGACCATCATACACCAAAGGGAAACTATAAAACTTACACGATTGATGTATATGACTTTATAATTCCTACTGGTATTATTTTGTGCTTTATAGGTAGTTTTATATTAGTAAAAAGAGGTTGGTTATTATGAGATATTCATATGTATTATGGGACTTTAATGGTACATTACTAGATGATGTAGATGTATGTTTACATATCATGAATACTTTATTAGAGGAAAAAGAAATGCCTGCGTTAGATATGGATACATATAAAGAAGTATTCACATTCCCAGTGAGTGAGTATTATAAAAGAGTTGGCATTATTAAGAATGATGATGAGTTCAATGAAGTAGCACATAAATGGATGAACTTATATTATGAGTTAGAGCCAACTACTACTTTACATAAAGATATTCTTGAAGTATTAGAGTTCTTCAAGCATACTAATATCAAGCAAGGTGTATTGAGTGCATCAAGAACAGATCAATTAGATCGTTTATTGAAACAAGTTAAGATAGATACATATATGGATAATATCTTAGGTATATCTGATATATATGCTAAGAGTAAGGTACATATTGGGTTAGACTTTATAAAGAATTCACCATACCAAAAGGATGAAATCGTAATGGTTGGTGATAGTGTACATGATTTTGAAGTAGCTAGTGAAATGGGAATTGATTGTATTCTAGTAGCTGCTGGACATCAAAGTCGTAGAGTATTAGAAACATGTGGATGTAGAGTATTAGATAGTGCTAGTGAATTAATGAAATTAAATATTTGGAAAGGTGAAAGTGTATGAGTAAAATCCTAATAGTAGATGATGAGGCAAGAATTAGAGATATTATTAAGACGTATTTAGAGTTTGATAATTTTGAAGTTGAAGAAGCTGAAAATGGTGAAATAGCTGTAAATATGGTTAAGTCTAATGATTATGATAGTGTTATTATGGACGTTATGATGCCAGTTATGGATGGTTATAAGGCATTAGAGGCTATTAAGAAAGATTATCCTAATTTACCTGTTATTATGCTTACTGCTAAGGGTGAAGAATATGATCGCTTAGAAGGGTTTGATTTAGGGGCAGATGATTATGTTGTTAAGCCATTCTCTCCTAAAGAAATCGTAGCTAGAGTAAAACTATTAGTTAGAAAATACCAAGCCGTGAAGCCAGCTAGTGCTAGTAATGATTTAAGTATTCCTGGTATTCGTATTGATGAGGCTGCTCATATTGTATATGTTGATGACAACAAAATCTCAACAACACCAAAGGAATTTGATTTACTTGTGTATTTTATGCGTAATCGTAATATCGCATTATCTCGCGAACAATTATTAGATTCTGTATGGGGAGATAGTGGGGATAGTGATGACCGTACAGTTGATGCTCATATCAAGATGTTACGTAAGAATATTGCTCCTTATAGTAAGTATATTGTTACTGTGTGGGGTGTAGGATATAAATTTGAGGTATAGTGTATGGAAAGTATTCGATTTAAGCTATGGACAACAATCATTGCTTTAATCTTTATTATTCTTACTCCTATATGGTATTTCCAAGTAGTGCGCTTGGAACAAACTTACACTGAAACAAAGATTAAAGATGCTTTAAATGCTACTAGTGCATTGTCAGTTATCTTTAAAGAAGAAGGTATGACTGCCAAGACAGGTGAAGAAGTATCTACACTAGCATCAGAAAAAGAAGTATGTGTATCAATTTATGATGAAACAGCTCATCCAATTGTAGACTACAAAATGAATACGATTGGTTGTGTATTCGAACAATTAGATGATTTAGATAAGAGTAATGTGTTATACCATATTAGTAATTTAAAGAGTGAAATGATAACCTTTGAGGTTGAAAGTAATTCTAATTATCCTGCTGCTTTATATGGTTCATATGTAAGTAGTGATACGGGTGAGAATTATTTAATGGTAGTATCTACCTATATTACACCAGTAGGAAGAGTATTAGAGGTATTAAAGAAGCAATTAATGTTTCTAACAGTTCCATTATTAATAGCTGGTACATTACTAGCATTCTTTATTGCGCGTTCGTTCTCGCAACCAATTATGAAATTATCAAGAGCTACAAGTGAATTAGCGAAAGGTAATTATGATACTCGTGTAGTAGTTGATAGTGATGATGAAATTGGTGTTCTTCAACAAAACTTCAACTACATGGGTGAACAAATCTCACAATTAGAAGAATTACGTCGTGATTTAATTGCTAATGTATCGCATGACCTTAAGACACCACTTACGATGATTCGCGGGTATGCGGAAACTATACGTGATCTTACAGGTGATTTCCCTGAAAAACGTAATCAACAATTAGAAATTATTATTGAAGAAAGTGATCGTTTAAATGCGTTAGTAAATGACCTATTAAACTTATCAAGATTCCAAAGTGGTCAAATTACATTAGAGCCTAAAGTATTTGATTTAAATGAAATGATTGTATCTACGATTAATCAATACAATTTCTTAATTACGAATCAAGGATATACATTTGAATATGAAGACCAAGGTACTTGTTACGTATATGGTGATGTATTACGTATGAAGCAAGTAGTTTATAATATTCTAAATAATGCCGTTAACCATACAGGTGAAGATAAATATATTCGTGTAGAATTAATTAAGAAGCCTGAAAAGTATCGTGTAGAAATATCTGATACAGGTATGGGTATTAAAAAGGAAGATTTAAATCGTATTTGGGATCGATATTATAAGATTGATAAGAGTGGTAAGCGACGTGTTGCTGGTACGGGTATTGGATTAGCTATCGTTAAACAAATATTATCTGCCCATGAAGCGTTATTTGGTGTAGAGAGTGAATATGGACATGGTGCTACCTTCTACTTTGAAATGTATCGCGTAGAACACTTCAATAAGCGTAATGTTGAGCGTGTTAAGGTAGTAGATATTCAAATAGACCATGATGAAGAAAATGTGTAGGTGATTAGATGAATAAAGTATTTTTCTTTGATATTGATGGTACATTATACGAACCTAATGTAGGTGTATGCGAAAGTACTAAGTTAGCTATTAAAAAACTATTAGCGAAAGGCTATGTAGTAGCAATTGCTAGTGGTAGAAGCTATATTGGTAGTAAAGATATAGCGGATGAGCTAGGTGTGTCATATGTAGTTTGTGATGGTGGTAATAGTGTATATGTAAATGGTGAAATCGTACATCAATGTACATTAGATAAAGATACATGCTTATCATTAATTACCTTAGCCAAGGAAAAAGATATACCTTATATATTAGTGGATAATGAGCATTATTATGGTAAGAAACGTTCACTAGCATTTGAGAAGGTACATCCTTGGATTGATTATCAAGGGGATAAAGCATTTGATGATGTACATGTTATGAAGCTAGGATTTGATGTTGATAAACAACAAAGTGATTATTTAGATAAGCATAGTGATGTGAATATGTTGCTGTTTAAAGATGTGATGTGTCTAGTTACAGATCAAAATAATAAGGCTGAAGGTATTAAAGAATGTATGAAGCTATTACCTGAGTCAGAAATTATTGTATTTGGAGATAGCTTTAATGATATTCAAATGTTTGAATATGCTGATATCTCAGTTTGTATGGGACAAGCGTCAAAAGATGTACAAAAGCATGCTAATTATGTAACTGATGAGATTAGTGAAGATGGTATATATAAGGCATGTGTGAAGTATAAGTGGATTGAGGAGTAAAAATATGAGGAAACTGAAGATAAAACCAAAATATAGGAAACAATTGATTCTTTGTATCAGTATTCTTTGTGTGGTTGTATTTTCAGTTTTTCTTTTCTCAAATAATAAAACTGATGAAGAAATCATCTATCATGTTGGTATTGTAGAGAATGATAAGCTAGAGAAACAATCGTTAATGAATGCCTATGAAGCTTATTTAAAGAATCGTAATATTGATATACCTAATATTGAGTATGTCTATTATCCAACTACTAACAACCTAATAGAAGCAATGAATCGTGGACTAGTAGATATTAGTTTTCTTGATGCATACGCAATAGCCAAGGCAGATATAGATGAGTCATTAACTGTGATTGCTTCTAAGAATATTACGGTAGAAAGTGAGGAACCACAAAACTATTATCGTACGATTCTACTTAGAAAAGAGAACATTGAAGAAACAGATGAGCTTATTAGAAGGAATACCAATTATGAGGAAATGACATATTGTGTTATGAATCCTACTTCAGTTGCGGGATTTATAGGGGTTATGCCTTTTTTTGAAGAATATGATTTTTCTTTTTATGATGTGAATAGTATTAAAGTAGAGAATTTTGAAGAAAGTTTAATTTATCTAGCAGCTAATAAATGTGATGTAGGGATTGGATATACTAATATTCGTGAAGAATATGAAGATATGTGGGAATATTATAGTGGCTCTAAAGGTAGTATTTATGATGAATTATCGATTATTTATGTATCTGAGAAATTATATGATGATGCGGTAATTATAAGTAACAAAATTGATGATACATTTAAGAAGCGATTTCTTGAATTATTATATAAAAATAAGTATAGTGATAGTAGTAATGAAAATTATGATTATTTAAAGAATATTATTAAGAAATATTTAGGAGGGGAATAAAATGGATAGAATACGTATATTAGCTACATCAGATGTGCATGGGTATGTGACACCATTCTCTTATGCAAATCGTAAAGAAGTAGATGGTGGATTAGTGAAAATTGCTACTCAAATTGAAGCATTGCGTGATGAGAATACTATTTTGGTGGATAATGGAGATACAATCCAAGGTTCTCCGATGTTGTATTATCATCATTTATTTAGAAGTGAAACAACTAACCCAATGGCGAAAATCCTTAATGCGATGAAATATGATTATGTAAATACTGGTAATCATGAGTTCAACTATGGTTATGAAAATGCGAAAAAATATTATGAGGATTTAGATGCCAAGTGGATTTGTGGGAATATTCGCTATAGTAATGAAAGTATTAATAAACCATATGTAGTTCATTCATTCCCTAATGGTAGAAAGATTGCGTTAATTGCAGCAGTTACAGATTACATCACAAATTGGGAACAACCAAAGAATATTGTGAATGTGACATTTGATAAGGTATTTGATTTTATAAGTAATGCAGTTTCTTTAGTAAAAACTAATGAACAAGTAGATGCAATCATCGTTTTATACCATGGTGGGTATGAAAAGGATTTAGAAACGGGTGTTCCTACGGAAGCATTAACTGGTGAAAATGTTGGCCATCGTTTATGTAGTGAAATAGACGGTATCACGGCAGTAGTTAGTGGACATCAACACCGTAGTATTGCAGGATATTGTGAAGGTGTATGTACAACTCAAACAGCCTTTAATGCGAAAGAATTAGCCATGATTGATATCACATTTGATGGTGATGAAATTAAGGCAGTACCATCATTAATTAAGCCAGCAGCTACATATAGTGAAGCATTATTAGGATTAATTGAAGATATTGAATTAGAAACACAAGAATGGTTAGATAAGCCTTTAGGTGAATTAGATGAAGGTGATTTATTAATACATGACATCTTTGATGCGAGAGTACATAAACATCCAATGGTATCATTCTTAAATCAAGTGCAATTAGAACGTTCAGGTGCTGATTTAAGTGGTGTAGCATTAGCAAACGAAGTAGTAGGCTTCAATCATTTCATTACAATGCGTGATATTGTATCAACATATGTATTCCCTAATACACTAGCAGTATTAGAAATGACTGGTGCTAATGTACTTGCTTATCTTGAACAATGTGCAGAATACTTTGATTTAGATGAAGAGGGTAATTTCAAGGTATCTAAGCACTTTATGGAACCAAAACCACAACACTACAATTACGATATGATTGATGGTGAAGGAGTACGCTATACAATTCATGTAGGTAATCCAGTAGGTCAAAGAGTAAGTGATGTGTATGTTAAGAATGAACCACTAGATATGAATAAGATGTATTTAGTTGTTGTTAATAACTATCGTGCTACTGGTGGTGGTAACTTCGAAATGTTTAAGGTATCTAAGGTACACGAAGAAATTCAAACAGATGTAGTAGAATGTATTGCTGATTACATTCAAAAAGTTAAAGTAATCCATGTAAATCATGAAGATAGTATTAAAGTAGTGAAATAAGATCAAGAGAATTAATTCCTAGTGGAGTTAATTCTTTTTTTTGTAATTTTATTGGGCATATTTGTATTTCCTACCAATAATAAGTGAAGGGAGGCAAGAATATGCCAAGTACAAATAAAGGGAAAGAGCAGTTTATAAAAGAATATTGGGATTATCAGGAATTGAAGGGAATACAACGAGAAGCAAAAGAAGAAGGTAAAGAAGAAACCATGCGTGAAGTCATTGCAACGATGTATTCTAATAGCTTTACACTTGACCAAATTGCTAATGCATTAAATCTAAAGATAGATTATGTTGAAGAGGTTTTAAATAGTAAATAGTAGTGAACTAACGGTATTTGTTGATGCCGTTAGTTTTTTATTTAAATTTTAAAAGAAAAACAACCCTTACGAGTTGTTTCAGTTAATTATTTGATACCTATTGTTGATCGTTTTCTCTATTTCCAAAGTTATTTCGGTCTCCACGATTTTCCATATTACCGAAGCCACCAAATCCATTATTTCCAACGGTAGTTAACATATCACTAATTTCAAATGTTGTGTGTTCATTACCATCAATATAGACTGTATAGTTACCCTTAGTAAGTTGTTCGTTAGAGAATACAATGTTTTGGAATACTTTAGAAGCTGTAAATTCTACGACAGTGTTATTTTTGCTGTCTACTATTTTGATACTACTTCCTAAATTAACCATATTTGACAATGATAGTGACACTGTATATTGAGTACAAGTATTAGGTAATTCAAGCATTCCAGCAGGACCATAAGCTATTAAATTACCACCAGTAACTGACATATCACCATCATGATCAAGTGCAGAGTTTGAATTATTAGTTGGACCTTCAATCATAATGTTACCACCTGTAATATTAAGACTATTATTTGAATCAATTCCATCGCCATCCGCATTCACAACTAGATTACCACCACTAATACGAATTTCACTAACCCCATCACCTGCAGCGTTAATTCCATCATCAGTAGTATTCACAGTAATATTACCACCATTAATGATAATATCACTTTCTTTAGACTCAATACCTTCATAGGCATTAAGTATATTCACATTACCACCTGCAATTGTTAGTGTGCCATCAGCTGTGATACCTTTACATAAAGAGGAATTAAGTTCAAGGTTACCATTTACGATAGATATTGAACCATCAGATTTTAAAGTATGGTCAGTAGCATTAATAGTGATAGAGCCACCACCTATATACATGTCTGTACCCGCCTTAATTCCTTTGGCAGAAGCATCTGATAAGTCTATTTCCTCAGTAGTTTCAGTAGTACTGTCAGTTGTTGGGGTTTGAGGAACTATTGGTTGTTCATTAGTTTCAGGTTGTGTTGGCATGTTAGGTGGAACCATTTGACCTTCGCTATTTGGTCTATTCATTTGTCCTTTATTACCATTAGGTCTATCTTGACGATTTCCATTTGGGAAAGTAGTACCATCAGGCATTGCTGGAGCTTCACCATCAGTTGGGAAGCTTGGCATATTTCCTTGATTCCAATGAGGCATGCCACCAAAGTTTCCAAAGTCGGTTGTATCATCACTACCACTAGCTTCTACTAAACCAATTGTAGTTACATTAATATTACCACCATGAATCGCAACATATTGCGTGCCATCAATTCCATCACCAGTAGATGTAATATCGATATTACCGTTTTCTATATAAACATATCCTTTAGTAGTATCTTCCTCTTCTTCTGTTTTGATACCATCATTTAATGCAGTAATAGTAAGATTACCATCTTTCATCGCAACAGAGTTATTCCCTTTAATACCATTGTTGGCAGCATCAATTTCAATATCACCACTAATAATCTTGATATTCTTTTTAGAGCCAATGCCATTATGATAATCAGCATTCACTACTAATTTACCTTGTCCATTGATTGTTAGTGAAGAGGCTGAATAGATGGCAGCACCCTTACGCTCATCATCTTCATTATATGAATCAGTATCATTAATGGTATTAATGGTATTAGCCATTAATGTGATACTAACCTTATCAGCCTCATCAACTTGGATAGGTGAACCATAATCGCAAGAGATAGTTGCATTATTTAAGATTAAATGTACTTTATCACTTTCAGCGACATTAATTACTACTTGTCCATTTTGAAGTGTTCCTTCTAAAATATAGCTTCCTGCATTAGTAATTTCTAAATCACCATTTATTTCACTTAAATTAATAGCTGTTGCGTTATCACTACTTTCATCTAAATCAAAATCTGAATACTCAACACTGATTGTTTTCGCATAAGAATTAATTTCTGTTTGAACTATGTCATTTTGACTGTTAGTATTAGATGTAGCACATCCAGTTAATAATAAAACAGTACATAATAACGAAATTGTTGTTTTCTTTAAATGTATCATCAATATTCCTTCTTTCATTAGCTATTGCAGTTATTATTTTACACATAAAATTTATTTTGTCTTGCGTTTTGGTTAAAAGTTCAGATAGAGTTCACATTGTTTCAGAAAAACTTCAAAATCATCAACAATTATTATATAATACTTAATAGTGAGGTGTTTATAATGGCAAGAGAAAGAATTGAATTAGAAAACTTAATAAATACTAGAGATTTAGGTGGATATACTAACGTTGATGGTAAGAAGATTAAACCTAAGAAGTTAATTCGTAGTGCTGCTTTATCTAAAGGTAGTGAGAATGATTTAAAGGTATTATGTGATGAATATAACTTAGATGCAATTGTAGATTTCCGTAATAGCGATGAGTTATATAGAGCTCCAGATCCAGTAATGGATGGAGTAACTCATATTTGGTGCCCAATCTTTGAAGAAAAAGTCGAGAATATTACACGTGAGGAATTATGGGATACTAGTGATCCACTTGCAATGTATGTATATTTTGGTAATACTTTTGAACAGTTCCAAAAGGAAGGTGGAGAAAATGAAACACCAGATTTCTATGCGCAATTTGTACTTAATGAACATTCTATTGAGTATTATAAAAAGTTCTTTGATGTTTTATTAGAAGAACGTGAAGGCTCAGTGTTATGGCACTGTTCAGCTGGTAAAGATAGATGTGGAATGGGTACTGTGTATATATTAAAAGCGCTAGGCATGAGTGATGAATTAATCTATGATGATTATCTAGCTACTAATGAATATTATGAACCTGAAAATCTTCAAATGATTGCGTTAGCAGATGAAAGAGGCATGCCTGAATCATTCCATACGATTATTCGAGTAGTCAATGGAGTTCAAAAAGCTTTCTTAGATACTGTGTACCAAATATGTGAGGAAAAGTATGGTGGATTAGATAACTTCTTACGTGAAAAATTAGAACTTGATGATAGTAAGATTAAGAAATTAAAGGATTTATATTTAGAGTAATTATAATCTAGAATATTGGAGGCATTTATATGGCATCGATTGTTTTGAAATACCAAAGTGTTGAATTAGGCTTTAATACAGAAGTTAATATTATTGTACCTGGTGCACCATTTAAAGCAATGATGGAAAAGGATATTGGTAAGGCATATAGTGTTAAGCCATTACGTGTAGTATATTTACTTCATGGTGCCTTTAGTGATGGTAGTGAATGGGTACGACAATGTGGGCTAGAACGTTATGTGAATGATTATAACTTTATGCTAGTAATGCCTACAGTGAATAATAGCTTCTATCATGATTTAGAATATGGTCCAAAGTACTTTAAATATGTTACTGAGGAATTACCAGCATTCTTATCGTCATTATTCAATATCTCTACGAAACGTGAAGATACCTTTGTTTGTGGCTTATCAATGGGTGGCTTTGGTGCTATGAAATGTGCTTTAAATTATCCTGAGAGGTATGCAGGTGCAGCTAGTATGTCTGGGGCATTAGATATGGTTACTATGGGCAAGAGAAATAAACCAGCAGGTATGTCATGTGAAGGAGCATTCCTTACAATAGATGATATTAAGGATAGTAATAATGATTTAATGATGTTACTAGAAAAGCATGCGAAGGCTAAAACAGATTTACCTAAGCTTCATGTATGTGTAGGTATAGAAGATTTCATTTATGACTTATCAATACTATTTAAAGATAAGTGTGAAGTTTTAAATATCCCACTAGATTATTATGAAGAAGCAGGTGGACATGAGTGGGACTTTTGGGATCGTAATGTGAAGCGAATACTGGAAATGTTTTCTAAAATGTAATGTTTTTTCTTGTAATGTTTAGAAATCGTTGTATAATACTAATAAGAGAGGTAGAGGGGTTATTCTACCTCTTTGTGTATAGTAGACAAAGAGGAATAGCTTGCGTATACTAGACTGAGAAGGAGGCTTTATTATGAAACGATTATTAATTGCTGTTGGTGCTATTGCAGCTACAACATTAGCTATTGAAAAGATGATTGAATATGCGATGAAGCAAGATGAAACTGATGATATGGAATTCACTAGCGAAGAGCCTTGTGATGAAGTAGCTGAGGAATTTATCTGCTTAAATGAAGTAGAAGAACCAGAGCCAGAAGTAGAAGAAGTTGTTGAAGAATCTGTAGAAGCTGAAGAAGATGCATTTGATACATTTGTGGATGATGCAGGTAATGCGGTGAAAGAAATTGGTAGTAAAGTACGTAGCTTCTTAAATGATTTACCAAAAATCAGTATTACTATCAACGTTGATAAGAATGAAAAATAGGGGTTAAAATGAATAACGAGAAAATTGAAAGAATAAATTTCCTCGCTAGAAAAAGTAAAAGTGAAGGATTAACAGAAGAAGAAAAATTTGAACAGGCTGAATTACGTAAGGAGTATATTGAAGCTTATCGACGTAATTTAGAGAGTCAGCTACAAACTATTGTGGTAGTTGATGATAAGGGCAATCGTAGTAAATTAAAAAAGAAGAATGTAAATTAGGCTATTTTCATATAATAGCCTTTTTTATGGTTTGGTTAGTATAGTGGTGTTATAATAATGGTAGTGGAGGGAGTTATTATGGATATTAAAGTTATTAGAAGTCAAAATTTAAAGACTAAGCCTGATGTAAATACATTAGGTTTTGGAAAGTATTTCACTGATCATATGTTCTTAATGGACTATACCGAAGGTATTGGATGGCATGATGCACGAATTGTACCTTATGGTCCACTTGAATTAGATCCAGCAACGATGGTGCTACATTATGCTCAGGAAACCTTTGAAGGAATGAAGGCATATCGTAGAAAGGATGGGAAGATTCAATTATTCCGTCCAGCAATGAATGCTAGAAGAATGCAACAAAGTAATGAGAGATTATGTATTCCTGCTTTACCAGTAGAGGACTTCGTGGAAGCTGTGAAGGCAATTGTGCGTGTTGATAGTGAATGGGTACCATCAAAGGAAGGTACATCATTATATATTCGTCCATTTATGTATGCAACAGAAGCCGCAGTTGGTGTACATGCGGCAAAGAGTTATCAATTTGTGATTATATGTTGTAGTGTAGGTGCATATTACTTAAATGGTATTACACCAGTTAAGATTTATGTAGAGAGTGAATATGTACGTGCTGTTAAGGGTGGTACTGGCTTTGCGAAGTGTGGTGGTAACTATGCATCTAGTATCATTGCGCAAAAGAAGGCTCAAGAGCTTGGTTATACGCAGGTATTATGGTTAGATGCTATCGAACATAAATACGTAGAAGAGGTTGGTACTATGAATGCGATGTTTGTAGTTGATGGTAAGATTTATACTTCACCAATTAATGGCTCAGTATTACCAGGTATCACTAGAGATTCATGTCTACATATTTTACGAAGCTGGGGATATGAAGTACATGAAGAAGCACTATCAATTGATGAATTAATGGAAGCGGGAAGAAATGGCACACTACAAGAGTGCTTTGGGACAGGTACAGCTGCTGTTATTTCACCGATTGGAGAATTATTTTATAATGGTGAAACCATTGTTATTAATAATGGTGAATTAGGAACTCTTACAAAACGTTTATATGATGAATTAACAGGTATTCAATGGGGAAATTGTAAAGATACATATAATTGGTGTGTAGAAATCGATTAGAATAAAGATACAGTCATTGTACCTTTTATTTTTGTATATAATTTATGTATGAAACCCCTTTCTAAAAGAGTAGGGGTTTGGTATAATAGAGAAGATGAAGGAGAACGGATTATGGAAAATAAAAAGTATATAATGGCAATCGACCAAGGGACTACTAGTTCAAGAGCGATTATTTTTGATCATGATTCACACATAGTAGCAACAGCACAAAAGGAATTTACACAATATTTCCCAAAACCAGGCTGGGTTGAACATGATGCAAATGAAATTTGGCTTAGTGTACTAGCAGTTATGGCAGAGGTAGTATCTAAGGCAGGTATTTCACCTGCAGCAATCGATTCCATTGGTATCACAAATCAACGTGAAACAGCAGTTGTATGGGATAAGGAAACAGGCTTACCTATCCACCATGCAATCGTATGGCAATCTAGACAAACAAGTGAAATCTGCGACCATTTAAAAGCTAAAGGCTATGATGAAATGGTTAGAAGAAAAACAGGCTTACGTATTGATCCTTATTTCAGTGGAACTAAGATTAAATGGTTACTTGATAATGTACCAGGAGCTAAAGAAAAAGCTAAAGAAGGAAAGCTATTATTTGGTACAATTGATACTTGGTTAATTTGGAAATTAACAGGACAACAAGTACATGTTACTGACTATACAAATGCTTCAAGAACATTACTATATAATATTTTTGATTTAAAATGGGATGAAGAATTATTAGATATGTTAGATGTACCAGCAGGTATGTTACCAGAAGTAAAGGATTCTTCTTGTATTTATGGTAAGACAGCACCATATCATTTCTTTGGTTATGAAGTACCAATTGCAGGTGTAGCAGGGGACCAACAAGCTGCATTATTTGGTCAAGCATGCTTTGAAAAAGGTATGGTTAAGAATACGTATGGTACAGGCTGCTTCATGTTAATGATGACAGAAGAAGCAAAACGTAGTGAAAATGGCTTACTAACTACAATTGGTTGGGGTCTTGATGGTAAAGTATCTTATGCATTAGAGGGAAGTGTATTTGTTGCTGGTAGTGCTATACAATGGTTACGTGATGGTTTAAAATTAATTGAAAGTGCACCGGAATCAGAAGGTTTAGCAGCAAGTGTAGAAGATACTAATGGTGTATATTTAGTACCTGCCTTTGTAGGATTAGGTGCTCCATATTGGGATGATAAATGTAGAGGAGCAATCTTTGGTTTAACTAGAGGTGCTACAAAAGAGCATTTAGTACGTGCTACGCTAGAATCATTAGCATATCAAACTAAAGATATTATTGATGCCATGGAAAAGGATAGTGGCTTAAAGCTAACTAAGTTAAAGGTAGATGGTGGTGCTGTTAAGAATAATTTCTTAATGCAATTCCAAAGTGATATTCTTAATGTTAATGTAGAACGTCCTACAGTTAATGAAACTACTGCTTTAGGTGCCGCTTACTTAGCAGGTCTAGCTACAGGTTTCTGGAAGGATAAGGATGATATTGTTAAGCATTATCAAATTGATCGTACATTCCATCCTTATATGTCTGAAGAACGTCGTACAAAGTTATATAAAGGTTGGCAGAAGGCTGTTAAGACAGCATGTGAATTTGAAGATTAAAAGTATTAATAATAGGAATAATAAGATTTTCTTATTTGAAAGATGATAGGAAAGACTGAATTGTTATATCTTCTCATTTACAAATTAACAATAATAGTTTAGAATAAGAATACAAGTTAATCAGTGAACAGAGACACTATGAGAATTCAGGATGTAAAGAATGATTTTTTGTAGTGTCTTTTTGTATGCAGGAGGATAAAGATATGCAAGATGTTGTAATTATAGGAGCTGGTATTATTGGTAGCTTCCTAGCTCATGATTTAAGTAAGTATGATTTAAAAGTATGTGTCATTGATAAAGAAAACGACGTTGCTAATGAAACAACAATGGCTAATAGTGCAATTGTTCACTCAGGACATGATCCTAAGGATGATACACTTAAAGCTAAGTTAAATCTACGTGGTAATGAAATGTATGAAGATATTTGTAAGAAGCTACATGTAGATTTTAAACGTATTGGTGCTTATGTAGTGGCAACAAATGATGAAGAATTAGAAGAATTATCACGTTTATACGAACAATCTAAACGTCGTAATGTACCTGTACGTTATGTAGAACGTGAAGAATTAGTTAAGAATGAACCTAATATTTCTGATATCGCAATTCGTGCTATTGATTTACCATCAACAGGGATTATTTATCCTTGGGAAGTAGCGATTGCCCTAATGGAAGTGGCAGTTGCCAATGGTGTAGATTTACACTTAGGTGAAGAAGTAACAGCAATTGAAAAGAGTGAAAATGGTTATAAGGTAATCACATCTAAAGGTGTTATTGAAACTAAGTATGTATTAAATGCTGCTGGTGTATTTGCTGATGATATTTACCGTATGGTTAGCGATAATGTAGAGTTTGATATTACACCAAGAAAAGGTGAATACTTTGTATTAGATAAGTTAAATCAACCATTAGTAAATCATATCTTATATCCTATTCCTTCACAAAAGGGTAAGGGTGTATTAGTACTTCCTACTACCCATGGCAATACATTATTAGGACCTAGTAGTGATTTTGTAGATGATAAGAAGGGTATTAATAACACATCTGATTATTTAGGATATGTTAGAAGAGAAGTAGGAAAATTAGTTAAGAATGTACCAATGGATAAAGTTATTCGTAACTTTGCTGGTTTAAGACCTACAAGTTCTACACATGATTTCATTATTGAAGAAGCTAAGGATGCACCTAATTTCATCAATGTTGCTGGTATTGAATCACCAGGACTTGCAAGTGCACCTGCTATTAGTGAATATGTGATTGAAACAATCTTAAAGAATAAATTAGCACTAGTTAAGAAGAGTGATGCAATTGATTCATTACCTCCTATTACTGATATGAAGAAGCTTACAGAAGAAGAACGCAATGCGAAGATTAAAGAAGATCCTAGATATGGTCATATCATTTGTCGATGTGAACAAATTAGTGAAGGTGAAATCGTTGAAGCCATTCATCGTAATGTAGGAGCTACTAGTGTTAAGTCTATCAAGAAACGTGTACGTCCAGGTATGGGTAGATGTCAAGGTGGATTCTGTGAACCATTAGTAGTTGAAATTCTTGCGAGAGAATTGGCTAAACAAAAGAATGACATTGTTTATGATGATGTAGAATCAAATGTCTTAGTAGCAAAGAAGGGAGCTTAAATCATGCGTGAAGTAGATGTTGTTGTTATTGGTGGTGGCTCTGCTGGATTAGCTGCTGCATGTAAATGTAAAGAGGAAGGTATTGAAAATGTTGTAGTTCTTGAACGTGATAAAGAACTAGGTGGTATTTTAAATCAATGTATTCATAATGGATTTGGATTACACACATTTAATGAAGAATTATCTGGACCTGCTTATGCTGAACGCTTTATTGATAAGGCTAAAGCATTAAATGTTGAATGTAAGTTAAATACTATGGTAACGCATATTTCTAAGGATAAAGTAGTAGAATATGTAAATCCTGAAGAAGGCTATGTAAGAGTACAAGCTAAGGCTATCGTATTAGCGATGGGTTGTAGAGAAAGAACTAGAGGAGCTATCAGTATTCCAGGATATCGTCCAGTAGGTGTATACAATGCTGGTACTGCTCAACGTTATTTAAATATGGATGGATATCTAGTAGGTAAACGTGTATTCATCTTAGGTAGTGGTGATATTGGATTAATCATGGCTCGTCGTATGACACTTGAAGGTGCTAAGGTTTTAGGTGTAGCTGAAATTATGCCATATTCTAATGGTTTAGCACGTAATATGAAGCAATGTTTAGAAGATTTCGACATTCCACTATACTTAAGTCATACAATTACTAATATTGAAGGTAAAGAACGTGTTAGTGGTGTAACTATTTCAGAAGTAGATAGTAATCGTAATGTAGTTCCTGGTACTGAAAAGCACTTTGATGTAGATACATTATTACTATCAGTAGGTTTAATTCCTGAAAACTC
Organism: Erysipelotrichales bacterium; assembly: GCA_017532345.1. Classification (GTDB taxonomy): domain Bacteria; phylum Bacillota_I; class Bacilli_A; order Erysipelotrichales; family Erysipelotrichaceae; genus SIG230. The sequence goes on from JAFXJJ010000094.1 coordinate 58,975, forward strand.
ATTAACTGAAGAAGCTGAAATTGAGATGAATCCTGTAACTAAAGGTGCAATGGTTAATGAATCATATGAAACTAGTATTCCAGGTATCTTTGCTTGTGGTAACGTATTACACGTTCATGACCTAGTAGACTTCGTAAGTGCTGAGGGTGCTAAGGCTGGTGAAAGTGCAGCTCGCTATATTCGTGAAGAATTAAAATCAGCTGGTGGATTTAATTGTAAGGCAAAACAAAACGTATCTTATGTAATGCCAACACGTATTAATGTAGAGAACGTTAAGGATAAAGTAGAATTCTTATTCAGAGTTCGTGTACAAGCTAGAAATGCTACTTTAAACTTATATAAAGATGGAGAATTATTCCGTTCTATTCCAAAGCGTCATGTAGCACCTGCGGAAATGGAAAAATTAATTATGAAGAAGAGTGATTTAGAAGGTATCAAAGAATCATTCGAAATAGAATTGGTGGTGGATTAATATGGAGAAGGAAATGGTATGTATTAACTGTCCAATGTCTTGTCATTTAAAGGTGACATTAGAGGATGGTCAAGTAAAAGCAGTTAGTGGGAACACATGTCCTAGAGGTGAAACATATGCCATTAAGGAACTAACAAATCCTACTCGTATGTTGACATCAACAGTGAATATTAAAGGGGCAATCCATAATGGGTTACCAGTAATTACTAGTGGTGATATTCCGAAGGATAAGATTTTTGATGTAATGAAGGAAATTACTGCAGCAGAAGTTTGTGCTCCAGTTAAAATCAATGACGTTATTATTAAAGATGTATGTGGTTTAGGGGTAGATATTATCGCAAGCCGTTCAATGGAGAAGGTAAATGATTAATAACCAGACTTGTTTACCAGCCATATCAACCATGAAGGAATATGAGAAGTTCTTAAAGAGTTCATTAGAGTGGTGTATTCTATTAGATTTCCATGTTTCTTTAGTAGAGGGTATGATTAAAGAAGCTCATAATGCCAATAAGAAGATAATTATTCACTTAGATTTAATGAAGGGAGTATCTACTGATGAGTATGGCTGTGAATTCTTATGTCAGAAGCTTAAATGTGATGGGATTATCTCTACGAAATCTAAGGTGATTGAAAGTGCCAAGAAGAATAAGAAGATTGCGATTCAACGAATGTTCTTAATTGATTCACGCTCACTTGAGAAGGGCTTAAATCAATTACGTGTGTCAGCACCTGATTATGTTGAGATATTACCAGGTATTGCTTATGAGATATTGCCTATGGTGAAAGAGCGATTAGATATGCCATTAATGAGTGGTGGTCTAATTAAAAATTGCGAAATGATTGATCGTTGCATTGAATATGGTGCTACACTTGTCAGTGTTGGCTCATTAGAATTAGCGATAGAATATCAGGATAAATAAATGTGGTCAGTTCGTTATGAACTGACCTTTGTTTATTTGCGAAAATGCTGATAAACACAAGCTTTTTAATATCATATTTAAAACTTTAAAATTGATGTTTAAAATAATAATTTGATATTTATTTTGAAAATATGATTTAAATTACTATGGATTAACCATTGTATATAGAAGATGTTGAGTATTAGTATAATAAATATTAATGAAAAATAGGCAACATCAAAAACACTCAATAAAACACTTCAAAAGTACCGAATATCCATTGGGGGAGTGGATGGAATTTTAATATTGATGATTGTCTACAAATACTTTTAACTACAAAAAATCCCCTTAAAACAATTCCTTTTTTAAGGGGAGATTAAATACTATCGTTTATTTAAACAAGTAATCTTATTTACGGCATCTTCTTCAGGGTCAATGTAGATTGTTTTATAATTACCAATAGCTACAAAGCCTAGGGCCGAGTTAGGCACCTTCTTTAGTTGTTTAACTGGTGTGTAGTTAACAGGTACACTAGAGGAATTACGCCCTTTTGAATAATAGGCAGCTAGCATGGCAGCAGCACGGATTACTGTTTCACTAGGATCATCACTATCAATGATGACATGAGAGCCATGCATATCCTTAACGTGCATCCAAATATCTGTTTTCTTAGCTTGTTTCCAAGTAAGATAATCATTCTGAATATTGTTCTTACCTACATGTATCTTTACATCATCAACTACATATGTAAGGAAAGCAGGTATTTGTGGCTTCTTCTTACGAATTTTAGATTGTTGATGCTTCATGTATCCTTTATTAGCTAATTCTTGACGGATTTCCTTTGCATCATTGAAGTTAGCCTGTTCAAGCTGTGCTTCTAGTAATTCAAAATATGCGATTTCATTCTTACATAGTTCAATTTGTTCAGCAACAATGATTTGCGCATTCTTACTCTTATTGTACTTTTGGTACATCTTCTTCGCATTGTATCGAGCATCAAACTTAGGGTCTAATGGAATACGTATTAGCTCTTCAGTTTCAAAATCAGGTAGGAATGCTTCTTTGGCACCTTTCTCTACTTGATATCCATAGGCATATAGTAAATCACCATAGATTCGATATTTCTCGCAATCATAGGCATCTTCAATCGTTTTCACAAGCTTCTTAAGCTTATTTTGGTTTTTATTTAGTTCTTTTCTCACAAACCTAAATAAATCACCTGTTTGTTGTTTGATGCGATCTTTTTCTTCTTTGTTGTAGTAAATTACATCAAAGCCTTCCATTAAATCATATGTATGATATGGTAGGTTTAAATGCTTTAATTCAATACAATGATATTCTTCACTACCGTTAATAGAGTATAAATACATTGTATATGAAGAAGCAATTTCATTCATAATATCCTTAAAGTCTTCACCATTATGTAAACGATATTCTACTTCTGTTGATAGTAATGGAGAGAAGCCGTGGAACTGCTTGTGTAATGGTAATGTATCATCAATTTCAGTAGCAATGAATGGATCTTTCTTATCTTGTACTTCAACAGGCTTATACATCGCTGAAGGTACAATAATGCGTTTTGAGTTCTCATATGGAGGAATACGCTTCATGGCATCAATAATCTTACCATTCTCATCACATAGAATCACATTCGCGTATTTTCCCATTAACTCAATGTATAGTCGAGATACTACTAAATCACCAACTTCATTACGTACTTGAATATCAAAGTAGAAGATACGATCTAATCCTTGTTGATGGAATTCTAAGATAATACCATTCTCTAAATGCTTTCTTAGTAGCATTGTAAAGTTACTAGGTATTTCTGGTGTAGGATATGAACGAGTTGTGATGTTCATTCTTGCGAAATTTGGATGAGTTGATACCATTATTTTAAAGTTCTTACGATTACCATGACAATGTAGTAATAGTTCAGTATCACTAATACAATATACCTTATTAATCTTAGCAGGTAAGTACTCACTCATTTGTTTATGGATTTGATGTAGGAATAAACCATCAATGCTCATATAAATCCCTCACTTTCAACTATAGTATCATACCACATTATTAGGTATTTAGAAATATTTCATGTTTAAACTTTATATTATGTAAATTAGAATATTGCTTTACAAAAACTAGCTAAGTATCATCTCTTGTGAGAATAAATAAGTGTTATATTTATTTTTCAAGGCAACCAGAATCAAGCAAAAAGTCATAAATACTCATAGTTAAAATACCATAGTCATCATAATATGGCTGCACAATATCTTTCGTAATAATAATCTTCTTGAAAGAATCATCAATCTTTCTAAATGGTCTGATTTCTTGCTTACGTTTTGCTTCATCAGGCAACGAATATGCTGACTGAATATAGTATTTGGAAGAGCCTAGATTACATACAAAATCGACTTCCAATTGTTTTCGATTTATCTTACCGTCTTGATCTTTCTCCACGACAGTAACAACACCAACATCTACGCTGTAACCGCGCATACGCAATTCATTGTAGATTACATTTTCCATTGAATGTGTCTGTTCGAACTGACGGAAGTTGATCCTAGCATTGCGAAGTCCAAGATCAGAAAAATAATACTTCTTTGGAGTCTCAATATACGCCTTTCCTTTAATGTCGTATCTTTGTGCAGACTCGATTAAGAATGAGTCTTCAAAACAATCTAGATATTTTTTTATTGTTTTCGAAGTAATTTTTGACTTCTTTACAGTCTTGAAAGTGTTTTTTAATTTTTCTGGATTTGCTAAAGAGCCAATGGCAGAAGAAAGAATATTTAATAGATCTTCCAATTCTTCTATGTTCTTAATGCGATTACGTTTGAAAATATCTCTAATATAAATTTCACTGAATAAATTCTGTAATGTCGTTGCTTTGTCACTAGCATCTTCACGAAGGACAACAAGTGGAATACCACCATAAAGCATATATTCGGATAATCCCATATATTTATCGCCTTTATATATAGACATAAATTCAGCGAAACTTAGTGGATACATATGAATCTCATCTCCACGTCCAGCGAATTCTGTTACAATATCTTTAGATAAAAATTTCGCATTGCTTCCAGTTACGAAGACATCCATATTATCTTTACGAAGATAACCGTTTAATACAGATTCAAAGCAATCCATCAGTTGTACTTCATCTAGAAGTAGATAGTACATACCATCTGCAGTAGTTTTAGAACGTATATATGCCATGAATTTCTCTGAGTTAACACCACGCTTTTCTTTTTCAATTTGAATAAGATTTTCACCAATCAAATATAAGTCATCTGCTGAGTCAAAGGCAAACCGAATAATGTGATCAGCTTCAACACCTGAATTCAACAAATGATTATAAAAAATATTGTTCAGTAGATAGGACTTTCCACACCTACGAATACCGGTAATTACCTTAATCAATCCATTATTCTTTCTTTTAATCAGTTTTTCTAAGTAAAAATCTCTTCTAATCTCCATATAGTGACCTCCTAGGAAAGATTTTTGTAACTATATACATTTTTCAGTTCTATACTATCACATTAATCCATCCTAATCAATGATTATAGAGGTTCTTGGGAAAGATTTTTGCAACAATATACATTTTTCTGTCCTGAAATGTATTCTATTCTTTTGTAGTTAGGTTTATCTTATATATTTGTGTTATAGGATACCGCAGGAATGCATGGAAGATTGATAAAACCTATTGTTTAAAAAAAGTATTTATGATATCATTATTAGCGTGTAAAAGACAAAGAAGAGGAGTAGTAGAGCACTAAGCTTTTAAGAGAGTTGTCGGGTGGTGTAAGACAATAAGGGGAATGCTTGAACTTACCTTGGAGTTGATAAGTCAAAAGCTTATACGTATTTCGGCGTTAACGAATAGAGATATCGAAAGATATGAAATTAGGTGGTACCACGTCAAAGAACGTCCTATGGATGTTCTTTTTTTAGTATGAGGAGGATAATTATGGAATACAATCATCAAGACGTTGAGAAAAAATGGCAGGATTATTGGGATGAACACGAAACATTTAAAACAGATGTGTGGGATTTCAGTAAACCTAAATATTACGCATTAGATATGTTCCCATATCCAAGTGGAAATGGTCTACATGTAGGACATCCAGAAGGATATACTGCAACAGATATCGTATGCCGTATGAAGAGAATGCAAGGGTTTAATGTACTTCATCCAATGGGATGGGATGCCTTTGGTTTACCAAGTGAACAATATGCGATTAATACAGGAAATCACCCAGGTGGCTTCACAAACCAAAATATCGCAACATTCAAAAGACAATTAAAGATGTTAGGCTTCTCTTTTGACTGGTCTAAGGAAGTATCTACTTGTGATCCATCATACTATAAATGGACACAATGGATTTTCAAACAATTATATGAAGATGGCTATGCTAGACTTGTTGATATGCCAGTTAACTGGTGTGAAGAATTAGGTACAGTATTAGCTAATGATGAAATCATTGATGGTAAGAGTGAACGTGGGGGATATCCAGTTGTTCGTAAGAATATGAAACAATGGGTTATTGATATTCCTAAATATGCAGAACAATTATTAGATGGTTTAAATGATTTAGACTGGCCTGAATCAACTAAGGAAATCCAAAGAAACTGGATTGGGAAATCAGTAGGTGCTACAGTTAAATTTACAGTAGCTGATACTGATAAAGATTTCGTAGTATTTACTACACGTTGTGATACATTGTTTGGTGCTACATACTGTGTATTATCACCAGAACATGCGATTGTTGATGATATCACTACACCAGAACAAAAAGCTATCGTTGATGCCTATAAGAAAGAATGTGCTAGCAAGTCTGATTTAGAACGTACTGAATTAAATAAGAATAAGACAGGTGCATTTACAGGTGCATATGCAGTTAATCCAGTTAATGGTAAGAAGATTCCTATTTGGATTGCTGACTATGTATTAGCAAGCTATGGTACAGGTGCTATTATGGCTGTTCCAGCTCATGATACACGTGACTATGAATTTGCGAAGAAGTTTGATTTAGAAATCATCCAAGTATTAGCTGGTGGTGATATTACTAAAGAAGCTTATACTGAAGATGGCTTACATATTAATTCTGATTTCTTAGATGGTATGAATAAACAAGATGCTATTGATACTATGATTAAGTGGTTAGAAGAACATAATGTAGGTACTAAGAAGATTAATTATAAATTACGTGAATGGATTTTCGCTCGTCAACGTTATTGGGGAGAACCTATTCCTGTAGTACATATGGAAGATGGTACATCTGTATCTTTAAAGGATGAAGAATTACCATTAGTATTACCTGAATTAACTGATTATAAAGCTGAAGGTGGTAAAGCTCCACTTGATAAGGCTACTGAATGGGTAAATGTAACTATTGATGGTAAGAAAGGTATGAGAGAAACTAGTACAATGCCAGGTAGTGCAGGTTCTAGCTGGTACTTCTTACGTTACATTGATCCACATAATGATGAATGCTTAGCTGATAAGAAGTTATTAGAACACTGGATGCCAGTAGATTTATATATGGGTGGTCCTGAACATGCTGTAGGTCACTTATTATATTCTCGTTTCTGGAATAACTATTTATATGATAAGGGTGTTGTAACAACTAAGGAACCATTCCAAAAGTTAATGCATCAAGGTATGATTCTAGGTGAAAACAATGAAAAGATGTCTAAATCTAGAGGTAATGTAGTTAACCCTGATGATATGGTACGTGATTATGGTGCTGATGCTCTTCGTATGTATGAAATGTTTATGGGACCTATTCAAGCATCTAAACCTTGGGATCCAAAAGGTATTGAAGGTTCTAAGCGTTTCATTGACCGTGTATGGCGTTTATTTGATAATGAAGAAAAGTTTACTAAGGATAATGATGGTTCATTAGATTATATGTATAACTTTACAGTTAAGAAAGTAACTAGTGATATTGAAACATTAAACTTCAATACTGCTATTTCTCAAATGATGATCTTCATTAATGAATGTTACAAGGTTGAACATATCTATGAAGAATATATTAAAGGATTCATTAAGCTATTCTCATGCTTTGCACCTCATATGGGTGAAGAATTATGGAGTCGTTATTCTGATACTACTATCGCATATGAAGCTTGGCCAACATTTGATGAAAGTAAATTAGCATTAAATGATGTTGAAGTTATCTTCCAAGTAAATGGTAAGTTACGTGCTAAGGTTAATGTAGCAGTAGATACTCCAGAAGCTGAATTAGAAGAAATTGCGAAGAATAATGAAAATGTTAAGTCATTCGTTGAAGGCAAGACTATTCGCAAAGTCATTACTGTAAAGAATCGTTTAGTTAATATAGTAGCAAACTAAGGTGAGTTATTCTCACCTTTTTTGAAATGTTAGTAAGACATTTAAAAGAATATGAAATTAATACAGTAATGACAATAATAGATGAAGCTAAGGCTTACTTCAAAGAACAAGGTTCATCACAGTGGCAAAATGGGTATCCGAATCATGAAGCAATACATAATGACTACATGAAGAAGCAAGGGTATGTATTAGAGGATAATGGCAATATTATTGCATATGCAGCACTAGTGTTAGAGGAGGACCCTAATTACCGTGTAATTGATGGGAAATGGCTAAGTGATGAAACATATGGAGTAATCCATAGAGTGAGTATTCTTAATACTTTTAAAGGTAACGGATATGCACATAAGTTCTTTATGAAGCTAGAAGAATTATGTAGAGAAAAGCAAATGAAAAGCATGAGAATAGATACTCATGCCTTAAATAAGAGTATGCTACGTACCATTGAGAAAGAGAAGTTCACATACTGTGGTATTGTGATAGTTGGAGATGGTACAGAAAGATTAGCATTTGAGAAGATGCTGTAGATAAAGAAAAGCAATAGATGTATGATGGAGGTCATAGGTCTATTGCTTTTTGTGCTTTATTAGTAGATGTTATCTATATGCTTCTGGATTTTCTACAATTTTACGACATTCTTCTCGGTTGGCGATAAGCTTATTTAGATAAGCTTCAGGAACACCAATTTGCTTATATAGGAAGATTGCAGTACTGTAGTATTCCTCCATGTTTTCTTTATCGCCTAAATCAGTGTAGATTAAAGCGATTTGGTAGTAGATGAATGGAAGTTTATTGGCAATACCGTTGTCTAATGCAAGTTGTGCAGTATCAAGAGCTAGTTCGAGTCTCATATTTAAATCTAAATTTTGGATACAGCATAACATTAAGTATTCATAATAGATGTTGAATGCGATTTCAAAGTCATCGATGTGCTTTTCTTCTAAAAAATTAGTAAGCTTTTCATAAGCAGATTTAATTTCAGGATTATTTTTATCTATATAAATATAACAGATTAAGATAGCATTTATAATTCCAAGCTCAATTTCAGTGTAATGAGAGGCACTAAACTCTTTTATACTAAATGATTTGAAATTGAAACTTAAGGCTATATTCAACTTTTCAATTGTTGAATATACGTCGTTATTTAAATTGAAATTAATTATGCCTTCATTCCAAGCGATGATTTGGCTGATTTCAATAGAATTGTCAATTTCTGAGGAAAATGATTTCTATGTCTTTTCTAAAATGTATTTACTAGCTTTGAAATCCTTGATTTTATTGTAATATTTAATTGAATCAATAGCTTCAAAGAAGTTTGGATCTGTTGGTGACGTTTCAGTAAACACATCTTCTACATTTTCTCCAAGTTTATTTGCGAGGAACATAACCAAGTCTAACGAAACTTTCTTAGTAGTTCCTTTCTTGATCTTTGTAAAGTTACCCTTGTCAACGAAATCGTCAAGTAAATCATTTACTTTTAATCCACGAGACTCGGCAATCTCGCATAAATAATTTAAAGCAGCCAATTTGTCTATGTATTCAATGTAATGCATATTTTCTCCTTTTTGTCAATGTAAATTTACAACGACTATTTTTCCTATTTCCTTTATTATAACACACGTAGAGGAGGAATAGTAAAAATGTTAGATTTATTTGGATTATTATTAAGCTTATTAAATGGCGGAGTATCTACTACTGGTGCATCTGATAAGTTTTGTGAAGATGCTGGTCATTGTTGGATTTAGTGTCCATTTATCATCAATTTGGTTACACATACCTTCTAGGTATTTGTAATATTGGGAGTGCATAGGTTATTACTTGATAATTTCTATTAATACTTTTAACAACAAATATATCTTCCCAGGATAGTCATTCGGTTAGTTGTGTTAATTATTTATGTTAAGAATAATCTATGTATCTCCCTCTCACTATTATTTAAGCTAAACAACATTTGCCCATATGGGCATTTTTAATATATACACTATATTTAGGAGATAATATTATGAAGGGGAATAAGTTTTATTTTGAGAATGATTCATTAGTATGTTTAGGTCACAATCGATATAAGCGTGTTGGTAGATTGGTGGTTGGTGATCGTATATGGGTGGACTATGGAGTATCTGGAATAGTTGCGAAGATTGAACGGATGGTACGCCATGATATGATACAGGTTAATAGTAGTATTATGCATGTAGTGTGTTCAAAGAATAGTGAAGTATATACTACTAGGGGATTTAAAAGAGCAGATGAACTAAATATTGATGATACGTATATGAATTTCTTTCTTACAGGTTATTTCTTACCTGGTAAATGGATTAGACCACTTGAAGAAAATATTCACTGTACATATTTATTAATTGCATGTGATGAAGTATTTAGTGAAACTATAATAGTTAATAATTTTAAGTTTAAAGGTAATTGCTTTGATGCAACGAATCAAGAGATAGAAATCAAGAAGAAAAAGCGTAGAAGAAAGAAACGTAAAGGAAGAGAACCTTGGTCAGTGATTTATAAGGTGTAGCTTAGATAGTGATATCTAGGCTTTTTTTATATTTAGTAAAAAGGTAGAAATATTTTGCGTAATATGTTATATTAAGAATGTTAAATAATGGAGAGATGAGAAGTATGGAAGAATATGAAATTAATTTAGTTGAGATGTTTAGAGTAATCTTTAGAAAATTTGGAAACTGTGTAATTGCAGGTCTTTTAGTAGCCGTTACATTAGGTGGCTATAGAGGGTTCGATATATATAGAACAATTAATGATCCTGAATTACTTGCTAAAGCTCAAGCAGAATATGAGAAGACTATTTTTGATTATGAAAGAGAGAAAGAAACGCTTGCTAGAGAAATTGATATACTAAATATTCGGTTAGTAGCACTTGATGAATATTTGGGGAATAGTGTGAAAATGCAACTCGATCCGTATTCATTATGTATTTCAAGAAATGAATATTTAATTGATACCCATTATCAAGTTATGCCAGATAAAACATATCAAGATGTTGATAAAACTAGTACAGTAGTGAATACATATCGTTTAATGCTTAGTTCAAGTGAATTCTATAAGTATATTCAAGAAAATATGAGTATCAAAACTGATGAAAAGTATTTAAGTGAAATAATTAAGTTTTCAAATTTAGGAAATGGCATTATATCAATAGAAGTAGAGTATTTGACAGAGAAAGATGCAAAGCGTATAAGTGAGTATGTTTTAGATTTTATATTGATGAAAAAAGTGTTAGTGGATGAAATAACTGAACATGATATATCTACATATAGTACGACTTTATACAGTGAAGTTGATGAATCATTAGCGACTTATCAAGAAAGTAAAATTACATCTTATCAAAATATGATGTATAATTTACAAGAAAAAGAATTAGATTTGTTACTTTTAGAAGAACCGGATGCTGAGGAAATTTTAGATGTACCAATTATTAAAGAGATTATTAAATTTGGAATTATTGGCTTTCTTGCTGGTGGTGTATTATTAGGTATGTTGTTTGCTTTTGAATATTTATTTAATACGAAGGTATGCAATGAAAAAGAATTCTACGATAGATACAAAGTACGTGTATTCGGTAGTGTAAATGTAAAGTAGGTGAATGTGATGAACGTAATGAAAATATGGGATGCAATGTGTGGTAGAAATCCACTAGCAGAAAAAGAATCATTTGAGAGAACAGCAGCTTCTTTACAAAACTATTTAGCTACATATGATACATATAAAGCAGTATGTGTAGGTACTATGAATAAGGCTAAGTTAGAAGTAAGTGTCAATAAGTTAGTTGATGTATTAAAGAGTCGTGGTGTTGATATTGATACTACTGAAGGACATAAATATACATTAGTAGTTGGTGGTAATGTATTGACCGAAGCTAGTTGTATTGAGAAATTAGAAGGTGCTAATGGCATAATTATCTTTGAAGAAGCATATGCTTCAACATTCTCTAAGGTTGATGAAGAAATGAATGCTCTTAAAGAATTACATGCAGATGTTGTTGGCACAGTGATGGTACATCATTAATCGAATAATTGGGAAGGTCTTAGTGATCTTCCTTTTTATGTTATATTGAAATAAATAGCATGACAGTTTTACAAAAATTCCATAATGAGATGATACAATTCTACATATATATCTAAAGATTTGTGAAATGGTATCATTATTGTAATAATTGTGATATAATAAAGTAGATAATTTATGTAGATAAATTATGTAGTTAATTAATACATAAATATTATATTTAAAAGATTTAGTTATAGTGTAGTGGTTGCAAGGGCACTCTACAAAGAACTAAGGATATAGTTAACGAACCAGTTGTGATATCACTGGGTCTATAACTATATCCTTTTTTACATTTAAATAATTCTATATATAATGGTCGCTATGTCGTCTTATATATAGGAATTATGGGCATAACATTATTAGCTATACATTTGTTTAGTATGGAGTGTTATGTCTTTTTTTGTTTATAGAGAGGGGTAAGTAGAAATGAGAAAATTAAGAATAGATTATAAGTATATAGAATATATTACAGTAGCATTATTAACTATGGTATTTTTGACAATACCAATTATTCACTATATATGTTTAAGAAATGGATGGCCTAATGATTATCTTGCATATTCTATATATGGATTAGCTATTATTGATGTTATTTTTATTGCAGTAATGTTATTATTGTATTCTAATATTGAGTTTAAATGGGGAACATATGAATGGATATTTACAGTATTAATTATATTAGAAATATTATCGGTAATTAATTCAGTAAATAAATATATATCAATATGGGGAACGCCTGGAAGAAATGAAGGCATATTAATGTTGCTAAGTTATTACACATTCTTCTATCTAGCTAGATTTCTAAAGAGTGATAAGAGTAAGTACTTGTTAGTTAATATATTCCTAGGTATAGGGGTAGTACATTGCTTGTATGGTGTGTGTCAATATTTTGATTTTTTTCCTAATATTGTGATTGAAAATGAATCCTATGATTATCATAAAATGGTTAGTGGATTAACAGGAAATTATGACTTTATGGCTACTTATACAATTATGTTAAGTTTATTGACGTTAGGCTTGTTTTATTATTCATCAAGTATTAAGAAAAAAGTGCTTTATGCTATTTGTATATTATTATATTTATTTACAGCAATACTGACAAAAACCATGGCTGTTTATCTTGGAGTAGGGGTAGGAGTTATTGTGTTTTTTTTGTATATGTTTATTACAAAAAAAAGACATATACAATTTGCTAATTCGTATAATATTTCTTTTCCAATTGTAATAGTTGGTGTGGTTGCAGTTAGCTTATTATTTTTCATAATAAATAATGATAATAATAATTCTTTACTATTAGAAATAAAAGATGCTTTTAGGCAATTGTTTATCGTAATTAAGAATGGAACAATTGATGATGATTTTGCAAATGGCCGTGGATACATTTGGGTTAGAATTATAAAGTTGTTAAAAGAATATTGGCTATTTGGTGTAGGAGTAGACGCATTGTTGCCAGTTATGTCGTATTATTTTGATACATATCAAAATATTGGAATTATGATTGATAAGGCGCATAATGAATTTCTTCAAATTTTGATTACAATGGGTTTACCAACACTAATTGTATATTTGAGTTTTTATTTTTTTGTAATTAAGGATGCGCTACAACGGTTGGTTGAAATAATTAATAAGGATTCTTCATGGGTAGGAGAACCCTTATATGCTGGTATTTTCTTTGTGATATTTGGCTATTTAGCTCAATCTTTTTTTAATATTAGCGTTATAGATGTTGCCCCTTTCTTTTGGATATTAATAGGATTAGCTACATGTTGCCCACTTAATGTTCAATCGCTTCAAAAGAATTCAAGTATCAAAAAGAGAAAAATTGTAAAGTATATGCAATTACCTAATGGACAAAGAATAGCCATAGTTGAGCCGAATAAAAGGAATGTGTAGTTATGTATAAAAAAAATGATTTAAGTTGGATAAAACATTTAGATTTTATTTTGATTGATGTACTATGTTTGATTGTTTCATTTATTTTAGCTTATATATATAGATTTGGAAATGATGTAAATTACATTTTGTTGAAAAGTAATGAGGTATATAAAAATATACTAGGTGTTTATTTATTGGTTGATGTAATTTCAATATTTGCGTTTAATACATATAGAAATGTCTTAAAAAGATCGATTAAAGAGGAAGTTATAAAGACGAGTGAGCATTTGATTTCTGTTGCACTAATCATTTCATTTTATTTGATGAGTATGAAACTTAGCGCCACTTACTCTCGTGTATTTTTATATTTAGTTATAATTATAGACATATTTGTATTAAGTATCTTTAAAACAATATGGAAAATGATTTTGAAGAAGAATAAGGCGGTCCAAAAGGATAACAAATCGTTATTAATTATTACAACAAAAAATTTACTAAATGAAGTAACATTGAGAATATATGAAAATAGTTATGGACTATATAAAATAGCGGGTGTTTATATTATTGATGGCGAGGTAAAAGAAAAACAAGTTAATGGAATTAATGTAATTCAACTAACAAATGATATTGTTGAATATATTTCAAGAATATGGGTAGATGAAGTTATATTTAATATTCCGCTAGATGATTCATTTCCATACGATTTATTAGATGATATTAATATTATGGGAATTACTACACATCTCAGTATCAGTAATTTAAAAACTACCAATTCTAGTAATCAATTCGTAGAAAAGGTAGGAGGATATTCAGTAATAACAAACGCGGTCAAATATGCATCTCCATTTGAAATTATTGCTAAAAGAAGTGTGGACATAATTGGTTCAATAGTTGGAATAGTGATTATGTGTATTATCGCTTTAATTATTGCTCCTAAAATAAAAAAAGAAAGTCCAGGACCATTATTTTTTAAGCAACAAAGAGTAGGTCAAAATGGGAAATTATTTTATATGTGGAAATTCAGAAGTATGTATCTTGATGCTGAAGAAAGAAAGCAAGAATTAATGTCACAAAACCTTATAAAAGACGGACTGATGTTCAAAATGGATTTTGATCCAAGAATTATAGGAAACGTAACAATGCCAGATGGAACGCAGAAAACTGGAATTGGAGATTTTATTCGAAGAACTAGTTTAGACGAATTTCCACAGTTTATTAATGTGTTAAAAGGAGATATGTCATTAGTCGGTACTCGCCCTCCTACAATGGATGAATGGGTTAAGTATCAAAAGCATCATAGAGCAAGATTAACTATAAAACCTGGAATAACAGGAATGTGGCAAGTATCTGGTAGAAGTTCCATCACTGATTTTGAAGAAATTATTTCTTTAGACACTCAATATATTAGAGAATGGTCATTGATGCTGGATTTTAAAATATTGATTAAAACTGTAATTAATGTAATTAGACGAAAAGATGCTATGTAGAAAAAATAATAAAGTGAACCTTAATAAGTTTAGTTCTAGTTTGAAATTACTAAGTGACTTAAAAGTTTATTGTTTTTGAAACAATATGGATGTATTGGATTCTAAATATTTTGATAGCTAATAATCAGTCTGACTAGAGTTTGTAATTAGAGAACAATGATATTATATTTATATGGTATGAATAATACTTATTAGTTTGTTCTATAATAAATGATTTGACATATATGATTTGAAGCGTTGATTCACTATAAAAATGTATTGAAGGTGTCTAGTTTATATTTTTCTATTTAGTTTATTAGTTGATCTACTTTAAATGAAATAATTCATCATAGTATTATTACATAATTATGATGGATTATACAATTTATTTAATTTGATTTATATTTAAAGATAATCGTAGAAAGGAGAAATTGTTATTTCAAAAATAGAAATAATAAATAAAGTTTTATGAATATAGTATTTGCAACAAGTGATTTATATGCTAATCAAGCATACATCACAATTTTTTCTTTACTAGAAGAAAATATACATATGGAAGAAATCAATATTTACTATGTTGAAAATGGTATGACTGAGCAAAATAAAAAAAAGTTACAAAAGCTTGTTAGTCAGTATAAAAGAAGTATTGAATTTATTAGTATGCGTGAGGAACTAAAACAAATTTCAGGCCTTTTAAGAACAAATCCTGTTGTATATTCTTATTGTTATTTTCAAGATATTTTACCTAATAATGTAGATAAGGTATTAATGTTAGAAAGTGATACAATGGTTACTAATAAACTTGATGATTTTTATAATATTGATATATCGGATGTGTACTTGGCTGCGACTGATGATTTACAAAGCAAATGGTTTAAGGAGAGGTTAGGAATAAATCCGAATTCACCTTATTTTAATAGTGGAGTTCTTTTATTAAATTTGAAAAAAATGAGAGAAGATAGCATCTCAGAAAAAATGACCGAATTAATTACTTTAGGAAAGTCAAAATACATGTATGAAGTTCAAGATGAAATGAATATTTTATTTGAAGGATGTGTTAAAATTTTACCACCTAAATATAATTGTACTACATCATTGTTTGTATTTGATTATTTAGACATGAAAAGATATAGAAAGCCATCCACTTGTTGCTCAGAAGAAGAGTTTTTTGAAGCGATAAATAATCCAATTGTTGTTCATTTTACAAATAATCAGATTATTCAATCTCGTCCATGGATAGAAAATTGTGATCATCCGTATTGCGATAGATATAATCAATATAAGGAAAAATCAATACTCAAAAACGAAAAATTGTGGAAAAGTAATAGGAAAATATTAAATAAAATCATTAATTATTTATATAAGAATGGATTTAAATCATTTATTGCGAGTTCATTAGGCTTAATTCATGCATATTTTTATCCAAAAATTTTATATAAATATATTTTAAAAAGATAGGAGATTTGTATGAAAATCGTAATATTAGCAGGTGGATTAGGTAGTCGTATTAGTGAAGAATCACATCTAAAGCCAAAACCAATGATTGAAATTGGAGACAAACCTATGCTATGGCATATAATGAAAACCTATTCTCACTATGGGTTTAATGAGTTTATAATTTGTGCTGGATACAAACAACATGTAATTAAAGAATGGTTTGCCGATTATTTTTTACATACGTCAGATGTTACGTTTGATTTTACAAAAAATAACGAAATGACGATTCACAACAACTATGCAGAACCATGGAAAGTTACTATTGTTGATACTGGTATGCATACTCTCACAGGGGGGAGAATAAAAAGAGTAAAAGATTATATTGGAAATGAAACATTCATGATGACTTATGGAGATGCTGTAAGCGATGTGAATATAAAAGAATTATTTGATTTTCATAAAAAAAATGGTAAGAAAGCAACTTTAACAGCGGTGCAACCTGGTGGAAGATTTGGTACATTAGATATCAATGATGGAGATATTATTGGGCGTTTTGCTGAAAAAACGAAAGATGATGGTGGATGGATTAATGCAGGTTTTATGGTGTTAGAACCATCAGTGATTGATTATATAGATGGCGATAAAACTACTTTTGAAAAGGAACCATTGGAAAACTTATCTAAAGAAAGTCAATTAGTTGCTTATAAACATTATGGATTTTGGCAATGTATGGATACTTTGAAAGAAAAAACTTATTTAGAAGATTTATTAAACTCGAATACAGCACCATGGAAAGTGTGGGAAAAGTAATATGGATTTGAAAGAGTATAAAGGTAAAACAGTATTAGTTACAGGACATACGGGATTTAAGGGTAGTTGGATGTGCAAGGTATTATCACAATTAGGAGCTAATGTTATTGGTTATTCATTAGAAGCACCGACTAATCCTAATTTATTTACATTAGTAAATATAGAAAATGAAATTACATCAATTATTGGAGATATTCGTGATTTGAATCATTTACAAAATGTTATGAATGAATTTTCACCAGAAATTGTTATTCATATGGCTGCTCAACCAATAGTGAGAGATTCATATACTAATCCAGTATATACATATGAAACAAATGTAATGGGAACAGTTAATATTTTAGAAGCAATTCGTCATTGCCCTTCTGTAAAATCGGTGGTAAATGTAACTACTGATAAAGTATATAAAAATAACGAATGGGAATGGGGATATAGAGAAAATGATGTATTAGATGGATATGATCCTTATTCGAACTCAAAATCATGCTCGGAGCTAGTGACAAATTCTTATAAGAAGTCTTTTTTTTATAATCGAGATATTGCTGTAACTACATGTCGTGCAGGTAATGTCATTGGTGGAGGTGACTTTGCAAATGACAGAATTATACCTGATTGTATTCGTGCTATGCAAGAAGGTAAAGATATTGTAGTTCGTAATCCTTATTCAATAAGACCTTATCAGCATGTTCTTGAGCCAGTAATTACTTATTTAGTGATTGCGATTAACCAATTAGCTGATAAGAGTTTACAAGATTCTTATAACATTGGGCCTAATGATGATGACTGCGTAACTACAGGTGAATTGGTAACTATGTTCTGTGAATCATGGGGAGAAGATGCAAAATGGATTAACAAATGTGAAGCAAATGCACCCCATGAATCTAATTTCTTGAAATTAGATTGCTCAAGAATAAGAAAAACATTTGCTTGGGAACCACAATGGAACGTGAATGAAGCTGTTGATAAAACAGTTGAATTTAGTAAAGTATTAATTCAAGGCGATGATGTAACAAAAGTTATGATTAAGCAAATAAATGAATATATGGAAGGATTAATCTAATATGAAGAATGTAATTGTTACAGGTGCTAGCGGCTTTATTGGATCAAATTTAGTTAGAAATTTAGTATCAAGAAATATTAATGTTTGTGCAATAGATTTTCAATTTAGTGAAGAATTACAACATATGAAAAATGTTCAATGTATTTTATGTAAAGATAAGACTATGAATGATATAAAAATGCAATTAGAAAGTACTTACTTTGATTGTTTTTTTCATTTAGCTTGGGGTGGTACATCTGGACCAAATCGAGCAAATTATGAATTGCAATTAAATAATGTAAAGATGACTTGTGATTATATAATGATGGCAAGTGAATTAGGGTGTAAACGTTTTATTTATGCTTCAAGTATAAATGAAATGGAGACATATGAATATTTACAATCTGATGGAATTAGACCATCTGGTGGATATATTTACGGTACTGGTAAAATGGCTGCTCATTTAATGGGTGAGACAGTTGCCTATATGAACAAGGTTGAATTCATACCGGTTATTATCACAAATATTTATGGTGTTGGTGAAAAGTCTGCTCGTTTAGTAAATAGTACTATTCGCAAATTATTAAAAAATGAATATTGTTCTTTCACTGAAGGAAAACAAATGTATGATTTCATTTATATTACAGATGCTATTAATTCAGTGATAGAAGTTGCAGATAAAGGTAAACCATTTAATAGATACTATATAGGTAGTGGATATCCAAAGCCATTACGTGATTTTTTAACTGAATTAAGAGACGTAGTGAACCCCAATGCAAAGTTAGGTATTGGGGATATACCATTTAATGGAATTGATATATCATATGATCAATTTAAATTGAAAAAAGTATATGAAGATACTGGTTATGAAAATAAAATACCTTTTGCTGAAGGTATTCGATTAACTGTAGAGTATATCAATAGCGAGGAGGAATAGTATGATTCAAAAATTTCAATTTGAAGAATTAAAATTAAAAGGAGCATATCTAATTAAACCTTTCTTCGCTACAGATAATCGTGGCGGATTAATTAAAGACTATAATGTCGATATGTTTAAAGCTAATGGAATAGAGCTCGAATTAAAAGAGGTGTTCTATACTATTTCTAAAAAAGGTGTGATAAGAGCTACACATTTCCAAGGAATAAATCAACAAGCTAAATTAGTTCGTTGTTTAAAAGGTCATGTCTATGACGTTATTGTTGATTTGCGCAAAGACTCTCCTACTTTTGGACAATGGTAAGGTTTTGATTTAAGTGAGGATAATACTAATTGTTTGTATGTTCCACAATATTTCGGACATGGATATTTGGTATTGGAAGATTCTATTGTAAGTTATAAATGTAGTGAAGTCTTTAATGGAGAAGGAGATACTGGAATTATGTGGAATGATCCAGATATCAATATTCAGTGGCCGCTTGAGTTAATAGGGGGAATTGAAAATCTTATTATTTCTGAAAAGGATTTAAATTTACAGAGTTTTAAGGAGTATATTAGTAATTATGACAAATTTTAATAATTACGATTATGTTATTGTTGGTTGTGGATTGTCTGGAGCTGTTGCTGCAAGAATACTAGCGGAAAGAGGAAATAAAGTCATTATTCTTGAAAAGAGAAATCATATTGGTGGAAATATGTATGATTATGTGGATAAAAATGGTATTTTAGTACAGCAATATGGCCCACATACATTTCATACAATAAAGAAAGAATTGTATGATTATATGCGTCAATATGAGGAGTGGGAAGAGTATAAATTGATGGTTATGGCAGAAATTAATGGAGTACAAACTCCTAGTCCATTCAATTTTAAGACTATTGATCAATTTTATGATGAAGATGAGGCCACTAAGATTAAAGAAGCATTACTAGAAGAGTATCCAAACCAAAAGAAAACAACAATTGTCACAATGTTAGAATCGAAAAATGAATATATTAAGAAGTTTGCTGATTTTCTTTATGACAACGACTATAAACTTTATACAGCAAAACAATGGCGAGTAGACCCTGAGAGAATTGATAAGAGTATTCTAAGAAGAGTTCCTATCGTATTAGGATATGAAGAAGGGTATTTTGATGATGAATATCAAGTAATGCCTAAACATAGTTTTACAAAATTTTTTGAGAATTTGCTGAATCATGAAAATATAGATTATCAATTAAATTGTAATGCTTTAGATTATTTAGAAATAATAGATGATAGAATTATCATAAAAAATATTGATAAGGTAATAAATGTAGTTTATACAGGACCAATTGATGAATTGTTTAACTTCAAATATGGGAAATTGCCATATAGATCTCTAGAATTTGAATGGGAATATATAGATAAACCTAGTTATCAAGAAGCGGCGGTAGTTCAATATCCTCAAGATGAAGTATATACAAGAATGACAGAATATACAAAGATTCCTTATCAAGATAGAAATGATACAGTGATTGCAAAAGAAAAATCGGTTGACTATGATGGTGATAATGAACCGTATTATCCAGTATTAACAGATGAAAGTTTAGAAATGTATAGAAATTATAAAGAGAAAGCTAATACTATAATCAATTTGATATTAGTTGGAAGGTTGGCTGATTTTAGGTATTACAATATGGATCAAGCACTAGAGAGCGTTTTAAAAAAAGTATATTTTAAAGAAGAGCATGGAATTAATAAATAATAGAGTTAAGAGAAAACTAATTATTTGTTATGCAAGTATTAGACGAGGAGATTTATTTTGAAAAGAATATTATGTGTATCAACTTATGGTGATTTCTTTTGGGTGTTTGAACAAAAATATCTGAAAATGCTAATAGAAAAAAAATATGAGATTGTAATAGCGGCAAATTGCAATGTAACGAAAAATAATATGCATCTTGACGAAATGAGAAAATGGGGCGTTAAGATAGTTAATATACCTTATCCTAGAAAGCCTAGTGAAGGCAATATATTAAAGTCTTATATAGAAACAAGAAATTTGATAAAAGTTTATAAACCGGATATTGTTGATGTTCATTTATCTGTAGTGGGTGCTATATGTAGAGTTGCATGTTTAGGTTTTAATGAAATTAAGGTGATATATTCACCACATGGTTTTTTCTTTTATAAAGGCGCCCCTTTATTAAATAATATTTTATATAAGTTCACTGAATACCTTTTATCTTATGTGACTGATTACATTATCACAATTAATGAAGAAGATTATAAAAATGCTTTAAAGATGAAGGTGAGGGGAAAAGTTTTTTACCTTCCAGGGGTAGGTGTAGATGTAGAAAAAATAAAAAGAATATGCGTTAGCAATAACAACATTCGTACTGAATTGAAACTAAAGGATGACGATTTTATTTTTCTTTCTGTTGGAGAACTGAATATAAATAAAAATCATCAAATTGTAATTCGAGCTCTTCATTTATTAAAAGAGTTGGGATATGAAAACATTAAATATATTATTTGTGGTGATAACACTTCAGAATTGGATACTTTAAAGATATTAGCAAAACAATGTGAAGTTGAGCAAGATGTATACTTTTTAGGGTATAGAAATGATATACATAAGATAGATAAAGTTGTTGATGTATTTATTTTACCATCTTTTAAAGAAGGGCTTTCTGTGTCAATTATAGAAGCAATGGCTAGTGGTCTTCCTGTTATTGCATCTGATATTCGTGGGAATAGAGATTTAATTAAACATTCTAAAGGTGGTTTCTTATTTAATCCAGAGGATTGCAATGAATTAGCACAATACATGAAACGATTAATTGAAGATAAAAAACTTTTAGATGAAATGTCTATGTATAATACTAAACAAAGTACTAAATATTCAATTGAAAATGTAATTAATGAAATGGAAAAAATAATAACAGAGGTAGAAAGTAAATGAAAAAAATAGTATTTGTGGCTTGTGTAGGAGGCTATTCAGGCGCAGAAAACTTAACTTTATTGATAGCAAATGAATTATCTAAATGTGGATATTTAGTTATTTACGCTTCCCCAAGAGGAGTTATAGAAGGTTATTTATCTCAATATCCCAATATAAACTATGAACCATTTGAATTTAATTTATTTTCGTTAATGAATATGTTGAATAAAACTAGGCCAGATGTAGTGTATACAGTAGATTTTAAAGTTTCAATGTTATGTAGTCTTCTTCCATTTCCAATTGTTACACATTTACACAATAATCCTACATGGTTACAGAAGAAAAGTATATTTACTTTATTATTACTTTATTCTATGAATAAAGCGAAAGCTAATATCTGCGTTTCAGATAGTATAATGGATGAGTTTGTATTTTCCAAATATGTTCATACTAACACGAAAACAATAAGTAATGTGGTTGATGAAGATAAAGTAATTACATTAGCTAATATGCCATTGGATAAGAAATATGACTTATGTTTCATTGGAAGATTGACTGAGCAGAAGGATCCGCTTCGCTTCATTAGAATTGTTAATAAAATAAACCAGTTCCAGAATAATAATGTTAGTGCTGTTATGATTGGTATTGATGGAGGATTACAAGAAGAGTGTGAAATTCTTGTTAAGAATAATGATTTGAACATAGATATAGTTGGATTTCAAAATAATCCCTATAAATTTATTGCTAATTCTCGTTTGACAATAATGCCTTCTAAATGGGAAGGGTTTGGTTTAACTGCAGTGGAAAGTATGATATTAGGTGTGCCAGTTTTGGGGACTGGAGTTGGTGGTTTGAGAAATGTAATTGGATTTGTAGATAGAATTTGCGTAACAGATGAAGAGTTTGTAAATCTATCATGCAAATTATTGAACGATGATAATTTATATTCTCAAACGCAAATAGAGGTTAAAAATCAGGCAAGAAAATTTACTTCTATTAAAGAGTATTCTAAGAAAATAATTCAAATGATAGAGGGGTAATCAATGAAAAATATACTAACTATTTTCACCCCTACATATAATAGGTGTGAAAAAATTAAAGAATTGTATGTTTCTTTAGCAAATCAAACTAATAAAAATTTTACTTGGTTGATAATAGATGATGGTTCTACAGATGATACAGCAAATTTAGTAAAATTGATTAAGGAAGATAATATTTTAGATATTAAATATGTATACAAAGAAAATGGTGGGAAACATACTGCTTATAATTTGGCATGTGAATTGGTTGCAACAGAATTAATGTTTGTTGCAATGGATTCAGATGATTTATTAAAAAGAAACGCTGTCGAAAAAATATATGAATGTTGGGAATTAAAAGCTAACCAAGATATAGAAGGATTAGTCTTTTTGTGTGAAAACAAAAATGGTGAATTTCTATACTCAACTTATGACGAAGCAAAGCTAAGAAACCCTGTTTCATGGCAAGAAGCTTATCAAAATAATTGGTTTTGGGGTGAAGCAGAATATATTTTGAGAACAGAATATGTAAAAAGATATAAATATCCAGAATATAAAAACGAAAAGTTTTTTAATGAAGCATATACATATATGCAAATGAATAGACCATTAGTTTGGAATAAGGAATCAATTTATATTAGAGATTATCAACAAGACGGATATACTAAAAATTTTCTATCAATTATAATCAAAAGTCCTTTGGGCTATAGTGATTATAACTATTTAAAATATAAGTATTCGTCAAATTTATTGGTTAAGATTAAAACTGTTTTATTTTATAATACCTTTTCATTGCTGGGAAAAAAAGAAGGTATTATTAAACAATCACCATGTCTATTTTTAAGTGTTTTATTAATGTTGCCATCCTTTATTTTATCAATTGGGTTGAGATTTATTGAGAGGAGATAGTTGAGTTATGTATCTAGGTGCAGTAATTTTACTTTTAATATATTTACTAAATTCACAAATAGTACTTAATCCACTTCTTGTCTTGTTTTCAACATTAGGAATTTATAGCTTATTATTAATGAATCGTAAGTATTCTTTTAGAATAAGAATTATAATGTGTATGATAATTTCTATTCCATTTTCATGGAATCCGATTTGGGGTGGGAAAATCGGTGACAGCCAAATTACATGGTTTTATATTTGGCTATTATTCTACATCGTTTATTCATTGTTTAATAAAAATAAAATAGTTTTTTTTGGTGAAAATAGTAAATTATTTGGAGTTTGTGGGCTTCTTTTGGTTTACTCTTTTATACCGTTATTAATGTCTAATTCTATTATAGAAGGATTGAAAGAATTTTTAATGATTGGAGTCTTTTTGATTCTAATAATGTTGTCAGATAATTCTAGAATTGATTGTACTGAAACTGAAATCAAACAGTTAATAGATTTGTATATATTCGTAATGTTTTTGACTAGCTTCGGTATGTTTATACAGTATATTGCATATAAGGTATTTTCAATAGAATTATTTGGCTTTAAAAGAATGTATTCATTTGGAGGAGGATTACAAACAGGGTGCCATTTGTTGATGGAAGATGCTAGTAGTGGAACAATTATGTTAGGAGTTGGAGGGTTTCTTGCACTTATAAATAGAAATAAAAAACTAATTAATTATTTTCAGTTGATAATCATTATAATTGGTATGGCATGCTCCGGAAGGAGAACTGGAGCTGTAATGTTTGGCTTAGTTATGATTTTATATATACTATTAGGAATTAAATCATCAAGAAAAAAAGCCATCTTTTTGATAGTTGGAGTGCTATTGGGGAGCGTTTTATTGTATTTTATGAGTGCATCACGTTCTATATCAAATGCTTCCCAACTTTTTTATAATAATGGTAGATTTCAATTGTGGTATGAAGGAATTATGATTTATTTAAGAAAACCTCTTTTTGGATATGGCTTTGATAATGCTTATTTAGCAAATCAAATAATGCCATCAAAAATGATAGTACATAATACATTAATTAGGTATTTTGACATGGGTGGTATTTTCTTAGGAGTTGGCTTTACAATTATCTATTGGTATTGGCTTAAGTGGTTGAAAAAAACACAACAAACAGATTTATATTGGTCAATAATATTTACGTGTTCGGCAGCTATGTTAATTCCAGATGTTTTAAATGCACGCTTTTTATATCCAATTTGTATTATTTCATTTATGGCTATAAAAAATGGAAAAAATACATTTGTAAAGTTAGAGGCTAATGTACAAATGTTTGACTAAAAAATATCAAATATTTATTTTTCTTGGATGAAAATGATATTTTGAAAAGACAAAGTATTAATTCAATGTATATTAAGGCTTTATAGTGATATTTAAACATTATAAAAAAGGGAAGGAGGGTTTAGTGCAATTTGTCTTTATAGATAAGAAATGTGCTAAGAATATATATGAAAATAGCAATAACAACGATTCAAAATTCTAGTAATTATGGTGCTATGCTTCAAACATATGCCTTGCAAGAGTTTTTGAAAGATAAAGGACATCAAGTTTCTATAGTTAATTATGATAATCGTTTTATGAGTAAAGGGTTAGATCAAATAAGACATGGATTAAGCAAATTTGAATTATACTATATGCTGATTGATATAATGAACTATGTAGAAAGAAAGAATATGATTCAGAAATTCCATGAGTTTTCATCTACTAAGCTTTGTTTAAGCAAGTTAATGAGTAAAGAGGAATTACTAGAAGGCAATAAGTTTAATGATTATGATCTATTTATAAGTGGTAGTGACCAAATTTGGAATCCTAATGTAACAAATAATACTGTTGATGAGGTGTATTTTTGTGGAATGGCACCACAAAATGCAAATATTATTTCTTATTCTTCAAGTTTAGGAGGATATGATTTTACCAATGAAGAAATGAATTTAAGAATTAAAGAGTATCTTGAAAAGTACAAAATGATAGCCGTTCGTGAAAATAGCTATATACCTCGTTTGACTAAGTTAACAAATAAGGAAATTTATAAGGTTTTAGATCCAGTGTTTTTATTGAATAAAAATGAATGGATTGAAAAATTTGATTTGTCTGATACTTGTAATGGAGATTCTTACGTACTTATTTATGCAATGTCTAAACATAATGATGTAATAGATTTAGTGCAACAAAAATATGGAAAGACGAAAAAAATCAAAATAATTTATCAACCGCTATTTAGAAAGAAGAATATTGAATATATTGTAGATGCTGGTCCAAAAGAATTCATTGAATTATTTTTGAATGCTGAAAGAATTGTAACAAATTCTTTTCATGGATTGGCATTTGGCCTAATATTTAATAAGCAGGTTTCAGTATTAGATAATGCAAGAAATATGAATCGTATTTATGATTTATTGAATTCTTTAGGGTTAACTGAAGTATTATCAAGTAAGTCACAATTAACTTGTACTTCTATTGACTATTGTAATGTAAAACCAAAATTAGAAGAACTGATTAATAAGTCGAAAAAGTATTTAAATGAGGGATTAAAATGGTAGAAAAAAACTTGTGTAAGAGTTGTGGTGCATGTTATAAAATATGTCCACAAAAAGCAATTAATATGCACGAATCAAAATATGGATTTGCTGTTCCAGAAATTGATGAAAGTAAATGTATTAATTGCAAATTATGTGATACGGTTTGCAAAAATACTACTATCAAGAATGATTTTAAGTTACAAGAGAGTTATTTAGTTAGAACATTTGATAATAATGTTTTATCTCAAAGCAGATCTGGTGGTTGTTTTATGGAATTGGCAAAATATATGATTGGTAAATACCAAGCAACAGTATTTGGTGCTACACTAAAAAATAGTGAACCAAAGTATATTCAAATTAATCAGTTAGAAGATTTAGTAAATATCGCGGGATCAAAATATGTGTGGTGTAATCACTATGATACATTTGACGCTGTAGTTAATCTACTTAAAATGGATCAATATGTATTGTTTTCAGGATTACCTTGTCAAGTTGCTGGCTTGAAAGCATGTTTAAAATTAAAGTGTATAGATTGTGAAAAGCTGTATACAGTGGATATTGTTTGTCACGGCTGTCCATCTACAAAAGTATATAAAGATTATATAGAAATGATGGAGGGTATATATAAAGGTAAAATAACAAATTTTAATTTTAGAGATAAAAATGAATTTGGATGGAAGTCTCATATCGAATCTTTTAGTATTGGTAATAAAAAATATTTTAGTGATGTGTATACTAGAATTTTTTATAGTCATTATGCATTAAATAATTCTTGTTTTTATTGTGATTATAAAGATGTAGATAGGGTTGGGGACTTTAGTTTGGCAGATGGATGGGGGATTGAAAAAACAAATCTTCCATTAAATGATGATAAGGGAGCTTCTTTAGTTTTAGTGAATAATACTAAAGCAGGCAATCTTTTTAATGAACTAAAAAATAATTTAGAAGTATTTAGAGTGGAATTAAAAGACTATATGCAACCCGCACTAAAAAAACCAGTCGATAAACCAGTGCAATATGAGCAATTTTGGAATGATTATGATAAAGGAATTAAGTATTTATTGAAGAAATATATTAAATATAATTTTGGTAGAAAAATTAGATTTTATGCAAAAATAGTCTACTATAAAGTAAAGAAAGGCAGCTATATATGAAAGTAATCACGACAACAGGGTTTTATGGAACAGGTTCAAGTGCAATAACTGATTTGTTTAAAGAAATTGACATTGTATATGCAAATGACGACTACGAGTTTAGGATATTTTGTGATCCAGATGGATTATCTGATTTAGAATATAATTTAATTCAAAATCCTAATCGCCATAATACAAGTAACTCAATTAAAAGATTTTTAAAGCAAGCCGAATTTTTAAATGGAAATAAAATAGTCAAAAGGTATAATAAGTATTTTGGAGATTCGTTTATTAAAGAAACATATAAATATATTGATAATATATGCGATTTTAAATATCATGGAATATGGTATTTTGATATATATGAAAGAGGTCATTTATTTTGGTTTTTTAGTAGAATATATTCGAAAATAAATATGATCATAATGAAATTTGTTGATAAGAATTATGAAAGGCAGAAGAGTTTACTGCCTGATGATGAGCCTGCATATGCAGGAACATTTTCTGAAGATAAATTTCTTGCTGCAACTAAGAATTATACAAGTGCATTACTTTGGATGTTTAATAAGAATGAAAGTGAATATGCTATGCTTGATCAGCTTGTACCTCCTACAAATTTAAAACGATATTCGAGATATTTTGAAGATATTAAAATATTTGTTGTTGATAGAGATCCAAGGGATATTTATTTGTTAGAAAAAGAATACTGGCATGGGAAAACAGCTCCTGTTTATGATGTAGAAGTGTTTGTTAAATGGTATCGTTGGACAAGAAAACAATACGAATTATTTGAAAATCCTGATAATGTTATGAAAATACAATTTGAAGACATGATATATTTTTATGATAAAACAGTAAATAGTATTTTGAACTTTATGAATATTTCTCCTAGTCATCATATTCATAAAATGAAATATTTTAATCCTTCCATTTCTATTAAAAATACTAAACTATGGGAAAAGCATCCTGAGTATAAAAATGATATAGATTATATAGAAAAAGAGTTAAGTCAGTATTGCTATACTAAAGTATAGGTAGATTTATTATGAATAATGAACTAAAGAAAATAGGATCTAATTATTTTTATAATTTAGTATTTCAGATAGTTAGTATTATCGTCCCATTGATTACAACTCCTTACATTTCTAGAGTTTTAGGGGCTGAAGCGATTGGTGTGTATAGTTATACTCTTTCAATCAGTACTTATTTTATAGTAGGAGGTAGTCTTGGATTTCCTCTATATGGTCAAAGAGAAGTAGCATATAAATCTAATAATAAAAAGGAGAGAAGTAGCGTATTTTTTCAAATTGTTAGTGGTCAGTTTATTCTACTTATATTATCTTTGCTATTATATATTGGGTTTGTGACATTTTATGTTGAAGAAAATACAAATGTTTTTTATGCTCAAACTGTTGGAATAATAGGAAGTGTTTTTGCTACAAGTTGGTTTTATATTGGTATTGAAGAATTTAAAGTAACTTTATATAAAAATCTTATTGTAAAATTGTTGTCTGTAGCTGGTTTATTTTTATTTGTAAAGAATCCAGAAGATGTCTTAGTTTACACAATAATTATGGGTGGATCAAACGTAGTTGGGAATTTAATTATATTGTTTGATTTAAAGAATTATGTTGATTTTAGCTATTTTAAATTATCAATAAAAGATATAGTAAAACATATAAGGCCAGCATTTTTACTTGGAATACCCTATTATATTACTTCGATATATGCGATTGTTGATAAAACAATGTTGGGAATATTAAGCACTGGATATTCTGAGGTTGGGTATTATGAACAAACTCAAAAGATATTAACATTAGTAATTGCTATTGTAACTTCACTAGGTACTGTATTAATGCCTAGACTAGCAAATAATTATGGAGCAAATGATAGAGAAAGTTTAGTTTCCTACTTAAATAATGGGATAAATATTACCTCAATGCTAGGATTTCCAATTATGTTTGGGCTAATCGTTATATCTAGCTTATTAGTTCCGTGGTTTTTTGGGGAAGGATATGAAAAAGTTACTGTTTTGATATATATTTTTTCGTCTTTGGCATTAATAATGGGATTAAATAATTTAATTGGTTCACAGTTTTTAGTTGCTATAAAAAAAGAAAAAGTTTTAACCTTGGTTATTTTGGCTTCTACAGTTATAAACTGCTGTTTCAATTTTTTATTAATTCCTAAATATAATGCTATAGGGGCAGCTTGTGCGACAGTAATTTCAGAAATTGTGAAACTTATTATTCTTATGGCATATATAAGTGTGGTAATGAATATAAATGTCACAAAATATTGGATTAGATATTTGATTCCATCGTTAATTATGTTTATTATGACTTCAGTTGTTAAATTAAATGTTTTAATGTATCCTACTATTTTAAATACAGTTCTTTTGATAGCACTTGGTGTTGTATCATATATAGTATCACTTATTTTTATTAAGGATAAATATATTATGAAATTTATTTCTTCAATGAGTTATTTAGGAGGAGACAATTATGAATCTCATAAATAAAAATATATCTTAAAAAATAAAAAGTATTGCAAGTATTGGGATTGAAGAGTGAAAAAGAAATTTTGTATTTTTGGTGTTTGTTGACAAACACCAATTTTTAATAAAAAATGTTCACAGAATGGAAAGTGAGGGAGTTCATGAAAATACAGGAATTAGATGTTGTGAATGCTATATATAATGAGTCAATTATTAATCAAAGAATGTTATCAGAAATCACAGGGCATTCACTTGGAGTGGTAAATCGTTCGTTAAAAAATTTAATTAGAGATGGATATTTGGATGAGAATTCATGTTTAACTGAAAAAGCTAAAAAGGTGATTAAAGAAAAAAAACCTTTGAATGCAATAATTTTAGCAGCAGGATTGGGCATGAGAATGGTTCCAATTAATACGTATACACCTAAAGCATTGATTGAAGTTAAGGGACAAATATTAATTGAAAGAATAATAAATCAACTTCATGAAGTTGGAATTAATAATATTTACATAGTAGTCGGTTATATGAAAGAAAAATTTGAATATCTAATTGATGAATTTGGTGTTGATTTGATAGTAAATGATAATTACGCTGAAAAAAATAATATTCATTCTTTAGCATTAGTAGCTGATTATTTATCTAATAGTTATATTATTCCTTGTGATATTTGGTGTTTTAAAAACCCATTTAATCGTAATGAAGTATATTCTTGGTACATGGTTAGTGATTTATTGGATGCTGATAGTAATGTTAGAGTTAATAGGAAGTTAGAATTAGTTACAAGTTGCGATTCCGGTAATAAAATGATTGGTATAGCATATTTAGCAAAAGATGAGTGTAACAATATCAAGGAAAAACTGATAAGATACGATGCAAATACTAAATATGATGGATTGTTTTGGGAAGAAGTACTAATAAATAATGATAGAATGAATGTTCATGCAAAACTTGTTCATTCAAATGATGTTGTTGAAATTAATACATATGAGCAATTAAGAGAATTTGATAGTGAGTCAAATACATTAAAATCGGATTGTATAAGTATTATTGCAAATGTCTTGGATGTAGATGAAAAAGAAATAACTGATATTGAAGTATTGAAAAAAGGTATGACAAATAGATCTTTCTTATTCAACTGTAAAAATAAAAAGTATATTATGCGTGTACCTGGTGAAGGAACTGATCAATTAATCAATAGAAAGCAAGAAGCTGCAGTTTATGAAATGCTAAAAAAGAAAGGTTTATGCGATGAGCCACTATATATAAATCCACAAAATGGATATAAAATTACGCATTATCTTGAGGGTGTAAGGACTTGTAATGCTAATAATAAAGATGATTTAATTATTTGTATGAAGAAGTTGAGAGAATTTCATAATTTGAATTTACAAGTGAACCATACATTTGACATTTTCAGACAAATTGAATTTTATGAGTCATTATGGGGAGAATCTTCAATTTTCAGGGATTATAGAAAAACAAAAATGCATGTATTAGCATTAAGAGAGTATATTGAAAAACACAGAGAACGTTGGTGCTTAACTCATATTGATTCAGTTCCAGATAACTTTTTATTTTATAATGGAGGTTTACAGTTAACTGATTGGGAATATGCTGGAATGCAAGACCCACATGTTGATATAGCAATGTTTTGTATTTATTCACTATATATTCGAAAACAAGTGGATGATTTGATAGATATTTACTTTGAAGGAGAATGCAGTAAAA
>JAFXJJ010000095.1 GCA_017532345.1 Erysipelotrichales bacterium
ATTTCTTAACCCTACTTCCTTTATGCTTTTTTATTATACCAAAAATTTTCAAATATACAATCCTTAATGGTGCAACAAGTTTCCTTAAAAAATACATAAATCTTTCAAAAGTTGACAAGAAGAAAGTAGAATAGAAATTTAAATATATATATATTCCTAATAAAAACATTAATATTAAGTATATATTTAAGATTCCATGGTTTATAAAATATAGACCAATATATACTAAATAGGCTAGTAATGTTTGACTAAATATTTCCAATATATATATTACTATACTCCTTCTAAAGATATAGAAGAAACGATTATATAAACTATAAAGTAAGGCATACATAAAGCCCGCCAGCAACATATATATGAGTGATTTTATTTGGATTTCAAAGCTAATCATTTAAAGAATCTAGCGACAAAGCTTTCTTTCTCATTGTAACGATTGGCAAGATAGCGTATTGAATCTATTTGACCTTTAATAATTACTTCACCACGTTCTGTGTCAAGTTTACCTAATACTAGTTCACTACCTTCGACAGACATCCAACCTTGTGCTGTTTCTAAAAGAAATTCTTTATTATCAAAACTATCAATTTGTTTTACTCCACTTAATTCTAGTAGTTTGCGATCTTTCAATATAAGATTGTGGTAGGGGTTTGTATCAAACTTTAGGGGATTTGTATTGCTTTCCATAAATAAAGAGCCTCCTTGCATTCATTTATATGCTTGAAGGCTCTATACTATACACTAATTATTCTAATTCATTAATATATTCTTCACTAATGATTTCATATAAATCTGAAGCTTCTTCTTTCTTGATATTTTCCTTCAGCATCATTACACGAACTGTTAGCTTCTTTTGACCGAAAATGATTGCTACCTCATCTCCAATCTTTACAGTATATGAAGGCTTAGCAGCTTTCCCGTTAACATAGACACGTTCACTGTCTGCCATTTCCTTTGATATTGTACGACGCTTTAAGATACGCGATACTTTTAAATATTTATCTAAACGCATAGAATCACTCTCTTTCTGCTATGAATTATACAAAACAATCAAAGTTAACGCAATATATTCATCATTTATTGTATTTATAGCTGAAAAATATATATAATTTTTAACTATTAAAAGTTAAATACTTATTACAATTAATAATTATACACTATTTTTTTAACTATTTTTATTTAAAAATAGCCTCTGATTTAGCTCAGAAGCTATAAAATATGTACTATACCTCTAATTCTCTTACTAGTAATTTCATTATCGAATTAATTACTTCTTTTTCTTGGTCATTTATTAAATGATTGTCTGAAAGTATTAGAAATCCTCCAATTATTTCACTGTTCACTAATAACGGACATAAATATCCATTATATGATTTTAGATTTCTAACACAGATAACTAAGTCTTTAAATATTTGGTTGGTACGATTATTTATTAATTGATCAACATTCTTTGAAATGATTTCATCTTTAAATTCATCGAAATTATTAGATGCACATTCAACCTTATCCTCACTAATAAAGATTGTTGTGTTACCTGTGATATCTTTGAATGTCGTACAATAATTAAGAATTGTATCATTTAATCCGTTCATTAATGAATATTTCTCTAAGATTATTTTCCCATTTTCAACGAAGAATTCTATTGAATCTCCTTCTTTAATTTTGAATGATTTTCTTATTTCTTTAGGAATCACAAGTCTTCCTAATTCATCGATTCTTCTTACCACTCCAGTTGCTTTCATACTATACCTCCTTCTATATATAGTGTTACTTTATTTCATCGTTTTATTCTAAGAATTTCCTCGATTTCAAATTACTGTATATTAGTGTATATGCCGATTATAACAGATTTACAAAATACTTTAAGCTATATTATAATAAAGTAAATATTATATAGAAAAGGATAGGATAATACTATGCGTCAAATTATTAGTTTAAACCGAAAATGGGCTTTTGCCCAACATGTGGATGAAGTTCCTCAAAGTATGCCTGAGAGATGGTGCTATGTGAATGTTCCTCATTCATGGAATGCACTTGATGGTCAAGATGGTAATAGTGATTATTATCGTGGTACAGCTTATTATGCTAAGACAATTGAGAAATTTGATTTACCTGAAGCTGATCGTTACTATTTAGAAATTAATGGTGCTAACTCATCAGCTAATGTTTATTGGAACAATAAGAAAGTTGGTAGTCATGATGGTGGTTACTCAACTTGGCGTGTTGATGTTACAGATGTGATTGATGTGCAAAACTTTGTAGTTTTAGAAGTTAATAATGCTGCTAATGATTATGTATATCCACAGCATGCTGACTTTACATTCTACGGTGGTGTATATCGTGATGTTAACTTAATTGCTGTTAATAATAGTCATTTTGACTTAGAATACTATGGTGGTAAAGGGTTAAAGGTTACACCTGTAATTGATGGTAAGAATGCGAAGGTTGAAGTTGAAGTTTGGGTTAGCAATTATAAAGAAAACCAAACTGTTAATTATGTATTAAAAGATGCTGAAGGTAATGTAGTAGCTAAGACTACATCAAAAGATACAAAAGTAGAATTAGAAATTGAAAATGTACATTTATGGCATGGACGTAAAAATCCATATTTATATGTTGCTGAAGTATCATTAGTGGAAGAAGAGGTGATTGACCAAGTTAGTACACGCTTTGGTTGTCGTAGTTTTGAAATTGATGTGAATCGTGGCTTTATCTTAAATGGTGAAGAATATCCATTACGTGGTGTATCTCGTCACCAAGATAGATGGGGATACGGTAATGCTTTAACACCAGAAATGCATAAAGAAGATATGGACTTAATTGCAGAAGTTGGTGCAACTACTATTCGTTTAGCGCACTATCAACATTCTCAATACTTCTACGATTTATGTGATGAATATGGTATGGTTATTTGGGCTGAAATTCCTTATATCACAACTCACTTACCAAAGGGTCGCGAAAATACGATTACACAAATGAAAGAATTAGTTGTGCAAAACTACAACCATCCATCTATTTTCGTATGGGGACTTTCTAATGAAATCAATGCAGTAGAAGGAACTCCTGATGATTTAGATATTCAAGATAATCATAAAGTATTGAATGATTTAGTTCATGAAATGGATAAAACACGTCTTACAACAATGGCATGTGTATCTACATGCTCTCCAGATCATCCATATACATTAATACCTGATACTATCAGCTACAATCACTATTTCGGCTGGTACGGCGGAGATGTTAGTGAATATGGTCCTTGGTTTGATAACTTCCATGAAAAGCATCCTAGCATTTGTGTTGGTGTAAGTGAATATGGTTGTGAAGCATTAAACTGGCATACATCTAATCCTGGTGCAGGCGATTATACTGAGGAATACCAAGCATATTATCATGAAGAATTAATTAAACAATTATTCCCACGTAAATATCTATGGGCAACACATGTATGGAATATGTTTGACTTTGGTGCTGATGGCCGTAATGAAGGTGGAGAAAATGGACAAAACCATAAAGGTTTAGTCACATTTGACCGTAAATATAAGAAAGATTCATTCTATGCTTATAAAGCATGGTTATCAGATGATCCATTCGTACATATCGCTGGTAAACGTTATGTAGATAGAGTTGAAGATACAACTAAAGTTACTGTATATTCTAATCAACCTAAGGTTGAATTATTCGCAAATGGAGTATCACTTGGTGTA
>JAFXJJ010000011.1 GCA_017532345.1 Erysipelotrichales bacterium
AGCTGCAGTAGCTGCTGGTGCTGATGGATTAATTATTGAAGTACACAATGATCCTGAACATGCATGGAGTGATGGTCCGCAAACATTAACCTTCAAACACTACCGTGAAGTAGTTGAGAAAGCTCATAAGATTGCGGAAGTTATAGGAAGAGAATAGTATGAAGGCAACAGTTTATCCAGGTAAATGTAGTGGTAAAGTTGTGATTCCACCTTCTAAAAGTATGGCTCATCGAGCTATTATTTGTGCTTCGTTAGCAGATGGTATCAGTACAATATCAAATGAAGCATTCAGTGATGATATTATTGCTACAATTGGAGCTATGAAGGCATTAGGTGCAACAATTGAAGAAAACGGCGATACATTAACAATCACTGGTATTAATTCTAGTATTAGTAATGTTTCCAATGAAGTCGATGCTCATGAATCAGGTTCTACCCTTCGCTTCATTATCCCAATTTTTTCATTATCTAATCAAAGAATCACTTTTAAAGGAAGAAATCGTTTACTATATCGTCCACAAGGCATTTATAAAACAATGTTTGAAGATCAAGGCTTATTCTTCTCTCAGGACACTTCAGAGCTTGTGATAGAAGGTGCATTGAAGCCACAAACATATACTATTGATGGTAGTATATCCTCACAATTTATTAGCGGATTATTATTTACACTACCATTATTGGAT
Source organism: Erysipelotrichales bacterium (assembly GCA_017532345.1). Classification (GTDB taxonomy): domain Bacteria; phylum Bacillota_I; class Bacilli_A; order Erysipelotrichales; family Erysipelotrichaceae; genus SIG230. The sequence goes on from JAFXJJ010000011.1 coordinate 684, forward strand.
GGTGATAGTACCATTAAAATACTACCACCATTTGAAAGTGAATCTTATGTGAATCTGACAATAGAATTATTGTCACTATTCGGTATCGTAATTAATCGTATTGATGAACTTACTTATGTAGTTAAAGGTAATCAAAAGTATAAAGCTAATAGCTACCGTGTGGAAGGAGATTATTCTCAGTTAGCATTCCATGCTGTATTAGCTGCTTTAAATAATGATTTAGAATTAGATGGTATCTCACATAACTCATTACAAGGCGATAAGGCTATTATAGATATCTTGAAAGAATGTGGAGTAAATATTGAAGAAACACCTACAGGATATGTGATTCATAAATCTAATATCGATAGTACTACTGTTGATTTAGCTGATTGCCCTGATTTAGGACCAATTCTCTGTGTATTAGGCTGTTTCGCAGATGAATTCCATATCACTAACTGCAACCGTCTACGTATTAAAGAAAGTGATCGTATTGCAGCAATGGAGAACGCTCTACGACCAGTTGGTAGTAATATCGCTAGTGATACTAATAATATTACTATCATGAAGAATGCACCATACCACGGTAATGTAACGGTCGATGGGGCAAAGGATCATCGTATCGTAATGAGTATGAGTGTTATGGCTACTTTATTAGATACTCCATTAACAATAACTAATGCTGAGGCTATTAATAAATCTTATCCTAATTTCTTTGAGGATATCCAAAAGCTTGGAATTGAGGTGCATTTAAGCGATGATTAATAATACAACTAAATTTCTAGTAGTTGGCCTAGGACTACTGGGTGGTAGCTACGCAAAGGCGTTGAAACAAAAAGAATACTATGTAAGTGCACTTGATATTAATCCTAAAAGTATCGAATATGCTTTAAACAACAACATAATCGATAAAGGATCAACTGATGATGTTAGTTTGATAAGTGAAGCTGACGTCGTGATTATTGGTCTATATCCTACAACAATGGTTGAATGGATGAGAGAACATCAACAATATTTCAAACCAGGTACTATGATAACTGATGTTAGTGGCGTGAAATGTCATATTATTGATGAAATTCAAAATTTCTTAAGAGATGATGTAGAATTCATCGCAGCCCATCCAATGGCAGGTAAAGAGGTTAAGGGTGTCGAATACGCTGATGGTAACATGTTCTTACCAGCTAACTTCATCATTACCCCTACAGAAAAGAATACTGAAAAAGGCATTGAATTCATCTATGATCTTGCGAACATCTTGCGTTTTAAACGCATCACTAAGTTAACACCTGAAAAGCATGATGAAATGATTGCGTTCTTATCTCAATTGCCACACGTCATTGCTGTGTGCCTAATGACATGTAAAGAAAGTGAACATTTAATTGCTTATACAGGTGACTCATTCCGTGATTTAACGCGTATCGCAAAGATTAATGAAGATCTATGGAGTGAATTATTCACTATCAATAAAGATGTCTTGCTCAGTCAAATGGATTTATTTATGGATGAATTTGTAGCATTCCGTAATAAACTAGCTAACGATGATATTGAAGGTATGAAAGACACTTTCAGGTTATCTACAAAGCGTCGTAAAGAATTTGATAAGTAAAACAAAAATCCAAGTTGTAGCTTGGATTTTTTTATGCTTCTAAACTTAATAAAATGCCCAAAATAATCTCTTGGGCATTTACTATATTACTTACCTTCTTCTGGATTTAATTTATGTCTTGGATGTGCACGTACTACCTTAATTGCTTTATAGATTTCAACATCTACATCCATCTTTTGTTGTCTACGATATACTTCAATACGCTTGTATAGTTCTCCTTCCTCAGTGTTTACATAGCGTGGAGGTAAATGATTACAAGCTAGTGCTAATATATCAATATAACACTTAACACAGTTACATCCGCCTTCTTTTTCGATAATTTCATCTAGTCTTTCTCTCACAAAGATTTCAGTCATATTGTAGAATTGCATAGTCTATCCTCCTTATTTCTATCATAATATACTGCCTTACACTAAACTATCATAACTATTATTGCTTGATGATACCATTTAGTACTTTATCTATAATAATTATACTATTTAATTCTAAATAAGTAAATTACTAAACCTTAATAAAAAAAGTGCCTAAGCACTTTTAAGCATAATATCTTTTTAAGAAGATTCCATAATCTTCATTAGTCGCATATACCGCATTCGTAATCTTCTTTAAAACAGTATCTAATGCGCCACCTTCCACATGGGCAGCTGCATTATGCATTTTATCGAAGCGCTCAGCCTTCATTGCATATGCCACAAACATGAACAATTTTTGATGTTCACATACTTCACTAGCAAAGTCATAAATAGCACGTGGTCTACTTTCCAAAGTCTTCGCAAGTTCCATTAAGAAATAGCGCCACTCCTTCATACTTAACTCTAAGTCACCTTGCCCTTGATTATAAGCATAAGAAGCACGATAGAAATGTTCTTTAAAGGCATTCTTTTCTTCTAATTCAGGATCAAATACTTCACCAGTATAAATATCAATATTAAATGTCTTTTCATAATATCTACGTACTAATGGTGAAACATCCTTTTCTAGACAAGCGATTAAACCACTAAATGCTTCTTTATCATAGCGAATAAAGAACCAATATCCACCAAGAAAAGCATCTAATACTTCTGCTTCATCATCAATCTCTGTGATTCCTTGGATATCCTTAAAGTATTCTGAGCAAGCTTCAGAGAACCACTTTATCCCATGTCTTGCTGCATAAATCTTAATATATATTTGATTTCTCCCATTTTCTACTTCATCAAAACTTTTTGAATTTCTAATGACTTCATCAATACATGCTAAGTATAACTTAGTTGCAAGTTCTTTATTTAGAACTTCTGCTCCCAAAGCATTCATTAATTGTTGAGTTTTACTAATAGGTTCTTCTTTTTTCTTGAAAAAGGAAAACATTATCATCACTCCCCTCTAAAACCACTACATTGTATCAGTTTTTCGTAAACTTGTAAACTAATGCTTAAAACGTGTAATTATAGTAGTTAATTGATTCTTTTGAGTATATCTTCTCCATACCTAATGCTTCATAGATAGACTTTTCTTCATTACTAATTGCTACTACATGTTCAACATGATAATATTCATGCATATACGCAAAGAATTCTTTGATATCACTTAATATATCATGTAGCTCAAGCATTACACTGCCCTTTTGTGTATGAGGCTTGAAAGAAATAGTATCTACTAGCTTTCCATTATTCTTAGAATACACTTCAAAGCTATTAAAATCATCTGTAATATACACATTATCACTACATTCAATACTAGTAGTTTGCTTATCACACATTCGTAGCATACAATCCATATGATTCCCTAAATCACTATATTTATGCGCATCTGATGATGGAACTAATGAAGCATCATATAGCTTAGCTAATTTAATTAACTGTGTATCCATTCCTAAATGATTCACCCCATAGCGGTAGTATAAACCACTATTCATATCTAATGAGACATTGTAGATGCTAGCTTCATTCACAAGTGCATCATAATAATCATATAAATCAATCGTCGGATTTATACCACTAAGCTTAAGTGCATCTGGATGTCCAATAATACTAAATAACTCACTTTTAATTGCAGCTATTTCTAATTCAAAATATCGCTTATATAATTCATCAATATTAACGTTAGAATAGTCTTGATTATCTAAGTCATAACCAAAACCATCTATAAAATGTACTGAACCAATCACAAAGTCAAATGGATATAATTCTAATACATGCTTTATCTCTTGTTCCTTATTTTCAAAGTAACATACCTCAATCCCAAATTTAATTGGTATTCCAAAGTCTTGATTCTTAACTAGCTTTATAAATTCTATGTAGTCATAAATTGAACTTTTAAACTTACGAGCAATCCACTTACCTTCTAGTGTAGTATCACTCATAATTTCTTCATACACTGACTTAAACTCAACAAATCGATGAGAATGGTCAAGTATATGTAACTCATCTAGCTGTAATGCTTTGGCACGTTCAATATATGGTAATAGATTATCTAATGTATATGGTAATTCAAAATGTACATGATGATCAATACGCTCCATCATTTTACCTCCTGTTACTAACCTTTTATAAATACTAAGGTTGTTTTATTGCCTTTATTTATTGCCTCACTAAATGTATAGCCTAATTCATTAAATGACTTAATTCCTTCGATTGTAGTGACATTATTACTAGCCATATAGCGTACCATAGCACCTCTAGCCATCTTGACGAATACGCCCTTCTCAACTAGCTTACCATTCACCATTTCTCCAAATACTACATCAATAAATGAAACATCAGGTGTAAGATATGCTTCAATTATCTTTGAATATTCTTTAGATGCTAGATTAACGATACATGTCGTATCCTTGGTAAGTTCTTGGTAGATTGCATCCTTCCAATAATCATATAAACTTGTGTAAGTGTCATAATGAATCTTAGCCTGCATTTCTAAACGGTAAGGTATTATCCCATCCATTGGTCTTAATAAGCCATAAAGCCCTGAAATAATACGTAGATGCTTATTTACATACGCAAACTGATTTTCATCAAACACTTGTGGTGCCATATACTTATACGCTATACCATCATACGCCAATAAAGCAGCTACTAATTTACTATCAATATTACCACTCTGGTATCGATTATAATTAAGCATAGCTAGCTTATCATTACACTTTAAAACATCCTGTAAATTACTATAACTAAGACACTTCATATATTCAAATAAAGGCTTAGCCTTCTCTAACAAGATAGGTGTTTTTAGATTATCTAAGAAATCATTCTCAGTACTCATTTCCTTGGCAGGTGAAATAATAATCTTCATTACTTTGTATTCCTTACAATATCAACTGTATGAGCTGTAGCACCCATTAAATCAGCTCTCTCACATGTTGCCAAGTGGTACTTCATAAACATCTCAAAAGTATCTTCATCCATATCACGTAATGTAGGTCTAATATAATTAGCTGCCCCATCAGCCGCAATGATTTGAATTCTTTCAACACCACTACATTTATTTATTTCTTCGATGTCCTCTAAACGTACATAATCATATAGTTCATCCTCAGGCATATCTACATGGAAATCATCGGTAAGCATACCTCGTTCCAAGCACTCCTTAATGTGATTCTCTTTAAAGGCATACGTAACTACACAAAACTCATTCATACAATAAGCTACTAAAATAATGCCATTAGGCTTAGTAACTCTACTAGCTTCCTTTAGTGCTTGCACCTTCTGATCTTTACCATGTAGATGATACATAGGTCCAAATACTAGTGTCAAATCAAAGGTATCATCCTTAAATCTTGATAAGTCTAAAGCATTACCTTGATAAGCCTTTACACTACTCTTTTTAGCCTTTAATACTCCTAGATTACTCTTTACTAACTCTACCGCGGTAACATCATACCCCTCATTAGCTAATGCCACACTATATCTTCCTGTTCCTGCACCAACATCTAATATCTTAGGGTTATCCATACCTTCTAAATATTTATGTATATAATGCATAGATGTGATAAACTCCACTTGTCCATGACGTCTTGTAAGACGCTTTTCCTCATTAAATTTATTATAATACGCTTCTAAATTCTGCATACTAACAACTCCTTAATCTACGCATGATTATACCATATTTTCTTAAATATACATATAAAACAGTTGCATCAACAATAGATTTATAGATATGATATAAGTATTGAAGGATTATTGTTAATAATCATAAAGGAGAATGAATTATGAATGATTTAAAAATATCCGAAATGCTTGAAATGCATAAAGAATTATTTGAACTACATAAAGATGAATGGTCACCAATGGAAGCTAAGTATGGTAGAAACTTTATATTATTTATGATTGAAGAAGTTGGTGAATGTATTTCGATCATCAAGAAAAAAGGCGATGATGCGATTATGAATGATGAAACAGTACGTAAAGCCTTTGTAGAGGAGATGGGTGATGTTTTAATGTATTTCAACGAAACATTACTACGCTATGGTATAAGTGCTGATGAACTATCTTCTGCATATATTACTAAGCATGAATGTAATATGAAACGTAATTATAATGCTGAATATAAAGAAAAATATACAAAATAATGCTAGTTTATAGTAAAATAAATATAGAAATGAGGTATTAAATATGGATATTAAAGAAATTATTAAAGATGCTGTTGAAAAGTTAATGAAGGATGAAGCACTTAGAAAACAATTTATGGATGATCCTGTAAAGGCGTTAGAAAAGATTTTAAATGTTGATTTACCAGATGATTTAATTAATCCGGTAATTGATGGTATTAAGGCTAAATTAACTGCTGAAACAGTTGCCGATGTAGCTGAGGATGCTGCGAAATTCTTAAAGAAATTATTCTAATCGATATAATAAAGAATAATAACGTTAAATAAGCAGATGCTAATGACTAGGTAGTATCTGCTTTTTTATTGTGAGTAATTTCCAACAATTGATGTACATAAATTTTACATTCTTTTTACTTAATTAATAAGAAAGTTAATCATTAAGTATGATATCATAACTTCGTATAACTAGTATTATTAGGAGGGTTCAAAAATGACGCTTGAGCATGTTTTATCACTATTTGGAGGACTTGCTTTATTCTTATATGGTATGCATATGATGAGTGAAGGATTAGAAGAAACTGCTGGTAACCGTATGAAGTCAATCCTTGAAAAGCTTACTAACAATCGCTTTTTAGGAATTGCTACAGGTGCTTTGATTACAGCTATTATTCAAAGTTCATCAGCAACTACAGTAATGGTAGTTGGGTTTGTTAACTCAAAGTTAATGACTTTACAACAAGCCATTTGGATTATCATGGGTGCCAATATTGGTACTACTATTACAGGTCAATTAGTAGCACTTAAGGTAGGAGAGCTAGCACCAATTATGGCTATTATAGGTGTAACTATGGTCACTTTCTTCAAATCAAAGAAAGTTAACAACATTGGTGAAATTCTAGCAGGTTTGGGTATTCTATTTATTGGTATGGGGATGATGTCCGATGCTATGTATCCACTACGTGATTCTGAAATATTCATTCAATTAATCACAACTATTTCAAATCCATTCCTAGCTGTTTTATTTGGAGCTTTGTTCACTGCTTTAATTCAAAGCTCATCAGCTTCAGTAGGTATTCTACAAGCCTTAGCTAATGGTGGTTTAATTCCATTAAGTTCATCAATTTATATTATTTTCGGTCAAAACATTGGTACATGTATTACAGCATTCCTAGCATCTTTAGGAGCTAGTCGTAATGCGAAGCGTACTACTGTAGTCCATTTATCATTTAATATTATTGGTACTGCATTATTTATGATTTTCATTCAATTCGTTCCTTTTGTTGATTGGATGACAGCATTTACTAGTAATCCTGCTGCCCAAATCGCAAATACACATACTTTATTTAATATCACTACAACTTTATTACTATTACCACTTGGTACTTATCTAGCAAAATTCACAGAAATCGTTCTTCCAATTCATGAAGACGAATTCGATAACGATGAAGAAGTGCCACTTAAGTTTATTGATGTCAACAACATTGGTAGTGTTCCTATCGCTATTTCAAGTTTACGTAAAGAAGCAGTTATTATGCTTGATTTAGCTCACCAAAACATTCGTGAAGCAATCACAGCTCTTCATGGACAAGATCATGATTATACAGCAATAAAAAAACGTGAAAAGCGTCTTAACTTCATCAATTTTGAAATGACTAAATATATGTCTAAAGTTTCTGTACTTAATATGAGTAAATTAGAAAGTGATATTTGTAACACTTATTATAGAAGCTTTACTGATATTGAACGTATTGGTGATCATGCCATAAACTTAGTGGATTATGGTGAAGAAGAACTTTATAAATTAAATAAGTATCCTGTAATTGAAGAGGAATTAACTCAACTACAAAATATTATCGAGGAAAGTATCACACTACTTTCAAACAGTCATCCCCATGAAATTGAAGATGTGTATCTAACTATCTCAATGAATGAAGATCGCATTGATGAACTGACTGAACGCTTCAAAGCTAATCAAATGCAACGTTTAAAAGCTGGTGAAGTAGATGCTTTAGACTGTGTAGTATATACAGAAATACTAATTGATATTGAACGTGTATCCGACCATTTAATAAATCTTGCAGAGGATTTAAAGAATCAACATATATCTTTTACTGAAATACATCCATATTAAGATAACTTAAAAGAAGCAGATGTAATGACATAAGTCAAAAAACATCTGTTTTTTATATATCTCACTTTTACTCTCTTTTGCTTATCATTATGAAAGTATATATATTATTCATTATTAGGAAATCTTTATAATATGTTTTTCTCACTAGTATTCAACTAGCAGTTAAAAAAACACAACTATAAATCAATTGAAAGTTGTATTCCTCTGAATTACTATATAAGTGTAAAAGATATGCGCACATCTTCTATTAATGGAGGAAGCTTATGAATATTGGAAATAAAATTAAAACACTTAGAAATAAAAAAGCATTGTCACAAGGAGAATTAGCTGAAATACTACATGTTAGTGCACAAGCAGTGAGTAAATGGGAAAGTGATACTTCTTTCCCTGATATTATTCAATTACCTGCTATCGCGTCTTATTTTGGAATTACGATTGATGAATTATTTGAATATCCATTAGACTTAGAATACCAAAGAATTGAAACCATGGTTGATAACGGATTAATGGTAACTAACGAAAGATTTAATCATAGCGAAGAATTCCTATTAAGTGAAATTAATAAGAATCCAGATAACTACCAAGCAGTTTCTACACTGGCTGATCTGTACCATTTCTATGCATGTAAATTAAATGAAAAAGCAGTTCATTATGCTTCAAATGCATTAGCTTTAAAGCCTGATAACAAAAATGATTTATGTACTTTAAATAATGCATCTAATGGATATGTTGCTGATTGGAATATTGGAAGTCACTTTAAACTAATTGAAAAGCTTTCTAATCTTGTAACTGATAATCCGAAAAATGAACGTACTAAATCATTCTTAGTTGATAATTTAATTGCTGATCACCGCTATGAAGAAGCTGAAAAGATACTTGCTGAATCTAACCTTGAATTAAAGCCTTTCTATGAAGTATGGATCAAAGAGAACAAGATGGGATTCATGAACACTTTAGAAGAATATAAAATGTTAGTAAGCAACTATCACGATAATTGGAAAATACTATGTGCAGTTGCTGATCGCTATGCATTCAATCAAGAATATGAGAATGCGATTGAAATGTATGAAAGGTCATTTGAGATTGCTCCTAAGCCTAGATATACTGATATACTTGCATGCATTGCATATTTATATCGTATCTTAGGTAACAAACAAAAAGCTATAGAATCATATCAAAGAGAATTGCAATTATTAAAAGAAGAATGGAGCATCACTAAGGGTGAATTAGTTGATGAGATAAAGAGGAATATTGAGGAATTATAGGGATTAAAAAAATAATACACTTGATGGTGTATTATTTTTAGTTATTTATATATTTTCAATAAAACAATAAGCTATTATTCAATAAATTAATAAGTAAAGTTATTGGACCTGTTATTTCTTTATTATTCTTTTCCCAATTTTCAATAGTTTTGACTGAGACATTGAATAACCCTGCTGCTTCTTTCTGTGTTAATCCATATTTTTTCTAAAGCTCTTAATATCATCACCCATTATATATTCACTAACAGCAAATTTCCGCATATATATCATCTCCATCATCATTACACCCTATTTTTTAGGGTTAATCAATGCATATATTCCCTATAATTTAGGGTTTTATTGTCTATCGACGTATTTTCTATTCAGCATCTTATATTTACTAGTGTCATAACAACAAGAAAAAAGAGCTATCTCTCGATAACTCTTTATTGCACATGGCGCGGTTAACCGGAATCGAACCGATGACCTATTGCTTAGGAGGCAATCGCTCTATCCTACTGAGCTATAACCGCATATAAAAACAGTGCATTACTATTATACTAGAAATAATATTTTTTTCAACATCTTAATTGCCCTTCATTTTTTCTTTTAGAAAAGTAACGATTTCCCGCTTATTTCCAAGCATATTAACATCATGTCCGAAAATCGCAACATCAAATTCAATATTAGAATATGACTTTATTTCTGCACCTATGATACTCTTTTCATAGTATTCAACACCATTTTTCATTCTTGAATAGAGTGCATCTCCAACAAATAATACACCCTCACAAAGTACTCCTAAGCAGCCCTTTGCATGTAGTGATGGTAGACTTATAACACTTACAGATAAGCCTCCTAAATCAATCTCTGCATTATCTACCACATGACATTCTCTATTGATATATCTACTAGTATTCTTACTACAATAGATTTCGCAGTCATCTATCAGTGTTAGATTAGCGATATGATCTGGATGGAAATGAGTAGGTACTACAATTAAGTTTAATGGATAATGATGCTCCCTTAAAAAGTCTAAAGCTTCCTTTAAATGTTCTTCCTCATTAGCTACATCTACTAATAATGTATGTGTATCACCCACAATAATACCAATCTTAGGACATATCCGCTCCCTTTCATGATCTACATAATATATTCTATCCGTTACCTTAATAATCATTTATAAGCCTCCTAATATAAAGGCAATGGTTTCCCATTGCCTTACATTCATTATTATCCACGTGCTAATTTAGTACGAATCTTTGTTGAGATAAATTCAATAATTAATACTAATACAATTAATCCAAATAAGAATGAACCAACCATACTCCATCTTCTTGAACTAATACATTGTACTAATGAAGCACCGATACCACCAGCACCTACAATACCAAGTGTAGTAGCATCCTTTAAGTTAATATCAAAACGATAAATTGTAGTAGAGATAAAACTTGCTGTCAATTGAGGAAGAATACCACATCTAATCTTCTCAAATGTATTACATCCTGCTGCATCTAAAGATTCTAAGATACTAGTATCTAAATCTTCAATTGCCGTAATATACATCTTAGAAATCATCCCAATCGAACAAATACTTTGTGTAACAACACCACAGAATGCACCAGGTCCAGTCACACGAATCCATACTAATGCCCATACTAATGAAGGAATAGTACGAATTAATAAGATTAATCCACGCATTACGAATGCTACAGGTTTAGGTACTACATTCTCACTGGCTAAGAAGCTTACTGGAACAGCTAAAATAGCACCAAAGATTGTACCTAGAATCGCAATCGCAATTGTTTGGAATAATAGATAAGGAACACCATCAGTAGATAATGAGAATAATAGATTAGTATCTGGATGGAATAAACCATACACCATACCAAATGCTACTTCACTACCTTTAGCCGCTAATCCCTTATATTGAACGCCTTCAGCAGACCATACAATTAAACTAATAATAACTGCAGTTACAATGAAATAAAGCCAAGCCTTACGAGGACGTTTTTCATACATTTCAACTATTGTCATAAGAATCCTCCTAACTTAATTTCTTTCTTAAATAACTACTGAATGTTTCAATTGTAAATACAGCTACAAATAATGTAAGTAATACCATACCTAATTGATTGTAATCACGCCATCCAATACATTCATTAATTAAAATACCAAGACCACCAGCACCTACATAACCTAAAATAGAAGCAGCACGAATATTCATTTCAAAGCAATATAAACAATGAGATAAATATGTTGGTAGAATTTGCGGAATACAAGCACTCCAGAATGCTTCAAACTTATTAGCACCAAGTGATTCCATCGCTTCAAATGGTCCCATATCAATTGTTTCAATACTTTCAAATAACATCTTACTAACTACACCAAATGTAAACACAATGATTGCCACTGTACCAGCAAATGTACCAAGACCAAAGATTAATGAGCATACATTAGCTACAATTAATGTAGGGAATGTTCTAATAACACTTAAGAAAAAGCGAATAGATAATAATATTGGCTTATTCTTATTAACGTTAGATGATGCTAGAATAGCGAATGGTAACGCTAAGATACATCCAATAACTGAACCTAATAATGACATCTTAACAGTATCAAATAAAGGACCAGTTACTTTATTAAAAAATGACCATTTAGGTTGAAAGATTTTTCCTAAAATAGCTTCTAATTGATAGAATCTTTGAATAACAATCTTAATATCAAAGCCTGTCAATTGAATTGATGCAAATACCACTACTAATAAACATATAATAATTAAAGGTAATCTAGATCTTGGTCGATCTATTTCATGACCATTAGCTAATACAATATGTTGTGGTTTGAAAATACGATCAAATAAAGCTACTTTATTAATATTTTCCGTATTATTCATAACTTGCATTCCTCCTATTCTTTAGCTGCTTGAGGAATACTCTTACCATTATATACTTCATCAAGAATTTCTTGTGTTACTTCACTAGCAGGACCATCATAAACAATTTCACCTGCACGAATACCTACTACACGATCAGCATACTCTAAAGCTAAGTCTACATGGTGAATATTTATTAAAATAGAAATATTCATTTCTTTATTGATTCTTTTAAAGTCTCCCATTACTAATCTAGCTGTAATAGGGTCCAATGCTGCTACTGGTTCATCCGCAAGAATAATGCTAGGATTTTGGTTTAATGTTCTTGCTAATGCAACACGTTGTTGTTGACCACCAGATAATTGGTCACATCTTGTATAAGCTTTATCTAAGATACCAACCTTATCAATAGCTTCTAATGCAGCAATCTTTTGTTCTTTAGAGAAAATACCTAATAATGTTTTATACCAAGGCATATCTGGTACCATACTTGTTAATACATTGTTGATTACTGTAGAACGAGTAACTAAGTTGAAAGATTGGAAAATCATTCCTATTTTTCTTCTGAAACGGCGTAATTCTTTTCCCTTCAAAGTCATTACATCAGTACCATCAACTGTTAATGTACCTTCAGAAATATCATGCATACGATTGATTGTACGAATTAGTGTTGATTTACCAGCACCTGATAAACCGATAATAGCAACGAATTCACCTTGTTCAATCTTTAAATCAACATTCTTTAACCCTACAACACCATTAGGATAAATCTTAGTGACATTCTTAAATTCTATCATTTGAAACTCCTTCCTAAAAAATAGGACGTCTGTAACAGATCGTCCTATTTAATTAATATGTATAATTAATTAGTTTTGAACAACTTCTAATGCAGCACGAGCACCATCGTAGTCAGCATCTGTTGCTTTTGCATAACCTGTATGAGAGTAAACTTCGAAAATAGCTTTTCCTTCGTCACTTTCAATTACTTTAATTAATGCATTTTGTAATGCAGTAATGAATTCTTCATTGTAGATTTCAGGATTTGCTTTTGTAACAGCAACTGTATCGTTATAGATACCATCAGTTACACCAATAACATTTAATTCTTCCCAAATGCTTGCTTCTCTACCTAAACCAGCTTTACCTGTAGCATCAGCAGAATCTGTTGGAATAGCCCATGAATCTTCATAGTCATTACGTCCATCAGCATAACATACGATGATATCAACTGATTCAGCAGCAGCTTGAGCAAATGCAGTACCATAACCATCTAATGTAACAACGTTAGATAAATCAGAGATTTTCTTATTGTAGTTTTCTAATAACCAAAGAGTTGGATAGATATAACCAGCAGATGAAGAAGTTTTTAATACTGCCCAGTTTGCTTTATCTAATTCTTCCCAAGTTAATTTTTCACCATTGTTTACTTTTTCAGCTAATTGTTTACCATAAGCAGATGGTGCAGCATAGATTAATGAACGGTAATATGTAACTTGTGGTCCATCTTTCTTAGTTGCATTTTCAACACCATTCCAGTCAGAAGGATTTTCGCTATCGTTTGATAAACCGTTACGAGTTGCAGTTAAGATTACGTCTACTTCATCGCTATATAAAGCGTAAGTACCACCAGGTAACCAACCTACATCAATTGTACCAGCAGCCATTGCTTCACCAGTAGCATCATAAGATGTACCAACTGTGATGTCAACTTCACCAACTTCATAACCTTCTTCAGCTAATGCAGCAATTAATAATTCTGGTAAGTTAGCTGTTCCAGTGATGATAACATCAGCGTCCTTAGAAGGAACGAATTCTAATGTTAACTTTTCAAGAGTTTTGTCGTTTCCTGCAGTTTCGCCACCATTGTCATTAGATGAACATCCACCTAAAGTACAAATCATAGCTAACGCTAAAAGACTTGCTAATAATTTTTTCATGTTTCCTTTTTCTCCTCGTCTATATAGACATTCTAAGTAATTATCCCTACATAATTACTCTAAAAGTATAGCACTCGAACCATTATTTTAAAAGAGAAAATACTCAATTTCTTTCATTATTTTATATATTTTTAAAATGAACAAGTTCAAGCTACATATAGTATATTTTCTATATATATCCTTATTTATATTATTATTAAAAATAAAAAACTCCAAATAAATACACGTAAAGTATATTTTTTGCTTGAAAAATCATAAAAACACGTATAATATAATTGAGTTAAAAGGTGGTATAGATTATGAGCACACAAAAAATTATTAACATTGCCGTAATTGCCCACGTTGATGCTGGTAAATCAACATTAGTTGATGCCTTCTTAGATCAAAGTGGTGTATTCGGGGCAAGAGATGAAAAAAGTGAACGTGTAATGGATAGTAATGATTTAGAAAGAGAACGTGGTATTACGATTTATTCTAAGAACTGTTCGGTTTTCTATCATGACTATAAAATAAATATTGTTGATACTCCAGGACATGCCGACTTCTCTAGTGAAGTTGAACGTGTTATCCGTACAGTAGATACTGTTATCTTATTAGTAGATAGTAGTGAAGGGCCAATGCCTCAAACTCGTTTCGTACTACAAAAGAGCTTAGAATTGGGATTAAGGCCTATCCTATTAATTAATAAGATCGATAAGAACGATGCAAGACCTCAAGAAGTAGTAGATGAAGTATATGAATTATTCTTAGATTTAAATGCTAACGATGAACAATTAGACTTCCCTATTCTATATGGTATTGCGAAACAAGGTATCGTTCAATATGACTTAGATACTCCTAGTGACAATATTGAACCTTTATTCCAAACTATTGTTAAGCATGTTGAACCATATAACCCTGGACATATGGAAGAACCTCTACAACTTCAAATCAGTGCACTAGCATATGATGAATATATTGGACGTATTGGTATTGGCAGAATCTATCGTGGTCGTTTAAAAGCAAATCAATTTGTAGCTGTAGCTTCAAATGACGGTGAAAACGTACAAAAGAAAAACTTAGGTCAAATCTTTAATTACCAAGGCTTAAAGCGTACTGCTATTGACGAAGCTGCTGCTGGTGATATCGTATTGGTAAGTGGTATTCCTAACATTTCAATTGGTGATACAATCTGTGATAGTAATGTTATTAATCCATTACCTCCTATCACTATTGAAGAACCTACACTATCAATGAACTTCTGTGTTAATACTTCACCATTTGCTGGCCAAACTGGTAAGTATGTAACTTCACGTAACTTACGTGAACGTTTAGAAAAAGAATTAGAAGTAAACGTTGGTTTAAAGGTAGAAGAAAGTACTACTGGTGATGTATTTAAGGTAAGTGGACGTGGTGAATTACATTTATCTATCTTACTTGAAAATATGCGTCGTGAAGGCTATGAAGTAGCTGTATCTCGTCCAGAGGTAATTATGAAACGTATTGATGGTCAATTATATGAGCCAATGGAAGAAGTAATTATTTCTGCACCAACAGAATACGTAGGTACATGTATTTCTAAGTTAAATGGTCGTAAGGGTATTATGAAAAATATGGATGAAGAAAATGGTTATACTAAGATTGAATATGATGTTCCTACTCGTGGATTAATCGGCTTCCGTTCAGAATTTATTACTGATACTCACGGTGAAGGTACAATGGTACGTCACTTCACTGAATATGAACCATATAAAGGTGAAATCCCTCTAAGAGAAAATGGTGTATTAACTTCAATGGCTAGTGGTACTGCTATGACATACTCATTATTCTACTTACAAGATCGTGGTACACTATTCATTACACCACAAACTAAAGTATATGAAGGTATGATTATCGGTATGAATAACCGTGGTGAAGATATGGATGTTAACCCTACTGAAAATAAGAAGATGACTGCTATCCGTAGTACAGGTAGAGATGAAGCTATGACTCTTACTCCTGCTAAGGTTTTATCTTTAGAAGAAGCATTAGAATTCATTAGTGATGATGAATTGGTAGAACTAACACCAACAGATATTCGTCTACGTAAGAAATATCTTACAAAGTTAGAACGTGTACAAGCTAATCGTGCATTACGTAAAGCACAAGAAGAAAATAACTAATATAGAAAAAAGCTATCAATATGATAGCTTTTTTTATAATTACTTCTATCTACGTGCAGCATTTCTTCCTGCAAGTCTTCCAAATGTTACTGAACGACCAGCAGCTGCTCCTGCTAATAAGTTAGGATATGAAGTTGCGAAATAACTACCTGAACAGTCACCTGCAGCATATAGTCCTTCAATTGGTAAGTTATTTTCATCTAACACATTAAGATTTGTATCAATCTTAACACCATCCATTGTACAAATGAAGTATCCACCAGCTTGACGAACACCATAGTATGGTGCTGTATCTAAATGAGTTAAACGATGAGCTTCTTTACCAAAGTCTTCATCAACACCTTTGTCTGCTAATTCATTGTAACGAGCAACAGTAGCTTTGAAATTATCTACAGGTAATCCTAGTTTTTCTGCTAATTCCTCGATTGTATCAGCCTTTACAATATATCCATCTGCCTCTAATTGTGGATTCATAATATCAGTAATTAAGAACATTGGCATAACTGATTCTGTACCATTAGCATGTGGAGTAAGTCTTGAACATCCATGTGTTTCAAATGCTCCGATATATTTTGTATAATTACTATCCCATACCATTGCATAGGTTTGATATGGTTGATTTAATAATGTATGAAGAATATAGTCATATGGAGCTGATTCATTAGTGAAACGCTTACCATTTAAATTAACCTTTAAGAATGGTTGAGAACCCATCCAGAATAATTCTCCTCCATTTTCATTACCAACTTGATCTGGTTTAATACAACCACGTTCAAATAACATTGATGAATGAATATCATCAAATGCTGCACCAGCCCACATACAAGCTTTAATACCATCTCCATTCATACCTGGATATGATTTATTGATAGTAGTAAACTTAATTGTTTCTGGTTGTAATGCCTTAAGCATTTCTTCATTACGTGAATAACCACCTGTACACATAATTACACCCTTATTAGCTACATATTTAACGTATTCACCATTTTCATTAGTAGCAATAATACCTGTTACTTTATTACCATCTTTTGTTAGCTTAATCATTTGTGTTTTAAAATGATATTCTACACCAATTGATTTACCATAATCGTTAACAAACTTCATACTAAATTGTGATGAATATTCATTTGTTCCCCATTGAATTGAGTGTCCAACATCAGCAAGTGGATAATTACTTGGAACAGTGTGATCATCAACTTCATGCAAGAATTTAATGCCATTCTTATCTAAAATATCTGTATACCAGTCAACTGCTTCACCTGAATTATCTGCCCATAAATGGTATAATTCCATACTTCCATAGCCATTAGATTGTTGTTGAAGCATTTGAATAACTTTAAATTTGTCAGGATTGTCATTATTGGCGATTTGTTGTTTAGAACCGATTGCAGCAATAGTATCACGAATACCACTTGATGCACCTTCTGGATATTGATCAATACAAATTGTCTTAGCTCCATTTTCAGCTGCAGAGCATGCAGCAAATGTACCTGCACATCCACATCCAACTACTAATACGTCACAATCAATTGCTTTAGTAATCTCACTATCTGCAATTTCCGGTGCTGTTCCTAACCAAGCATTTTTCGATGGTTCGCAAACACATGGTTCTACAGTAGGACATTCTTGCTCTGCTGAACATCCACCTAATAAACTAGTTGCAGCAATGCCAAGCGCACTAACTGCTGTACCTTTAAGAAAATCTCTTCTAGTAATATTCTTTTTCATATATAATCTCCTTTATATTTCCTGTGAAAAATATATCATATTTACTTTTTCGTAAAAAGAATATATAATTTGCTCGAAAACGCAAGTAAAACTTGCACTAGGAGAAACATCTATGGAAATTAATCAGCTTCGCTATTTCTTGAAAGTTTATGAACTATTGAATTATTCAAAAGCAGCAGATGAATTATTGATAAGTCGTCAAGCACTGCGCCAATCTATTCAAAGCTTAGAAAAAGAGTTAGGAACAGCTTTATTTATCAACAGCAAGAATCATTTATTTCCAACATCAATAAGTAATACATTATACGAAAAAGCATCTAAAGTCGTATCAAGTTATAATCAAATGGAATGCGAAATAAGGAATCACCAACCCAATCATAATAAATTACGCTTAGGCTTATGTTCATCGCTATTTCCTTTCTTTACACCTGAATTAGAAGCCTTTATTGAACAGTTCGAAATAGAATATCCTCATATCCTTATGGATATAGAAGTCTGTGATATGGACTTATTATTTGAGAGGCTAGATAATAACGAATGTGATGCCATCATAACACTATATCAACCTAATCCAAATGATTCTTATCGCATATCAACAATCCGTTCGTATCAATTAGGTGTGACTGTTAGCTCACTTCATCCCAAAGCAAAATGTAGAAAAATCAGCCTTAAAGACTTAGATGGCTATAAAGCTACATGTATGGGGAATATCGAGAAAACAATGTATCCACTTTATAAGAAGCTAAAGGATGAAAATATAAACTTAACCTTTGAAAAGGTCGAGAATCCTATCGATGCCTTTTATCTAATGGAAAAGAACGAATATTGCATGTTTAATAGTAAATGGAGTGGAACTAAGAATTTCAATAAAAATAATGTGGATTGTAAGATTGAAGACTTCAATTATGTATGGGATCTGGATGTTATTAGTTTATATCCAATATATGAATTTCAAGTATTAGCTGACTATTTAATGGGACAATATCGAAATAAACATGAAATAATCTAAATTACTATTAACTTAGCTGGGCTAATGTAGTTTTTATGGTATATCTAGCAGAATAATTGCTAGAACTTATCGCAACAGCGAGTTGCTTTTATAATTGATTACTTCGCTTTATAATAATATTGAGGTGAAAACTTTATGGAAACAAAAAATATAATTTACGAACTACGAACAAAGAATGGGTTATCACAAGATGAACTTGCGGAAAAAGTATATGTTACTCGCCAGGCTGTATCACGTTGGGAAAATGGAGAAACTACGCCAAACATCGAAACGTTAAAGTTACTTTCAAAATTATTTGATGTATCAATTAATACACTTCTTGGCTCCCCTAGACAACTTATTTGTCAATGCTGCGGTATGCCATTAGAAGATTCTAATATCAGCAAGGAAATCGATGGTTTCTTTAATGAGGAATACTGTAAATGGTGCTATGCAGATGGAGAATATATGTACCATGACATGGATGAATTAATCGATGTCTGTGTTGCCAATATGGCAAATGAAACATTTACATCCGATCAGGCTCGCGTGTATTTAAAAGAAATGCTTCCTAAGCTCGACTATTGGAAGACCTATCAAAACCTCGATGGTGCAGAAAAGTTTGAAGAATTCAAACATAAATTGATTGATGAAATTAACAGTCTCAACATCGAAGGAATGCCAAAAGTTGAGAAGCTTAATGCCCTTGTGGGCGGATATATCAATCTTGAATATCGTCTTCCTAATGGTAAAAGCATAAAATTCCTTGATGACAATGCAACATATCTTGGTAATCAATTAGAATGTGAATTCGGTGGTGATAGATGCTTTGGTATTGCTGCCAATATGGACTTCATTCTTGTCTGTACTTACGAAACAAACGGTGAGAATCCTGAGCTTGTTGTTTATAAAAAGAGATAATTAAATATTAAGTTATATATATTTAAATAAAAATGAAATTAAGGATTTGTGGAGGTATCATATGAAAATCGAAAAGCGAATTAAGACTTCATTCTCAGTAATTGGTAAAGAAGGCTCCACCTTAGATGGACAAGGCTTTATTCAAAAACTATGGGAAGATGCAAATTCTCATTTCAACGAAGTACAATCATTAGCCAAGAAAGATGAAAATGGCAATTTGGTTGGTATTTGGGGTGCGATGTCTGACTGCACTCGTTCCTTCAAGCCTTGGGAAGAAAACTTCAGCAAGGGATTATACCTTGCTGGTATTGAATGTACTAATGATGCACAGGCCCCTGAAGGATGGACCAAGTGGACAATTCCAGGCTATGAGTATCTTTGTGTAGAGGTTGAAGGTGAAAGTACTTTTTCAGATGTGCTTAACTATATGAATGTAAATGACATCACTCTGGTAGGTGCTGTCCATGACTTTACTTGTCCATCGAATGGAAAGAATTATATGTTTTTCCCAACAAGAACAATTTGATGATATAAAAAACTGTGGTGTAAATATAATTACATCACAGTTTTATTCTACATAATAATCTACTTCTATTTCTTCACTATATTGATATTCACTATACTTTTGTCTAGTTAAGAATATCTCTTGGGTAGTACTTTGACCTTCCCTTTGAATTTGTAGCTTCACTTTAGTTCCTGCCTCACCGCATAGCCAAGATGATGGTTCGTCATAGTTACTATTCATTTCAGATACTGGTGTATCATTTATTGTATATATCTTATCACCTGCTACCATATCCATGACATAGGCAACACTGCCCTCATAAACTGTAGTAACTAATAAATACTGCATATCTTCAGCAATACTATATTCGATACCTATTTGCGCTTCAGTAAACTTCTCGTTTAGCGCTGCTTCCTCAGTATTATGGTAAACATAGATATATACAATTTCATTGTCTTCAATCACAAATTCATAATAATATTTCTCATCAATAGATACTTTATAAATATCCTTATATATATGATTAGTCAGTGAAGTTTCTAATATCTTTACGTATTCACTAGCACCATCAATAATCGTATTATCATTAAACCTAGTATCTACCTCTAATAAATAATATAAATGACTATTTACATCATCAGCTCTCCCTAGTGCTACTTCAGCATAATTAGAATCGTAGAAAATCTTCGCATTCTCATTTAATAATGTATTCAATAAATCAATATCTTTATTATTAATTGCAGTTACAAAGTTAGTAACATATTCATCATATGTTTCATATTCTACTTTTTTCTTTTGCACACTACAGCCACATAAAAATAGGCATAATAATAGCAGTAATATCTTTCTCTTCATATTCTCACTTCCTCTATTATTATACCATCTTCTATTTCATTAACAATCTAATTTCAATCTGTTCGCAACCATCGCGATAAATTCAGAGTTTGTTGGTTTCGCTTTATTAGCATCGATTGTATAGCCAAAATAATCATCGAATACATCTACATTGCCACGATTATACGCTGTTTCTATCGCATGTCTAATCGAACGTTCTACTCTTGATGTTGTTGTATTGTAGTAGTTTGCGACATTCGGATACAGCATCTTTGTGATTTTCTCTAAATTTGCTGAATCATCAATACTAACAACTATCGCTGTTCTTAAATAAGAGTAACCTCTTAAATTAGCTGGTACGCCTAAATCTTTTAAAGCATCAGCAGCCATTCGTTCTAGCTTAATCCATTTCTTAGATTCTTCATACTCTTCATCATATAAATCATCTAGCCTTCGTAATAAGCAATCAAATCTTAATGGTTGGAATAATAAATAGTCAATCTTATATTTCATAACACTATTTACTACCCCTTGGCAATGGCAACTAGCCACCAAGATACTCTTCACATCTTTAAGTGTGTTATCTCTTACTAATTGGATCATATCAATTCCATCATAACCTGGTCGTGATGCAGATGCGATTACGATATCCACGCGGTTCATCTTCGCATATTCAATAGCTTCTGCCTCAGTTTCAATATATGGTAATAAGTAGTAATCTCTACTATTTCTTAATTCTTTCTCTAATTCATCGTATGTATATTTGTCATCAAAAAACAAAATTCCTTTTCTCATTCTTTCCCGTTCCTCCATTTACGACTTCACTAGTATACATCTACAACAGTGTTTTTAACTTTTTTGAGTGGTATTTAACTTGTGATGTCGTGTATTTTAAATCTCCGACAAATGATATAGTTAAGATTTACAGAAAATGGCATTATTACTATAATATTGGCAGGAGGAGTAGTAAAATGGGCATTATTAATAATTTATATATAATATTAAATGGTTACAAATATAAGGAAAATTTCATCAAACTTGTTACAAAGATACACCTTTTTCACATTATCATCATTGATTACGATACTTTAATTGATTCTATTGAAGAACTATCAAATAATGATTTAGTATTATTTTTCATCGAAAATGAGGAACAACTTGAGGAATTCATCGACTTTTTAGATATATCTTTAACTTTTCCATCCATTTTCCTCTATGCTCCAAGCTTCAACTTGTATACAAGTAAAGAGAAGCATATCCACCATCTTCCTGAGTGTTCTTCTCCAGTTGAAATCCTTCATCATATGGAGCCAAGCATTCGTCAATTCAAGAAACCATCGCGATTAAAGATAACGGTAGATCAATATATGGAAGAAGTCTTAGAACATATTGGAGCTGCTAGACACCTATCTGGATATAAATATTTGAAATTTATCTTAAACTACGCCTTAAAGCACTTCTATCTTGAGAAAGACTTATTCCAAGCTGCCTGTAATGCATGTGTAGGTCACTTTGAGGTAAGTGAAAGCAGCTTAGAAAAAGCCTTGCGTGATTTAATTGATTATGCCTATACTAATAATTATTATTCATCATACTTATTCTTACTACACTACAATATGCTGTATCATAAATCAACTAATACTAAATATATAGAAGCAGCCATGGATTATACTATTAATCATTTTAAAGATGCGGTAACTGAGTAAAATAAAAATGCTGATACCAGCATTTCTGACTTTATTGGCGCGCCAAACAGGACTTGAACCCGCAACCTTTTGAACCGGAATCAAATGCTCTATCCAGTTGAGCTATTGGCGCATTTCACAATTTATCTTATGCTAATACACATTCAAAGTCAAGGATTGAAAGAAAAAGTTGTCTTTTCTAAAAGGTTTTGCTATAATAGTAACGCAATGTATAAAATTGACTAAAAGACGTAAAGGAGATTATACTAATGTTAGATATTATATTAATGATTGTGGCCGTTATTTTAATTCTACTTTCATTGTTACAAGGCGGAAAAACAGAAGGTGCTTCAGGTGCATTAACAGGTGCTGCTGGTATTAACCTATTCCAAAACTCAAAGGAAAGAGGAAGTGAAAAATTCATTTCTCGCTTAACTATGGTTACTGGAATTTCATTCTTCGTACTTGTCTTGATTCGTGTATTATTCTTTTAAAAGGCCAACGGCCTTTTTCTTTTTTATAAGGAGGATTTTCAATGAAACAACAAATTTTGGAATTACTTAGTGAAATAGGTAATACCGGTATATTTATTAATGATATACAAGAAAAATTAGAAATTCCTGATGATAAGCTAACTGAATTAATTGATACTATTAATTCATTACTTAAAGACTATGAAATAGTAATGAATAAGAAGCAAAAGTATTTCTTATCTAAGTATTTCAATATCCATAAAGGTATCTTACGTATTAATAAGAAGGGCTTTGGTTTTGTAGATACTAATGATTTAGAAAATGATATTTATATTAGTAAGTACAATTTAAATTCAGCTATGGATGGTGATGAAGTACTAGTAAAGTTTGATGAAGCTAAGAGTGAAGGTAATATTCTTAGAATTATTAAACATGGTATGAAAGAACTGATTGGTACTGTTAGAAGAAATAGTAGATTTCATTATTATGTTGAACCAGATAGTGAGAAAATTAATGAACGTTTAACAGTGACTAATTTAGATGAATTTAATGTAGTTGATGGACATAAGGTACGTATAGCGATTACTAAATATGAGCCATTAACTGGAGAAATCGAACAAATTATTGGTCATGAGAAAGAACCTGGGGTTGATGTATTAAGTAAACTATATGAATTCAATATCTTCCCTGAGTTCAATGATGCTGTTGAAAGACAACTAGATACGATTCCTGAGGAAGTTAGTGAAGAGGAATTAGTAAATCGTGAAGATTGGCGCAATGAATGGACATGTACGATAGATGGTGATGATTCGAAGGACTTCGATGATGCTATCAGTATTAAGCGTCTTGATACAGGCTATGAACTAGCTGTACATATTGCCGATGTATCATATTATGTTGAAGAGAATACTGCAATTGATATGGAAGCATATAGTAGAGGTACTAGTGTGTATGTAGTGGACCGTGTTATCCCAATGCTACCATTCCAGTTATCTAATGGTATTTGTTCTTTAAATCCTAATGTTGATCGATTAACACTATCATGTATTATGGAATTCTCATTTAGTGGTAACTTGTTAGATTATCGTATTGTAGAATCAGTAATTAATTCTAATGAGAGAATGACATATAGTAATGTTAATAAGATATTAGATGAAGATGAAGTATTATTGAAAGAATATGAACAATGTGCTGATAAGTTCTTTATCATGTACGAATTAGCTAATAAGATTCGTTATGATCGTGAAGAACGTGGTGCTATCGATTTTGATACTACTGAATCTAAATTTAAGGTTGATGAAAATGGTAAGGTATTAGACATCAGTAAACGTGAGCGCGGTGAAGCAGAACGTATTATTGAAGACTTCATGATTGCAGCTAATGAATGTATCGCAACACATATGAAAAACTTAGATTTACCTTGCCTTTACCGTATTCATGAGCAGCCTGAGCCTAAGCGTGTACGTGAATTCATGGCTATTTCTCGTACGTTAGGCTATCCATTTAAAGGAAATGCCAACAACGTCTATATCAAGGAATACCAACGTTTATTAGCTAATGCGAAAGGAACAGATGAA
This sequence comes from Erysipelotrichales bacterium, assembly GCA_017532345.1. Lineage (GTDB taxonomy): Bacteria > Bacillota_I > Bacilli_A > Erysipelotrichales > Erysipelotrichaceae > SIG230. The sequence continues at coordinate 25,830 of JAFXJJ010000011.1, forward strand.
TACTCTATCTTGTCTACCTTTATGCTACGCTCCATGAGCAAAGCTAGATACGATGTAAACTGTGTAGGACATTTTGGTTTAGGTAGTGAATTCTACACTCACTTTACTTCACCAATACGTCGTTATCCAGATTTAATAGTTCATCGTTCAATTAGAAAATATATCTTTAATCATAAGCTAGACCCTGAGGTGTTAGCGAATGACTTAATTAAATTAGAAGATATCGCTATGCAGACAAGTAGCCAAGAACGTAATGCGATTGATGCTGAACGTGCTGTTGAAGATATGAAGATGGCTGAATTCTTTGAAGATAAAATTGGTAATGAATACGAAGGTATTATCACGTCTGTCACAAATTTTGGTATGTTTGTAGAGTTACCAAATACCGTAGAAGGATTAGTACATATCTCTAATTTATGGGATGATTATTATTACTTTGATAAGGAACATCTATCTCTTATTGGTGAACTAAAGCACCGTACATATCGATTAGGTGATCATGTACGTGTGAAAGTACAAAATGCTTCTAAACGAACATCAACGATTGATTTCGTTGTTATTAATAAAAAGAAGAAAGAACAAAAGAAAAAGACTTTTGATAAGCCTACAAAAAAAACTAGACAAGAAACATTTGATAACCCAAAAGAAAAGAAGGAAAAGTTCTATGCTAGATATGAGAAGAAATCAAGAACTAATAAAACTCAATTTAAAACTAAGCGTAAGAAACATTCTTAGTGCTTGCCTTTGCTTATGCTTAATTGGTTGTTCACATAACACTACTACCGAAACACCTGTAGTTACAACAACTACAACCACTACGCCTGTAGTAGAAGAGCCTACTAAAGAGGTTATTCCTGATACAGTACTAAGCTTTGTGGCAGTTGGTGATAACTTGATTCATGGTGCTGTATATTATGATGCGATGAATAGTGATGGTACATATGATTTTAAACCAATGTATCAATATATGAAGCCTTACATTGAAAATGCTGACGTCTCATTCATCAATCAAGAAACCATCATTGGTGGTAAAGCAATCGGACTTAGTCATTATCCCCTATTTAATTCCCCTGAGGAGCTAATTGAAGGGATTTCTGATACTGGCTTTGATTTAGTTAATCTAGCTAGTAATCATACGTTAGACAAAGGAGAACAAGCTGTATTAAACGCCTTATCCTTCTTTGATGAATATCCAAATCTAGTTACTGCTGGTGCTAATCGCTCTTTTGAAGAACAAGCAACGCTTCGTACCATTACTAGAGATGATCTAACAATTGGGTTCATGGCATATACTGCCTTCACTAATGGTTTGTATCCACCTAGTGGTAAAGAATACTTAGTTAATACAATTAAACGTGATTCACTAATTGAGGAAGTTAGTAAGGCTAGAGAAAACTGTGATATCTTAATTGTATCAATGCACTTTGGTACAGAAAATTCACATGAAGTTAACACTTATCAAAAAGACTATGCTTCACTTCTAAATAGTCTAGGTGTAGATGTTGTGATTGGTACTCACCCTCATGTCATTCAACCAATGGACCTACTAGAAAGTGATAGTGGTCATCAAACTTTAGTCATGTATAGCCTAGGTAACTTCTTGAGTGCTCAAATTGAAGTTGACCAAATCCTTGAAGGTATGGGTATGTGGACAATGCGCTATAACCATGAAACTAAAGAACTATCCTTTGAGGATATCGCATTTATGCCATTAGTTGATCACTATGACCATGGCTATCGAAACTTTAGAGTATATCCATTAAAAGACTATACTGAAGAATTAGCTAGCTTACATACATTAGAATTTACATTAGAAGAATTAATTCATAAAACTAAGGAAATTATGGGAGATAAATTTGAAATCATCTTAGAATAACGTGCAATTATAATGTAAATACGTTATAATTAATGACACAGTGAAATGAAAAGGAGAAATATGGAGACTAGAAAAATTGTTGCGCAAAACAGAAAAGCTGCACATGACTACTTTTTAGAAGAACGTTTTGAGTGTGGTATTGTACTTACTGGTACAGAGATTAAATCTGTTAGAAAAGGTAAAGTACAATTAAAGGAATCCTTTATTAGTTTCATTAGTAATGAAGCTTATATTAAAGGAATGTCAATTGCTGCGTACGAATTTGGTAATCGTTTTAATCACGATGAAACAAGAGAAAGAAAGCTATTGCTTCATAAAAGTGAAATCCTTAAACTACAAAATAAGGTCAAGCTTAAAGGATATACGATTGTACCTACGCAGATGTATCTTACTAAGGGCATTGCGAAATTAGAGATTGCACTTGCGAAAGGTAAAGACTTACACGATAAACGTCAAACAGAAAAAGAACGTGATGCTAAGCGTGAGATTCAAAAAGCAATGAAGAATAATTATTAAAAAAGGTATGTCAAGACATACCTTTTTAACTATTTATGAAGTATTGAATGTACTGTAATATGACGTCTAATAATATCTAGTAAACGATAATATCGAGGTTCAAATAAATGTAATGTTACTTGCTTATTACCTTTATACCATGAAGGTAATGGAAGATTAAATGAACTGAACTTCTTAAACCATGTATCACTTACGCCAAGCATATAAGCATAAGGTAAAACATAATAGAAGTATGTTGGGTTATCATCTATTAATACCTTCAATTCTTCTTCTGTCGCATTTTCAATAAAATCTTTAAGTCCTAGGATTTCACCATACCAAGCTTTTCCTAAAGCTGTTCGCTTATCCATAAATAGCATTACTAATACGACAATCTGTGTACATACAAGTGTTGCGTAACAAACACCAAAGGTATTAATCGTAATGGAGAATAGATAGTTATAGCCATAAGAGAAAATAAATGATACTAATACACATACAATTAAAGATCCAATGTATTGCCACTTAATTAAACTATTCTTATGGGTAACTACTGTATACCAAATTAGTTCAACTAATAGTGCTACTAAAGCAACCACGAATCCTGCCATCATTGATAATTCTAAATGATAGTATTTATAATACATAGCATATGTTGTTCCAATAAAGATTGGTAATACTGCAAAGATAAACGCAAGTACTTGCATGATTAATGAAGATTTAGTAAATATACGATTATCTTTATTCTTAGAATAAATCGTTTCAATTTCCTTAATCGCATTAGTAACATATGGATAGAAGTATTTATCTAGTTCATTCGCAAAAACTTCCTCACGTTCATAGAATAAAGCATTAAATAGCTTACGCTCATATTTCCAACGTTCTTTCCCCATATCCATTAATTTCACGAAATATAGGTTATCTACATCAGATACTTCTTCTATCCTTAAATAGCCCAAATTAGCCCATTCAATGACTAAACATGCGATATCCTTGTAAGATATACGTCCATCACAAACATAGCCCACAGAGGCTGCATTTAAGCCATCAGGAGGCAAGCAAGTCTTAGCTTTAAGAATTAGTCCATCTTTCCCAAATAAAATGAATGAGATAATCGATGCGATTACTGTTACGATAGATACTGCAACAATAAGAATACTAACATTCATTTGTTGTTTGAATGTAAAGTAATCATACGCTAAGTCTAATGTCATATTTAAGTTACGATACACTTCTGTTGATGTATTAACATAACCTTCAATTGATGTACCAACAATTTGATAATTAAAATCAAGATTAGTATCATTAACTAATTGATTATCATAATAAAACTTCAATGCTTCAATATCAAATATCTCAGGCATATTAATTGTAAATGAAATGCAATCTACTTTAGCAGGTACACGTGGTAAAAGAGTATAACTAAACTTTTGAATATTACCTACTCCTAAGTCTTCTAACTGCATAGAATATGATATCGTGATAATATTCTTACCATTAATTACAGAACCTTCTTCTGCAATCATTACATAACTAGCATTATCTTCATTTACTAAAGTAAATGGATATCCTTCCACATTAAGATTAGAAACCTTCCATTGATAATGCTTCATGATATCTTGGCCTGCTAGATTCCATTCATAATCATAATTATTCGATAATTCCCAAGTGAAGTTCTCACAATTAGAAAAATCAGCATTAATCTTTTGTACTACATCTATCTTGCCATCTTCATATACTGTTACATTTGTTGTTAATGTATTTACTTCATATGTTCCCGCAGCATGTACAGCTGGTGTTATCAAAAATAACGTTAATAGGCAGGTAAATACAAAGAATAATTTCTTCATTACCATCAACTCCTTAATTCCTATTTTATTTATTATACCATAATTATAAAAATTAATATAACCTATTTGACTAATAATAATTCTTGGAGTATACTTTATAAGCAACAAATATGGGGGTGTCATGGTTTCGACAGGTTTATGTTTGGTGCTGACTGCAGTCGAGTGATGACGTTATCATCAAATTAAAATTAACTGGAAACAGATTATCTTTTGCTGCTTAATTAGACGACATAGTCTTGCAGCTGTCTAGGCAGATTCGCCACTAGATTTGTTCTAGGCATCGACCATAGTGGATAAGACGTAGCTATTGCTGATGTAGTTATGTCCGACAATCTTAGTCAGCAACTTCACACTAGCTTGGTCTTTCAGCAAAAGTGTGTCGTATCTAAGTAAAGACTAAACTGTAGACGTTGGTACGTGGGGCTATTCTTGGACGGGGGTTCGACTCCCCCCACCTCCACCATAAATTTATATGCAATTAAATGCGGTTAATTACTACCTTTTAAAGCTCGTAATTACCGTATTTTTTTATGTTTTACCTTTAAAATTTAAAAATTATAGGTACTATTTAGGTACCCAAAAAGGTACCCTTATTATATAATATTTATAGAGGTGATAAGCATGGCTAAACGAATGAAAGTAGCAAATGAACCTAATATTTATTCCGTCGAATCTGAAAAGAAAGGAAAACAATATCAAGTCCAGTATTCTTATACCGATACAGAGGGAAAACAGCGTAAAGGTTATACCGAGTTAGTTCCTACATTAAAAGAAGCTAGACGTGATAGAGCTAAGGCTGCTGAATATTCCGCGTTACGTACCAAATATCATGGCAAGACTATCAAGGAAATAAATAGGTTAATAAATCCTGATAGCGTTATATATAAATCTGAAGGTATTAGTCTTAAAGAAATGGCACAAGAGTACCTTCAGTACGTGAAAAAGCACAAAGCTAATAGTACTTACGTTAGTTTAGAATCGCTATTTAGAAATTACATCTTTAATATTGAAAAATGCCCATTCGTTAATAAAGATATATTTAAAATCAAACCTTCCCATTTACAATCATGGCATGATACCATTTATGATTTAGGGTTTAGTTATAATGCTACAAACAAGATATATACTTGCATGAATAAAATATATACTTATGCAATTAGTATAAAACGAGATAAGTATGTTAATCTTCCCAACTTACCTACACAAATTGTCAACGAATATCCTCACAGTCAAAGAGAACGTGATATTAGAAACTATTTAAAAGGTGAAAGAGATGCATATTGGACGTATGAACAATATACAAGCGTTATGGAAACTATTTTAAACAATGATAAGTATACTGCCGATGAAATCACTTACTATTCAGCACTACTTTCAGTATGCTTCTGTACTGGAATTCGCTTTGGAGAATTAGCAGCGTTAACATGGAAAGATGTTGATTGGAAATCCCAAAAAATAACAATCAATAAATCACTAAATCGAAAAATTCCTAAAGAATTAAAAACTAAAGCAAAACCATATGAAATAAAAACTACTAAAAAAGGTGAATCTAAGGAAGTTCCATTATTATTTGGTTCGTACACCTTACTACAAGATTTATATAAATTAGTAAAAGAAACTGCCAATTTCAATCAAACAGACTTTATGTTTGGCAAGTTTAACCATCCATTATCACAATCTACTTTCGACCGTCTAATAATGGATTGGGCAAGTCAAGCCAATGTCAAACGCATAACCCCTCATGGATTAAGACATAGTGCAGTATCGTATTGGTATACAAAAGGAATTGAAATTGAAGTTGCTATCGCTTGGTGCGGTCACAAAGATAGCGACATGATAAGGGAAGTTTATCAACACGTTCAAATCAACAAAATGACGGATGAGTATATTGCAAAATTTTCCGAAGATAAGGAAGAGCGAAAAGAATAGCTCTCCTTTTTTCATACTTTATTAGTTCCTTCTTTACGCTATAATCTAAAAAACAATATTTCTTTCCAAGTAAATTAAGATAATTCTCGTTATTTCTCAATATTTCTTATTCAAATCTCCATTTCATTTTTCTTTGTTTCATGCCGATAATCTTAGAATCCTCTCATTTTTGCGAGTTTCATGAATTCTAGATAAATTATAAAAGACTAAACACCAGACAAATATAATCTTATTATCACACGTATCTATTCCCACTCTTATCTAGTTCTGGTAGATTTCATAGACTAATGCATTGACAAATTATTGGAAAAATAAAAGAGTTAGCCTTTTCAGACCAACTCAAGTCATATTAACAATATACGTCGTATTAGGAAAAAGGAACAGTAATAATATAACGCATCTCATTCAACAATCCAATAAGTACCTTTAACAAAGTTATAGTCAATGAAAAAGTGAATGATACTGGAAAATCCCTAGATAGCAAATATATGATATGATATACTGTATACTATAGGGAGTGATAACTTATGAGACAATTAAAATATTTGTTACTTGCCTCTGTACTTGTGACATGTGCATGTTCATCTAATACTTCAAATATGGAAACTCCTATTGAGGATTCTGATACAGTTATTGATGAGACACCTGAACCAGTAGTGGATGAATGTGCTGATATATACATGAATAAAGATGGTACTGTAACGGTGGAATATGAACTCGATGAAAATGAAGAATATTCTATTTGGGTAATTCCTGCTGATGAAGCTGGTAATTTTAACTTAGGAAAAAGCATTCATGCCTTTAACGATGATAAGGTTATTATTTCTTTATTTGAAAATAATGATTATAAAATTCAGATTCGAAAATTATATTTGCGTGCATCTGACGGGTCTACAATTGACGATATAGAAAAAAGCTGTATTGTAACTAGAAATGTAGACACTATTGATACTAACTCCTATTTTTTATTATCAACTGCTTCAATTAATTGGGAGAATTCGGATGCTGCTATTGTTAAAGCAAAAGAATTAGTCGCAAATGCCAAAGATGATTATGACAAAGTATTTGCTATTTGGTCATATATAAAAAATAACTATATATATGACGAAGACAAGGCTAATGGGATTTATACCGAAGGAAAAAAGTCATTACAAACTATTGACTATACATATAATACCCAATCGGGAGTCTGCATGGATTTAACCATCTTACAAGCTGCTATGTTACGAAGTGTTGGTATTCCTTGTAAATTAGTTAATGGATTTTTAAACAATGAAGATGGAACTGTTGCTGGAGCTCACGCTTGGAATGAAGTGCTAATCGATGATGAATGGAAGATTATTGATGTAACAAACGACTTAGTTTCATTAGGGGCTTCAAATTCAGAAATGTTTAGAAATGAAAAATACTATAAGAAACAAGGTGAACAATAAAAGATAATTAAACCTAAACTCATATTCAATTATTGCATTATGCTGATACAAAAACAAAGATGTGAAGTGAAATATCTACGCGGATCCGCTAGACTGGCATTCACTTCACATCTTTTAGAATTTAAATAATTCAATATAATAGAAATCGAGATATCATTTAAACAATTATGTATGTTTCCTTGCCGAAATTGTTATTTATGTTAAATAATGATTGTGTATTACCAAAACTGTATCGAGGTGATAAGTTTGCAAGGTAAAACTTATCGCTCGGTGCCTATACTTGAGAAATATACGAGAAAAGATAACTTGATTTTCTCCTATGGTATGGCACGGATTCTTTCTTCGTGCTAAATGCACTGTAACAAAACTCGTACATCATTAACAATGTACGTAACATACGAGCCTACTCGTGTGTTAAATGGCTAATACACCATTAATATAACAGTATATTTTTAGATTTCAATAGTTAATTAAGAAGTTTTCATAAACTCGGTTGTTATCAAGGCTATGTAACACATGGCTATGACATTAATGAATTTATTCTTGCTTTAGAAGAAAATGCTGGCTTCTTACCTATTGACGCAATACGTGACCATACAAGCGAAAATAAATAAATACAACACAAAAAAAATCGGTTCAATTAAGAACCGATATTTTTTTACTCTCTAATAATAGCACCTGGAATAGCAAATGCTTCTTCCATAACTAAATCAATACCACCAACAATTTCATTATAACCCTCAGTTTGAGTAGTTGCATGGAATGCCCAATATTCATTAGTTACCATATTTACAATAGTCATTTGTGAACCAGATTCAGCATAAGCTTTTCTACTCATAATTACTTCTAGCATTCTTGTCGAAGCATCGTAGTAATAATAATACAATGTCTGATTAGCATCAATATATACAGTTACTGTTGTTATTTTTGTATTATAGTTGACTGTATAGTTATATACATAAGGGTTATTTCCATTGTCATAACGAATTTCGGTATATGTTAATACCCCATTAGAATAAGTAACATTAGATACATCTTTATAGTTAGTAGATTCAACTGTATGTGGTACTTTATCTAAATCGAATGCGAATTCTTTAGGGCTATTATATGTAACGGTTGCATAATGTTCTTTTGTTTTGCCATCTGCCATATTACCATAAGAAATTTGTCCTTTCCATTTTGTAGTTGGAGTAAAGAATTTTTCATCGCTTTGATTAACTACATCTCGCCATACAATCGGTAATTCATATTGATATCCAGCATTATTTAACTGAGCAGCACCATGATTTTCAGGAACCTCATATTTGACGGCTGTATCCGTTAATCCTTCTCTTGACCCTTCATTTCTCTCATATTCAGAACCAGAAGTGTCCTCTTGATTTGCTTGATTATCTTTTTCTTTTTGTTCTCTGTCTTTTGTACCTTGAGCGTAACCATCTTGATATCCATTTTTAAAACCTTCTAAATAGTCATCATTTCCATATTGCTCACTAGGGTCATACTCTTTACCATTATACCCTTCTTCATAACCTTCTTTATATCCATTATTGTAGCCATCATTATAGTCTACTGAACCATCTGGCTTTTTATTTGGATACGTATCATCTTGAACTTGGTTTTCATCTTTGATTAATGTAGGAAGAGTTAATTGTGCAATATTTCCATCACTATCTTCCGCTAGCAATGTATATGATTTAGCATTTACATCATATAGATATTGAATAGCAATGTTGCCGTCTTCTACATCTAACGCTGCTAAAGGTTCTTTTTGTAAAATGCTATTTAGTGCCTCATAATCTGTATCAAAATATTTATCAACATATAAAACACCTTTAACTAAATCAACTCGCGTTGCATCGATTACTTTGTAATACGGAGCGTTGTTAACAATAGGTTTATCATGTTTATTGTATGTGAAATTATTTAATTCATCCGTTGCAATCTCGCCGTTTCCTTTACTATCCGTATAGTCATTAATATCACTGATATTATTAGTTAAAGTAACAGTCGTGGTTGTAGTTGTTGTCGCAGTCGTAGTTACAACACTACTGCCATCATTTCTGTTAACTTCTTGATTAGGGCCACCATTACTATCATTACACCCAGATAAAAGTACAATAATCATCAAAAGTAATATCTTTCTCATAATACTTTCCTCCTTTTATATTCCAGAAATGTATATATCCATGCCAAATAAGCTAATTCAATTTTGTTGCGATTACATAATCTAGGATTTCAGCACCCATCATATAGTCAGAATCTGTTTTATCTCTTTCAATAAAACCTATTAAACCACCTTTATTTACTGGATAATACTCCCCACGGGCATAATTAATAACTGTATAACTCGAATCAACTAATGGAGCTGAAACTGCCATACGTGTTTTTCCATCATAGTAAGTATAATAGCATGTATCTTCTCCCTTGCTTCCATTCGCAAAGATAATATTATACTTTGTTAATGAAAGTGATTTAACATTTTTAGTATCAATAATTACCATATGTTGATAATTTGTACTTTCAGCACCAACTAATGATGAAGAATTTGTTCCATTTACTGTATACGTTAAAATATATCCATTTTCATAACTACTCATACTATAAGAACCATATTGACGGTCTCTATTTACTAATGTTTCAATCTTTTGGATATCAGCACTTGTTAATGTGACATTTTGTTTTTTATTCCAAATATCATTTGTAGATTCACTTAAATATAAACCTGAAACATCATCAATAGTGCCACTATAATTAGAATTAAATAAATTCGTATCTTGCTTCTTGTAAGTCACTTCAAATCCTTGTGTATAGTTCGTAGGTAAATCTCTTGAGAAATTAATGCCAGGAATACTCATATCATCTGGATGTTTTATATAGAACGATAATGTAGTATCTGTTTCATTTGTAATTCTTCCTGCTAATTCATCAAGAACAGATTTACTAATAATATTTGATGGAATTGAAGCAGTGTTATTTGTTGTTCCTTCTACAACTAATGGTTTATCAAGCTCTGTTTCTTCGGATGAAGTTGCATCATGTGGTGTATCATTTGAAGTGGATGATGACTCTGTGCTAGAAGCAATGTTCTTTGTATGAACAACTTCAATTGGTAAAGTGAAAGCATATGTATCGTCTAAAAGTACATAACAATCAAATGTTTGTTCTTTAAGTGCATACTCACTGGCATCATCATAATTTTTATCAGTGAAAATAACCTTTTTGTAATTTAACTGGTTAGTATCTCGAATTGTATAATACATTACCCATAAACTACCTAATAATTCATTCTTCATTGTAGTATCGTCTTTCGAATTATCAATTTCAACTATTGTATCAATTCCTGATAAATCATAAGATAAAGCATCATATTCTGTTTTTAAAATGGTAATTTTTTTAGCTTCTTCTTTCTCTGCTTTATTTTCTTGTTCACTTTCAGACGTGTCTGATTCTTTATCTTCAACTTGCGAACTACTCTCCTCTTTTGAAACTATATCATTTTTAAGTGTTTCATCTTGAGTTGTAGTAGTATCAGTGTTTTCAATTTGTGGATTATCTATTTCTTGATTATCTACACTACTATTATCTTTCGTTACACACGAAGTAAGTAGTATGCAACTAAGTAAAATCAGAATTATCTTTCTCATATAAGTACCTCTCTCATAACAAGGCAATTATATCAAACACGTTTTATGAAAACAATCCTAAAAAAATCATCTAATTATTTTTAAATATACGTTAAATTTATACTATTTGTTATGTTGAAGATAACTAAAAGGTTATATTTAAGATTTGTAACCTAAAGAGGTAAACATGGTTATTGATACATTAACAACAAAATACTCACATTCATTATATATTGGAACAAAGACAGATAACACTATGCAAAACACATATTGCAGCAAGATTGCACATCATTTAATATCAAAAGCTGCCTATGATAAAGTTGATTGCTATTATACACCTAATACATTTTGCAATTTTCATGGCGAATCTCGTAGATTAAAATCGCTATACTCATTAAATGCATTATACGTGGATTTAGATAATCATAGACGAGGAAGTGTTTTTGACAAGGATAAAGCTACCTCTGTTTATTGCTTATTAGAGGATGAACTCATTGGGTCAAAAATACCGAAACCTCATGAAGTTGTATATACAGGCAGAGGCATGCAAATGGTATGGTATATCGAATCATTGCCAGCAAATCAAAATACGATTGTCTATTGGAAAAAGCTAGCACTGTATCTTGCTTCAACAATTAAATCCTATTTAGAAACTTCCAATATTGCATTAGATGTGGATGTTCCTGTCTCAATTAACCCAGTCGCTTATTTACGTGCTGTAGGTACATATAATACGAAAGCTAAGAAATACACTAGTTACATCATGAAAAATGTAGACATGAGCAAATATTCTCTTAACGATATTTATAATAATTATTATGAACCAAAAGCTAAAGCCAAACAAATCAGACGTAAATATTTTACAACTGTTACTGATGAATTTGTGCAACAGCTTAATAATGCTAGATATGAAGATATGAAAACACTTATTAGACTACGTGCAGTAAACGATTTGAATATAGGCCATCGACAAAATACATTATGCAATATTGTCTGTATCTTAGCAAACAAAGGTATGAGCGAAGGAGATATTCTTCAAGAACTAATATCATGTAATATTCTATTTGAAGTGCCTTTGCCTATGCGTGAAGTGGAAAGTACCCTACGTGCTGGTCTAAATTATGCAAAGCGTATCACTATTGGACTATCCAATACTAATATGATTCGTTTTCTTGATATTAGCGAAGAAGAACAAACTTGTTTACGAACTATTATTAGTAAACAAGAAAAAACACGTCGCAAACTAGAAAAGCAACAAGAAAAACGAAACAGAATTCACAATAAAGTACTAAAAGCTAAAGAACGTATTAAAACTATGGTCCTTCAAATGAAAGACTTCACTAGAACTTATATTGCTAAAAAGCTAGGCATATCATTGCGTAAAGTATATTATATCCTAAAAGAAGCAACAACAAATTGATAATAATTGGCAGTTGCCAACAAAATGAATATTAAACAAAACCAATAGTAGTTGGTCTTTTTGTCGTTACAAATACACATAAATTACCATCATTATCTCTATCACCCTTTCAGGAAATAACCAAACTGAGATATTATCAACTATTAACCCTCTGCCATATATAACATATAGTGCAAATTAATGAAGCTATAGAAAGTATAATAACTTTATATTGGTACTACGATAGAATAACCTTCAAAATACCTGGTATATAGAGCCTTGCGATTGTGTATATCTAAGATACTGATACAATCGTCATAACAATCGCAAAATAATAAAATACCCCTCGCATTTGATTTTATAAATAATTACGTTTCAACAGCCGATTAAAGTAATACTTTAATTAAAGCTATAAAAAAATAGACTTTATGATAAGTCTGTTTTCAGTTTCTAAGTTCTCTCCCATTTGCATGAAAATAAACTGGACTAGGCACATATGCTGTTGTTACCACCTTGTAATGTACTCCACATTCAGTAGCTAAAGGATATGTTACTGGGTATAATATCGAAGAATTTGTTAATGCGTATTTAGCAAAAGGATATCTAGATAGAAATTCACGATAATTTTTCGTAATAAATAATAAAAAAAGAACTCAGACGAGTTCTTTTTTTACTCCATAATGATGAATGAAGATGTTTCATCATAACCATATTTGTTTTCAATGATATTATTTGGCATCCATGTCATTGAGTTACCGCCATCACTACTGCAATCATCCGTGAACTTATAATATGTTTGGGTAGCATGATTGATAATTGTACCCTCGGCACTTACTATTCCATTGGTAGCTGAGAAACAACGCGTCATTCGTGTTACTCCGTCATAATTACAATAAGTTACATCATATAATTTATTATCTTTGTAACCATAATGATAAGCTTCCATTATTTTAGTATTATAATCATATATAAAATCAGAATAATTGTCTTCATTATAAGTTTCTCGATATTTTAGAATTCCGTTTTCATAAGTAACATTTGTTTTCATTTCTGAAGCAATATCTTCTTTTGGTAATGCATCAATATTATAGCTAAAATCTTTTGGTTTATTTATATATACTGTTCCAATTTTACCTTTAGTCATTAACCCATAAGCATGTTGATGTTTTGTATTAAAGAATTTTTCATCACTAATTTCTACTTCTTTTTCATATACAGTTACTGGTTTAATTGGTAATCCTGTTACAGATTTAAAATTCTTTGTATAAATATCTGAGGTATATTTAATAGAACCTTCTTCTACTGTAGTAGGTAATTTTGAGTCTGAAGAATTATTTGAGTTGCTATTATTGTTATCAGAATTATCATTATTTCCAGAATTGTCAGAATTATCTGTGTTATCCGTATTATCAGAACCTGGTTTTTGTGTATTTGAAGATGATTTGTCAATATTCTCCTTTACCTGAATTGGAATTAACCATTCGGTTTGATTATTATCACTATCCGCTGCAAGTATACCATAATTATCTAATTCTTCAATATAAATATACATAATTTCAACTTCGCCATCCTGAGGGTCTATAGCAATAAATGAATTTGTACTAATAATGTAATTAATATATTCTTCTTCTGAGGTAAAACGTTTTGGAATATAAAACATTTTATCTATACGATTATAATTATTATAATGAAGTAATCTAATTTCAGGACCTTCTCCTACTTCACAAATTTTTTCTGTATCCAGATTACCACATGTATAACTATCGGGCCCTAAAATTTCATTGCCATTTTCATCTTTAATTAAAGTGCTTGTTGATGCAGTAGTTGATGTAATAACGGTAGTATTAACAACAGCAGTTGTAGCCGTACTTGTAGTCGTAGTTACAACACTACTATCATCATTTCTATTAACTTCTTGATTAGGCCCACCATTACTAGCATTGCACCCAAATAGCAAAGCAAAAATCAATATAACTAATATTTTTCTCATGATTAATCTCTCCATTTTTATGTTTCCAACAGAGATTATATCATATACTGCATTTTTTTCAATTCCCACAAATTAAAGCAATTCTTTAATTAGCATCAAAAAAAGCAGACTTTAAAAGCCTGTTTTTAGTTCTTAAGTAGTTTGCCATTCGCATGAAAATAGACTGGACTAGGCACATATGCTGTTACCACCTTGTAATGTACTCCACCTTCAGATGTTATGTGTTCTGCTAAGATGATATGTATTGGTTGTTTACTTCCATCAATTTTAACCTTACCACATAATACGACTAACTCATCTGCATTGTCATTATATGTACCTTTTCCATGACATTGCACTATGGAAGTACTATACTTTCTCAGTGTATGTTCAACATATTCCTTGGTAATCCCTCTAGCTTGCATTTGACTTAAAGCATGTTCTGAGTATTCTATCAGTCCATAGTTTGCAAAAGCTTTGATTTTATTAATTTTACTAGACCAATGTTTCTTTTCATAATAAGGATTGCGGCAATGGTTATCTTCACAATTATTAATATTTAACATATTTCTCCTCACCTTTCTTAAATATCGTATATAAGATTACACTGTCAATATAACAGATGAATGTTAAATTTCCACATATAGTCCTTATATATCAAATACCCGATTATAGAGGAGATAACTTTTTTATTGGATAATTACAATACTTTTTACTGTTGTCACTAAAATTATAAATAAAACTTTCTGTTTTTTAGATTTTTATGTTATATTAAAAAAGAAGATGCCTATAAAAGCACATCTTCCAATTCGTTATTTATGCCTTTTACTCGTATAACATATTAAACTAGCTAATAATCCTGTAATGGATAAAACGCTAGGACATGCTGTTGTATAAGCATCAAGAAAACATAATGCCAATAACAGAACATCTATATCTATCGTAGAAAAATACAATTGAATCGTAATAAATGGGTTTGAATCCTTTTTTACCATTTATATAAACTCCATCAATATAGAAGTTCAAGTTCTAATATTGATTAACCATGTATAACGAGCACACGGCTATAAAAAGTTTATAATATTTTTACAAAAGAGTCTAATTTATTAGACTTTTTTTGATAAAATTATATAGTAAGCATATTTTTTATGAATTTCATTCAAAATGTTCGAACATTTTGGGGGGATTGTAATCATTATCTTTTTGTGTTATTCTTAATGGTGTAATGAAAAGCGCTTGTTTGTTACTGATGTAAAAAGGAGAAAAAATAATGAAAAAGTTTATAAAATTATTAACGTGTGCATTTGTTGCTCTGTTGTCTCTTTCTGGATGTAGTGCAAGTTCTAATCTTGAATTCGAAACATCATTAAAAAATCTTCATTACGAAAACTATGAAAACCAAAATCCTGAATTCACATTACTAGATGATACTGATAAGGTTATAACTGTAAAAGGCGATAAACACAGCTGTGGAGATAGAACTATTGAAGATATTACTGCTTTAAAATTATATGTCAATTTTGATAATCTAAATGTAGGTAACAGTCAAGAATTTCCAATTTATATAAAATACAATGATTCAGTTTGCAATTTTGAAATTAATCCTGAAACTGTTTCGTTTGATGTCAAATTGAAAGAATAACTATTAAAATAAGACGTAATTATTTATGTCTTATTTTTTGATTATTCGCAACTAACATACTATTTGCTATAATTACAATGTAAATGATTAAGCGATTGTTAAGATTTTTTATTATGTATTCTAGATACATTAGAAAGTGATGGTATTACTTATGCCTAGAAAGAAGAATATTACTAAGTCCGAAGCTAAAAGTGTTATTCTTGAGAACTTTTCTCAAAAAGATTTTTTGAACTTACTAAATCAATATGCTAAACAATATAAAGATGTTAGCAAAGAAGTAACACAATATGAAATGGCTTCACTCGAAAAAGTCTTAACACAGCATAACATTAACGAATATTGTCTGCATTGTGGTTCTCATATTATTGTTAAAAATGGTAAGTAAAAAAAACGGGTTACAGCGGTTTAAATGTACTGACTGTAATCGAAATTTCAATCGTTTAACTAATACGTTTTTAGAAAAACTCGATTTGGTTTTGATTATTGGATTGAATTAATTTATATGATGCTAGATAAAAATTTTATTTGAAGAAAAAATCGAACAACAGAAAGTTATCCTTTGTATGTACGATATAATGCAGATTTTTTGTACTTAATTTTGTGAGTTATAAAAACAGTAGTATAAAATGAATATAAAAAAGAGAGATGAAATGTATACTTTTGATATTTTACATCAAAAATAAGGTACATTCATCTCTCTTTAAATCGGGTATTTCTCCTTATATATTAAGATAAAGTCAGAAGAAAAGCCTAACCGATTAGCTAGGCATACGTCCAGAATTCATAACTGCAATAACATCATCTGCATACACATATCGAGCATGCTTCCAAAAGTCTGGGTAATTCTCACAAACTTTGCGTTTAATCCCCAAAGCTTTGTTACGACCTACACGGTACACTCTCATAATATCTGCAGTATTCCATAAAACTGGTTCATATTTGTTTTCTCCAGTAGCATTAGTTCTATATAAATTATTGTTCATAAAATTCGTATATCCTTTCGCCATGTCGGCCATTAAAACCCACCTTATCTTTCTTTAGGCGAAATTATCCAATACTACTATTAATATTATAATAAATTACTTACTATAATTCAATTCATCAATAAATTGGGGTACCTTTTACGGTACCCTTTCATATTTTTTTGATTTAAAAATAATATTTTATCTGTATTTAATATTACTTTTATACATTCCAACTTCTACCTACCCCACCTCCACCATAAAGATTTGATACGAACCCCACAAAGGTTCGTTTTAAATTACATAAATATTACAATAAAATAAATTTAAAAATTGTCGTATTATGGTATAATAAATTAGGTGATTAATATGCAAACAATTTTTTTAACCAGTTGTTTAGATACGTATGATAAAGATATTAATGGTAACAGAATTGCCAAACATTTTGGAAATAAAAATAATATTTTAGATAATTTAAAAAAATATATTAAAAAGTTTGATAATTTTTTGTTTGTTGCTAGTGATGAATATAACACAGAATATACCGATCTATATGCAAATGCAATATTTGAATCATTTGATATGACTTTACCATTTAAAAAATATGAAATATTAGATATAAGAACAGAAGATAAAATTGATGATTTAATTAATAAAGCTGATTTTATTTTTCTTTGTGGTGGTCATTTGCCAACACAAAATAAATTTTTTAATAAAATCAACTTAAAAGAAAAATTATATAATACAAATGCAATAATATGTGGCGGTAGCGCTGGAAGTATGAACTGTGCAATTGATGTTTATTGTCCTCCTGAAATAGAAGGTGAAAGTTTAGATGAAAGTTTTAATCGTTATCTAAGTGGATTAGGTATAACAAATATAAACATATTGCCTCATTTTAGTGAATTTAGGAATTATATATTGGATGGAAAAAAATATATTGAAGAAATAATAATTCCAGATAGTTTTAAAAATAAAATTTATGCCATAAATGATAGTACATACTTTATAATAGATAATGGCATTACTACATTATATGGAGAAGCTTACATTATAAAAGATGGAAAAATTATAAAGATTAATGAAGATAGTAAAAAAATATGCATAGAATAATAAAATATTAGTATTTTAAAAAAGTTAATTGAAAGTTATAAAAAAGTTAAGTAATTTGCAAATTTTTATTAGAAACGTGTTTACTAAATTTAAAAAGTACAGTAAAATTTAGTTATACAATGAACAAGGTTTTGGGGTTCGGAAACTGAATCCTTTCGGCACCATAAATTTATATGCAATTAAATGCGGTTAATTACTACCTTTAAAAGCTAGTAATTTCCGTGTTTTTTTATGTTTTACCTTTAAAATTTAAAAATTAGGGGTACCTTTTGGGTACCTTTTACCTCCACCATCATCCTCCTAACTGCAGCAATTAAATTTAAGATTGATGTTTTAATACTTTTCGAAATAATATGTTAAAATGATTATAGATAATTAAGAAAAGAGGTTTATATTATGAGAAAGAATTTAGGAGCTAAACCGTACGTTTACCCAATGCCAGTATTTGTTATCGCAACATATGATGAAAATGGAGTACCAAATGCAATGAATGCAGCATGGGGTTGTGTAGCAGATTATAAGAAGATTGCGATAATAATGGATGCAAGTCATAAAACATACAAAAATATTGTTAAGAATCAGGCATTTACTGTTAGTATGTGCAATATGAAAAACATGGTATATGCAGATTATGTAGGAATAGTATCAGGAAACGATACAGCTAATAAATTAGAAAAAACTCCATGGAGATTAGTTAAAAGTGAATTTGTTAATGCACCTATCATTGAGGAGCTTCCACTTTGCTTAGAATGTGAGTTTGAAAGCTTTGATGAGGATAAAGAACTTTTAATTGGCGAAATTGTGAATGTTAGCTGTGATGAAGCTATTCTAAATGAAAAAGGTATTATTGATCCTTCTTTACTAAAGCCTATTACATATGACCCTGTAAATCATGCTTATTATGTATTAGGAGAAAAAGTAGGTAATGCTTTTAGTGATGGAAAGAAGATTAAATAAATTTGTATTGACTACAAATCTACAATAACATATATATCAAACTAATCAGAATATAAAAACTAGGATTCCTTAATCCTAGTTTTTAATTTACACAATCCTCTACAATAGTATTTCGTATACCTATTAGAATTTCTTGTTGTTGTACTTTTATATCACGCCAATGAATACTTGTGCTAGTTAGCCAATCGCTAACATTAGTAATCCTTTGATGTGAATCAGAAGCTAACTGTTGATTATCCCAATACTTTTCATCATCCATCCATTCTTCATGAAATGCAATAGATATATCATCACTCGCTAATTTATTGTATGCTTCTAATGAATTAATTAATTCGTTAGTAGCTGCCTCAATGCTTCTTGCATGTTCTTTCATTGTTGTTTCTTTTCGATTATACTTGTGTCCCAATGAATTGTAGCGTACATCGCCAAAAGTATATACCTCATCAGCTGCAGTTATCATATTTTTCAAGGTTACTATCTTCTTAGAAATATCATTTATTAAAATGGGTAGTTCATGTAACCTTTTGATATTGAATACTGTTTGTTCACTAATATCATTTGAATCAAAAAGCTTTACTATCGAATCATATAATTCATTAATCTTTACAGAGTTTGACTCTACCTTATTTTTAGTAGAATCAACTTCAAACTTTAATAAAGTAATCTTTGATGTGATATCATTAAATTCATCTTGAGCTTCTTGTAGTTGTGTTGCTCTTTTCCCCATAACACTTAACAACATACTCTTTATGGAATTAGATTCCAATCTTTCTAAATTATCCTCTGCTTCAGATAATGCTAGTTCTAGTTTTCTTAATTCTGCTTCCTTAATTTTCAAATCATTAATTAACTTATCTTTTTCTATTGATAATCGTAAATAATCTTGAATCATTATTTTTTGATTGCTAGTACCCATGACACTCCTCCGTTTTATATTATTCAATATCAATCAAAACTGCTCTACATGGTGCCCCATCAGAGCCTGCTAGAGATAATGGTGCTGCATTTAGTAAGTATACACCTTCATTTACTTCATCTAAACATATTCCTTCTAGTAATACTACTTCTGCACCTAGTAGCTCCTTGTGCACTGCCATTGGTGCATCCTCTGGTCCAACCGATTGTGATTCATTACCGATTAATAGAATTCCTTCTTCCACAAATACTTTCGCTGCCTCTAGGGTAACAACTGCATCACCTTTAATTAAAATACGCTCCATCGCTTCACTATTAGCTTTTCTAGCTACTTTAACCATCATTCTCGCATCACTACTTGTCACATCACCTTGATGCTCATATACATATGCTAGTCCTATTACTTTATTTAAATCAATACTTTCAATAGTCTTACCATCTTTATAAAAATGAAATGGTGCATCAATATGTGTTCCATTATGCGCACACATTGAAAATGACGTTAGATTATATGATGAACCATCTTCCATTCTTAATACTTCTATTTTCTGTGGTACATCATCCCCTGGATATACCTTACAACTAAATATTTCTTGTGAAATATCATAAATTTTCATAATTATATCTCCACCTGTATATTCTCATGATAACATATCCATTCTCCACCTTCAATTATCAATAGATTATTTAAATTTAGAGATATTATGATATACTAAAACTAATAAAGAGGTGATAGTAATGTTTGATGAAATTAATGATTTAAGAAAACATTGTGATAGAGCTTGGAAAATGACTACATTTGGTTGCTTACTACTAACAATTGTTTTAGGAAT
>JAFXJJ010000096.1 GCA_017532345.1 Erysipelotrichales bacterium
CAAAACTATCATGTCAATCCAAAAATAAGGATTCACTAGATGAGAAAGTATAGAATATCCTATAAAAAGCAAATTAAATGACCAAAACAATTTGAAATGTGCTAAGCCATATTCTTTTCTTCGTATCTCACCAGCATTTACTGCATCCTCATAATTAACACCTGTATACCAATACACATAGCCTGTCTTATAGATGATATAAGTTAATAATGTCAATTCAAGCATACATGCATTAAGTAATATACGGGTGATTAAAGCACCATCATCGATTGGTAGAAAGGCACAAACAAATATCGATACCACAAACACTAGCAACCATACGATAAACCCTTTATAACTTTTCTTTAATTTCATCACTATCACCTACAATCTAATCAACATTTTCAAAATACCTAATTTCTCAAATAAGAATTGATTAGGTAACAACATTAGTGGAGCTTTACTTCCACAACGTTTCACATTTAATCCTACCTTCTCACATATCATTTTAGCTCTAGTAACATGATAATTACTAGATAATACAACTATCTTCGAATTCTTATCTACGTAATCTAAACTATTTTGAATATTTTCAATCGTATCAGTTGATTTATCCTCACATTGAATACGTTTCTCACCTATTCCTAAATCAAGTAGATATTCCCTCATTACTGAAGCTTCAGAAACAGTGTTCTCCCTAGTAACTCCACCACATAGCACTAATGTACTATCAGGATTATTAACAGCATATTCATAAGCTTTATCTAATCGATACTTCAGCGTATCACTCATTTCATTATTAGTTAATTGATAACCAAGCACTAGTACTGAATCAGCATTATCTATATCGCTATCATTGCCACTTACTAATAAACCAAAGGATATACATGATTGTAGTATGCAACAACATGCTAATACTTTCAAAATAACACTCAACTTCTTCTTACCAATGAATAATAGTATTCCTTCCACTAATGTAATGGCTAACCAAATTCCACCGTAGCTTACTGATACCGTAAACATATATACACTATACAAGGCATGGCATACGATATAGAAATATATAATACTATCTACTATTGAAAGTTTATTTTTCATATAGATTCTCCTTTAATTCTGCTAAGCAAGCATCAATCATTTCCTTATTTGCTAAACCCTCACTAAAGGCTGTAGCACCTCCACAAGCAGTAGCTAATGCCAAGATATCATCATAATTATAATCACGCAAATACCCACTAATAAAGCCAGCAACCATCGAATCACCTGCACCGACCGAATTCTTCAAAACTCCTTTGCATACGCCTTGATGATGAACATTCCCTTCTTCATCTACTAGTAATGATCCTTTATCTGCCATTGATACTAATACATTTCTAGCTCCCATATCCTGTAGCTTTCTCGCATAGTATTCAACATCTGATAATGATTGTATATCCACTTTAAATAGACTAGCTAATTCATCATTATTAGGCTTTATAAGTAATGGTTTATATTCTAATACATTTAATAGCTGATTCCCTGCTGTATCAATAATCACTTCTATTTCTTTATTACTAACCCTTTGAATAATCTTTGTATATATATTAGCATCCATCGTAGTTGGAATACTGCCAGATAGAACTAATAAATCTCCTTTAATTAAATTATCTAATTGATTCAATAATTCTTCCTCATTTTCTTTAGAGATAATCGGCCCCATTCCATTTATTTCTGTTTCCACTTCACTTTTAAGCTTCACATTAATTCGTGTCATTCCTTCATTAACTTGAATGAAATCAGAAACTAGTCCTTGTTTATTTATTCCTCGTACTAGCTCTTTACCCGTAAAACCAGCTACAAAGCCTAGGCATTTACTAGTTAAGCCTAGTTCTTTTAAAACATAAGATACATTGATACCTTTGCCACCATAATATATCATTTCTTCTTTACTACGATTAGTTTTTCCTTCCCTAAACTCATCAACCTTAACTACATAGTCTAAGGCTGGATTAAGTGTAATAGTATATATCATATTATCAGACCTCTCTAAAGGATTATTTATACTCTATAATATACCATTTTTATTTAGAATTTACGATAGCTTTCTTATTAAAAAAGGTATATGTCCATCATATACCTTAGTTAATCTATTTATTATTGATAATATTAATAATTGGCTCTAAACCAATATTCTTAAAAGCAGAGTATATATGCACTTCAGCATTCTCATCCATCGCAATATCAAACATTTCTAAGATTGGCTTTTGCGCAGGAATTGATGCTGATGATACTGAATTCATTCAATCTATTAATTGTTTAATCTTTTTCTGGTAAATCCATATATTTCTCCTATCCTTTATCTAAAACTAATCCTGCCTCAATTATGAAGCAGGATTTTTTCTTATAGTTTAATTGCTTGAATAGCAATACAACCTGGACCACCTTGTGTAATAAAGGCAGGTGATAAATCTAATAATTCGACTTGAGTATTAGGGAAATGTTCACTAATTTGATTTACAGTAGCTGTTGCTTGTTCTTTAACGTCAGCATGCGATACACTGATTAAATAGTTTTCATTAACACCAATTTCTTTAAGCTTTTCACAAACTGCATCAACAGCTTTCTTGTGAGTTCTCTTAATACCGAATGATTCTAAACGTTTACCATCTTCTGTTTGAG
>JAFXJJ010000097.1 GCA_017532345.1 Erysipelotrichales bacterium
GACTTCTTACAAAAATTTGATTGCTTTATCTGTAACCAATTAGAAGCAGGTATCCTATTTGCAGATGATTATAGTGAAAAGAGTGCGGTAGAGATTAGGGATATTATATCTGAAAAGGTAACACGTGGTAACATTCCATCAATGATTGTAACACTAGGTGCACAAGGTGCTATATATGCTGATTGCAAAGGAAATAAGGGCGTATGTCCAGCTAGAAAAGTACATGTTAAGGACACTACTGGAGCAGGCGATGCCTTCTGTGCAGGTGTAGCAATTGGTCTTACATATGGTAAAGATATTAGTGATGCGATTGAGATTGGTTCTTATCTAGCAGCATCAGTAATCACATCTTCTGAGAATGTATGTCCAAGATTCTTACCAAGAGAAGTTGGTTTAGATATGGATGTTGAAGAATAATATTAAATATATCCTCGGTGATGATACATCGAGGATTTTCTTTGCTTGAAATTAGGTATATAGTATAATTAGATTAATGATTAGTATATTAGATTTGGAAGTGATAATTATGAGGTTGGTATTTCCTAGTTTAGCTTATAAAGAAAAAGCCATACAGTTTATTAATGAATTCTATGAATATAATTCTGAGATTAATGGAAGTGGTTCATTAGATCGATATTTATCAGAATCTACTTATGAGGAATGGTTAGATAAGGTTTATCGTGATATTGACATCGCAAATATCCAAGCGCCAAGAGTGCCAGCATTAACGTACTTTTATGTACGTGAAGAAGATGATGAAATTATTGGAATGATTAATATTAGATTAGCGCTAAATGATTTCTTAAGAAAAGAAGGTGGTCATATAGGATATTGTATAAGACCAACGGAAAGACAAAAGCACTATGCAACAGCTATGCTAGAGAGTGGATTAAAGGTGTGTGATGTACTTGGAATTAAAGATGTTATTGTTACATGTGATAAGTCTAATACAGCATCAGCAAAGGTAATCACAAACTGTAATGGAGAGTTAGCAGAAGAATTTTATAGTTATACTTATAAAGAAGTAATTCAAAAATATATAATAAAAAGATAATTAAAAAAGGAGAATTTATGAAGAAGATAGTAGTAATTAATGCTAGCCCACGTACTTCATGGAATACTAGTTCATTAGTACGCGATGCAGCTAGGGGAGCTGAAAGTGAAGGGGCTGAAGTAAAGATATTTGATTTATATAAACTAGATAAGTTTACAGGATGTATTTCATGCTTTGGTTGTAAATTACCAGAGCATCAAGGTATATGTATCTATAAGGATGGGTTAGCGCCAGTATTAGAAGAAATTAGAACAGCTGATGGATTAATTATTGGAACACCTAATTATCTTGGAGATGTTAGTGCTGCCTTTCGTTCATTATATGAACGCTTGATTTTCCAAGCCTTATCTTACAAAACTGAGCCTAGAAGTTATAATAAACATTTAATACCAGTGTTATTCATCATGACTAGCAATTGTTCAGAGGAATACTACAGTCAAATTGGTTATGATAAGATGCTAGAAAACTATAGAAGTACATTGAATCGTATGGTTGGTCCAACTAAGATAATGATATGCGGTGATACATTACAGGTTGATGACTATTCTAAATATAATTGGACAATGTTTAATCCTGATTCTAAAAAAGAACGTCATGAAAAGGAGTTTCCTAGTGAATTAGAAAAAGCTTATTCATTAGGCGCTGAAATGGTTAGAAAACCATGGGAGTAAGTTAAAATGGAATTTAGAAAGATTGATAAGACAAATTACTGGGATTGTATGGCTTTAACTGTAGATGAAGGTCAAACATCTTTTGTGGCAGATAATAAGCAATCTTTGGTAGAGGCTGCTTATGAAGACAATCTGTATACACTAGGTATTTATCACGAAGATATAATGGTAGGATTCATCCTATATGATTATGATGATACTATCCCTGGATGGTCTATGAGTCGTTTTATGATAGGTAAACAGTTTCAAGGAAAGGGCTATGGTAAGAAAGCTGTAGTGGCTTTCCTAGAGTACTTCAAGGATAGGCATAATGCTGAAAAGATTTATATTAGTGTATCATTAGATAATACCGTTGCTCGTAAAATGTATTCTGACATTGGCTTTGTGGAAGTCAAGGAGATTGAATATACCTTTCTAAATAAGCAGTTTAAAGAAATGCAGATGGTGAAAGAATTGTAGTAGATAAACTATTAATGGTAATGAGGTAATTTAGAATGGATAGAATTGAAAATGTAAGGAAAGTAGTAGATGAAATAGTGTTGAATATAGTAGATGCTGAAGAACGTAGATGTGCTTATTTACATTTATATGGAGTTTCTCAGGCGTGTGCATTATTAGCAATGAAGCGTCAAGAAAACATTGAACTAGCCACTATTGCAGGAATGCTACATGATATTTATTCATATGCCAATATGGATTCAAAAGACCATGCTCATAAAGGTGCAGAAATGGCACGTGATATCCTAGTTTCATTAAATGAATTTAGTGAAGAAGAAATAAATTTAATCTGCACAGCAATATATAACCATAGTGATAAGTTAGATATTCATGGAGTATTGGATGAAATATTAAAGGATGCAGATGTAATGCAGCATGTCTTGTATAATCCTTTATTTAGTGTAAAGGCTAATGAGCAAAAACGTTTTGATTCTTTAAAGGTAGAATTTAATTTACAAATATAGTTTTAAGCATATAAAAAGGTTGTCAATCGACAACCTTTACTTTATTATTTAGTTTCTAAATCAAAGTTGAAATAGCGAATTGCATTGTTGTATGAGATATTCTTAATTAATTCAGAAAGATTATCCATATCTGCTGGATATTCACCATTTTCTACCCAGTTACCAACTAATTCACATAAGATTCTTCTGAAGTATTCATGTCTAGTGTAAGATAAGAAGCTTCTTGAATCTGTTAACATACCATTGAAGTTACCTAATAAGCCTTCATTAGCTAAGTTAGTCATTTGGTTAATCATACCAGTCTTGTTGTCATTGAACCACCAAGCTGAACCATGTTGGATTTTGTTAACTGTACCATTTTCATTACCTTGGAAGCATCCCATAACTGTAGTGATAGAAGTATCATCAGCAGGATTTAATGAATAGATAATAGTTTTTGGTAATTCATCAGTTTCTTGTAATGCATTTAAGAAATCAGCAAGATCTTTAGATGATGTATCAGTGTAGATGCAATCGAATCCAGTATCAGGGCCAATTTTCTTAAACATATTAACGTTGTTGTTACGCTTACAACCATAGTGTAATTGCATTACCCAATTTAACTTAGTATATTCTCTACCCATGAATACTAGGTAAGCAGTTTTGAATTTTAATTCTTCTTCATAAGTAATAGTTTGACCTGCTAAACGTTTAGCGAAGATAGCTTCAATTTCTTCATTAGTTGCAGGAACATACATCATAGATACTAAACCATGGTCACTTACTGAACATCCATGAGCAGCGAAGTATTCCATACGATCACGTAATGCAGCTTTCAAATCAGCAAATGTATTGATTTCAATACCTGTAACTTTAGATAATTGTTCAAGATATGTAATATATGTATCTGCTTCTAAGTTCATAGCTTTATCTGGACGCCATGCAGGTAATACTTGTACATCGAATGTTTCATCATCTTTAATTTGATCATGATATTCTAAAGTATCAACTGGATCATCAGTAGTACATAATAATGTAACGTTAGATTGACGAATTAAGTTACGTACACTCATTGAAGGGTCTTTTAATTTTTCATTACATAAGTTCCATACTTCTTCAGCAGTTTTACTATTTAATACTCCTGTATAACCGAAGTAACGTTGTAATTCTAAATGAGACCAATGGAAAATTGGGTTCCCAATAGCTTTTTCTAATGTTTCAGCGAATTTAAAGAATTTTTCTTTATCGCTTGCATCACCTGTGATGTATTTTTCGCTTACACCATTAGCACGCATTAAACGCCATTTATAGTGGTCACCAGCTGTACCGTTAACGATCCAAAGTCTAGTGATATTCTCAAATTGAACATCCTCAGCGATTTCTTTTGGATTAACGTGGCAGTGATAATCTAAAATTGGTGTCTTTTCAGCATAGTCGTGATACAGTTTTTGTGCTGTTTCAGTAGTTAATAGGAAATCAGCATCCATAAATTTCTTCATTTTAATCTCTCCTTCTATTTTGGTAATGAAGTTGTTTGTCGTTGCACCAATACTGATGGGAACACTAAACGTAGAGGAACAGTATCCCCATTAAATACTCCCATTAGTGTTGATACACAGCTCTTACATAATTCTTCTAACTGATTATCAATTGATGATAATTCAGGATCAGTACAAAGTGTTATGTAAGAATTATTATGACCGAGAATCTCTACATCTGTAGGAATTCTTAATCCCTTTTCTTTGGCGTATTTCAATACACCTACTGCAATCGTATCATTTGCACACATAATCACATCAGCATCTTTAATTAATTCATGCACATTTAAAAGCTGTTCTTTCACTTCTTTAATACTCTTTTGAGTATACTCAATTAGTACTGTATGAGCAGCTAAAGAATATTCATTCATAGCTTTCTCATAGCCTCTAATCTTTTGACGAATACTATATGTTAGATTATTGTGTAAGTACACAATACGCTTGCGTCCATTTTCAATAAAAGCTTTAGTAGCATCATATACTGCTGTATAGTCATCTGCTAGTATACTATAGATATTCTCACTTGATAATAATCCATTTATTATCATCACAGGAATACTCTTTGCCACATTCTTGATGTATTCATTATCTTTTTGGTCTTCATTAATAAAGTTAGAACCAATAAAGATTAAAGCATCTACTTGTTTATTTACTAAAAATTGTAAACTTTGTTGTTTTGCTTCCAAATCATAACCTGTACAGCATAGGAAAATATTATAACCATACACACGTAATTCTTTCTCTAATACGGAAATGGCATTAGCCATATAAGGATCACTAGAATCAGCACACAATATTCCAACTGTTTGCATAGTATTTAACCCTAAACCGCGCGCAAAAGCATTAGGTGTATAGCCAACTTCTTCGATTACTGCTAATACCTTGGCTTTCGTTTTTTCGCTGACATTTGAGCTTCCATTTATTACTCTAGAAACTGTTGCGATAGAAACACCCGCTTTTTTAGAAATATCATAAATATTCATAATTTTTCCCCTTTAAATTTGGAAACGTTTACATATTGATTATACAATAAACAATAGTAAAAATAAAGCGAAATTGTGACAAAGCAAATGATGTACTCTAAGAATTATATATTCGTTGTATAAAGTAATTGTAACTACTTACAAGTATTAATTCTTTTAGGAGTCAAGTATTTATATATTTTTTCTTGAGCTAATTTGTTTATAAATTATTGAAATATGTTACAATTATTAAAAGAGGGTGAAGTTATGTTGTATGTGAAATATGCAGCTTTATTTGTACTATACAGTACAATCGTTTCGTTTATTTTTATTATAGTAGATGTAGTGATGTATCCAGCATTACTACAAGGATTGATTAATAAGCGATTACCATTTTCAGTGATAGTAAAGGATTTATATAAAGACTTTATTGAGAACGAGAAAACTGATACATTCCATAAGATTGGGGCATCATTCTTAAATTCTATTGCTAGCTTTGGTTATCAAGTAGGAATGCTAGTGTATATGTTAGTGCTAATAGTTTTATATTCTTTACTTGGCTTGTTTATGTTTAATGTAGTAAGCTATGGACTTGCAGCATTTGGTGCATTGATTAATTTTGTGGGGTTAGTTAATTTCTTTGATTTCTTTAATATTATATTTGAGATTTATGGCTTTATTATCGTTGCATTCTTACTTAGTACTTACGTATCATTTAAATATCATAGATATATTAATGAACGCTTTGAACTAAAGAAAAAAGGTATCGGCGATTACTTACATACAGTATTACGCATTATTGTATTTACTTTACCAGGTATTCTTGTA
>JAFXJJ010000098.1 GCA_017532345.1 Erysipelotrichales bacterium
CAGGCGATAATTTACCTGAGATATTCTTTTCTTGTTTACTCTTAGATTTACCTTTACGAGCTTCTTCACGTGCTTTTCTTGCTACTTCACGAGCTACCGCAGCACGAATCATCTTACGAATTAGATTTTCAGCAATTTCTCTATTTTCTTCTAAATAGAAGCTCATCTTTTCACTTACTAAAGCATCTACTGCACTACGAGCTTCAGGAGTACCTAATTTTCCCTTAGTTTGCCCTTCAAACTGTAGTAAGTGTTCAGGAATTTGGACACTAATAATTGTAGTTAATCCTTCACGGATATCGCCACCTTCTAAATTCTTATCCTTTTCCTTTAATAATCCATATTTACGAGCATAATCATTCACTGCTTTAGTGAAACCACTACGTAAGCCAGCTTCATGTGTACCACCATCTTTAGTACGTACTAGGTTTACATAACTAAAGATATTCTCTGCATATGTATCAGTATATTGGAAAGCACATTCAATCTTAATTTGATTCGTCATACCTTCAAATACAATTGGCTTATTCATTACTTGTTGACCTTCATTTAAGAATTCAACATAAGATTCTATACCATTATCATAATAGAATACATCTTCTGTACCTTTATCTTCATCTTTGAAAATGATTGTTAAGCCTTTTAATAAGAAGGCTGTTTCTCTTAAACGTTCTTTTATTGTTTCATGAGAATAAGTAGTTGTAGAGAAGATTGTATCATCTGCTAAGAATCTAACCTTACTGCCAGTTTTTCTTGTATCACCAAGAATTTCCATTGGCTTTACAACACTACCACCTTTTTCAAAGCGCATGAAGTGAATTTTACCTTCATTACAAACAGTAACCTCAACCCATTTACTTAAAGCATTAACTACACTACTACCTACACCATGTAAGCCCCCAGAAGTCTTATATCCACCTTCTTCAGAGAACTTACCACCTGCATGTAGTACAGTAAAGATAACTTCAAGCGCACTTTTTCCAGACTTATGTACACCACAAGGCATACCGCGTCCTTCATCTTCTACACACACTACACTTTTTTTCTCTAATGTGACAGTAATTTTCTTACCATATCCATTAATAGCTTCATCGACAGCATTATCAAAGATTTCCCATACTAAATGGTGTAATCCTCTACTATCGGTAGAACCAATATACATACCTGGTCTTTTTCTAACTGCTTCTAATCCCTCTAATATTTGAATAGACGAAGCATCATATGAATGATTAGCCATTTTAAAACACCTCACTGTTTGAAATTATATCATAAAAATTATTTTATTAAAAGCATTCTTGTGTTATGATTAAGATATAACGGAGGACAAATAAATGTTTAATATAAATATATTAATTGCTTTAGTTGTTGGTTATGTATTTGGTTCTATTCCATTCGCATTAGTGGTTGGAAAGGTCTTCTACAAAACTGATGTACGAGAACATGGTAGCGGTAACTTAGGGGGATCTAATGCAGGCCGAGTACTAGGAAAGAAAGCTGGGCTAGCAGTTATTTTACTAGATGCTTTTAAGTCAGTAATCGCTATGACGCTAGTATCGTTAATTGATCCATCAACTATTATGTATGCAGGTTTCGCAGCCGCTGTTGGACATTGTTACCCAATGTTTGCGAACTTCAAGGGT
Source organism: Erysipelotrichales bacterium (assembly GCA_017532345.1). Classification (GTDB taxonomy): domain Bacteria; phylum Bacillota_I; class Bacilli_A; order Erysipelotrichales; family Erysipelotrichaceae; genus SIG230. Next base: position 1,641 of record JAFXJJ010000098.1, read on the forward strand.
GGTAAAGCCGTAGCTACAATCGCTGGTTATGTATTAGGTTTAATCTTCTTTGGTTATGTACCATTCTACAATGCACTTATTCCACTTGCAGTATTCTTATTAGTTTTAAAGCTTACTAAGTATGTTTCGTTATCTAGTATCATTATGTTAGGCTTAGCTGCTGTAATGACATTAGTTAATTCAGGTATCACTGAAGGCTTAACACTAGTCGTATTATGGGCATTCTCAACATATCGCCATAGAGGTAATATTGTACGTATTAAAGAAGGTACAGAAAATAAAGTTAAATGGATTTAAAAAGAGTGGCATTTGATTATTATCAAGTGCCACTTTTTATTTGGTTAAAATAGTTATCACAGAATGTATTCCATTCTATTTCATAAATATCATGTGGTACCCATTTCAAATCTAATGGAGAATACACATTACGTTTTCTTGCTTCCTTAACAAATCCATGAATATATTCATTATCTTCAGTATAAAAGCCTTTAACTATAGTAATCCCTTTTTGGTTTGCTACAAATAGCCGTGTATGTCCATCTGCAGATATTAGAGTATCTTCACTTTTAATAAGTGGAATAATAATATCTTCTCCACTATTTACAAAACTCATTACAGCATCTACCTTATCAGCATCTACTAGGAATTGAGATGGTTGTATATCCTTTAAAGCAACATCAAACGTTTCTACTGTTTCATACTGCTTGAGTAGCTTGCCTGCAGTATCATAGAAATCTGTTATATGCTCTGTGTAAAAACGATACTCTTCAATTACTTCTTCAACATTGATACCCTCATCGTAAGCAACTATCGCACTATGATTATCTTTGATACGAAACGAGCAACATAATATATCATCTACTATAAATGCACCATGCTCTTTCAATACATTACTATCAAATCTCTCATCATCATACGTATTAATACGTTCTATCTTATGTGACATTATACTTACCTCATTACTTATCACTCATATAGGCGCAGGCACAAGCAACACCAATGCCCATTAATACCCATGGTGTCGCTGCCTCAACAAATTCATATAATGCACCACCTATATTAGTACTAATTAATCGTATACTTACCACAATAAATACTAGGATACTTGTAACTAATATTAATCGTTTATTACTCTCAAACGTTTTAGAATCTTTCTCAATCTTTGCGATCATTTCTTTATTTCCCTTTAATAAATCATCTAAACTAATATGGTATAAATCACTCATATTTATCACACTTATAATATCAGGTAATGATTTCTCATTTTCCCAATTTGAGATAGTTTGCCTTGTAACCATAAGCTTCTCAGCTGCTTGTTCTTGTGTTAAGCCTGAATTCATTCTAGCTTCTTTTAATTTCTTTCCAAGTTCCATAAGGTTACCTCCTTCTACAAAGATTGTATATAATACTTTAATTATAATCTATCAAATGTTCTTTACATTGTGGGGAATTATATGTCAAAAGGTTTTGACATAACTCTATTTACTTCTTCTTAGCTCTTACAATATACATTTCTAAATATTCTTAGCATAATAAAGCACATATATTTGTTCACCATCAGGATATACTTCAGTCCCCAACTTCACAAATTCCGTAAACCCATAATGAAAATATATCTGCATATTCGTTACTACATTAGGTTCTACACCCAGCGTTACCTTTTCATATCCTCTTGATTTCAAATCACTTAGCATGAACTTAAACAAGCTAGAAAAATATCCTTTACCTTGATACTCCTCTACTGTTCTAAAGGCAGATAAATATGCTACTGTATCATTTACTAAACCATCGCTGTTTTGCACGATACTACTATCTAATAATGCTGTACATTCAGTTATTATTTCACCATCTAGGATTCCATAATACGTAATACTTTGTCCCTTACTGGCACGTTCTAACGATCTTTCTTTCCAAATAACCCAATTACTATCATCTCTATTACTTCTAACTAGGTAATCCCATCTGCTATTCATTTCATTAATACTAGCTACCTTACAAACAAAATTACTCATATCAAATCTCCTATAAAACTATTGTTTTTGATACTCATATAATCGATACATCTTCTTAGATATATTCCCTCCAAAGACTGATTTAAATATCATTTTCTCAATACCATTCAACTCATTTATTAATTCAATTGGGGTCAATTCATGCTCAGCTATAAACTGTAAGCCTGTATTCTCCTCTAACACTTTAGGATCATCAATACCATATACTAAGCTAACACCTACATCATTAATAGGATTCTTATATTTAGATGCTTTCGCAGCAAATACGGTGTAGCAGTCCACTAAGATATTAACCTTCTTAAAATGGTTACATAAGTTATTTAAAGTCTGTTGTAGCTCGTGTAACTGCAAATACATACTAACTCCTTCCATAACAATAATCGCATTCTTATCATTAGGAATAGCTTTAAGCCATGCACTTTCTCTTACATCTGATTCAATCATATGATATTCACTAGATTCTTTAAAGAATTTTCTTCTTTCCTCTATAACACTTGGGAAGTCAACATCATACCAAAGATGCCCATTAGTACCAATACGTTCAATACGACTATCCATCCCACAACCAATATGAATAACAACAGCTTCCTCATCATTAGTCATTTGTCGTTTAAGCCACTTATCAAATACAGCAGAACGCATCCCCATATAGTAAGCTAACCATTTTGACTTAGATTTTCCCTTTAATTCAAAGCCTTCTGCACTCCATATTTCCTCAGCTTTAGAATCATCTAATATTATTCCTCTTTTACTAACTAACGCTTTACCATATAGTGGTATATACAGTGTCTTATTTACATTATTCATAATGTCCTCCTAGTAGACTAATATTTACTTTATTTATGAAAATCATATCCTAAACTTATATATTAATCAAGTAACAAAAACAGTAGATATCATATCAATATCTACTGTCTAAGTTAGTATTAAATACATGAGTTAATTTAGACTTTCGATTAGTTCTAAAACCTCAAGTATACTTTTCTTTCCGAAAAACACATGTTCATCATTAATAATCATACATGGAACACTCATTACCTTATACTTATTTTTTAAATCTTCAAAATGATGAATATCATAAACCTCAGCAGTTATATTCTTACTCATTGCAGCTATATGCTGAGCAGCTATAACTAAATCTGGACACATCGTACATGATAATGATACTAATACTTTAATTCTGACCTTTTTATTAATGTTTTTAATTCGTGCTTTAATAACATCATCTAAAGATTGCCCAGGACCTGCTACATTATATAAACCAAGTACAAATGAAGTAAATTCATGGCCACCAGGAACTCCATGGAATGCAAGACCAGAATATGCTTCATCTGAAGTATACACTTTAACGCAAGGTAGTAATTCTGCTTCACTATTATGTATAATATTCATTTTAAGTTTATCACTCATAGCAACTAGCTGCTCTACATATTCTTGTAGTTCTTGAGAGATAGGACGATTATCTACACACACTTTAAGTATAAGATGATTAGTCATTCGTTCAAATACAGTATTAAGTTGCGCTCTCATTTCCGCTGTAAATAGATTATTTTCTTTATCACTATCATCTTTATCTATAGTTTTATTAGAATTAGTTCTCAGCGCTTTACTATTAAGCATTGGTTCTTTTGTACTTAACCCTGTTCTTCGTTGTACTTCTGCTACATATTTTTCTAATTCGGTTGCTGCTAATGCCCCATCACTAGTAGCCGTAACCACTTGTCTCAAGGACTTAACACAAATATCACCAGCTGCATAAAGACCATCAACACTAGTTTTTTGAGATTTGTCAGTAATAATATAACCATGTTCATCTAATCTAGCAATATCCTTCACTAGTTCAGTTGCTGGTGCATATCCTACGAAGACAAAGACACCAAATGTTTCACCATCTTCAGCATGATGCTCGATAGTTTCATTAGTTTTAGTATTCTTATATCGAATATAATCTATACCATTATCTCCAGCTATCTCTTCAACAACAGTATTAGTTAAGATAGTGATTTTCTCATGACTTCTAGCTTGATCTGCAACTGCTTCAGCACAAGAGAAATCATCACCTCTAATTAAGATAGTAACGTGGCGTGCAAATTTAGTTAAAAAGACACTTTCTTCTGCAGCTGCATAGCCTCCACCAATCACGAAAACTTCTTTACCAGTGAAAAATTCACCGTCACAGGTAGCACAATATGCAACACCTCTGCCTCTAAATTCTTTTTCACCGATAAATCCTACTTGCTTTGGATGTGCTCCTGTTGCTAATAAAACACCAAGACATTTATAATCACCACGATTTGTATGAACAATCTTCACGTCTTCTTCTAAACTTAAACCAACTACCTCAGCAATTAAGAATTCTGTACCAAAATATTCTGCTTGACTATACATTGTATCAGTCAATTCTTTACCACTACATACACCTACACCTGGATAATTCACTACTTCATGGGTAATTGCGATATTGCCACCAAAGCTTTCTTTTTCTAGTAATAAAACACTATATTTTGCACGTGTAAGATATATGGCAGCAGTTAGACCTGCTGGACCACCACCAATTATAACAACATCATAAAGTTCATTCATTATAGCTGTCCTATTAAATCTAAGCTTGGTTTTAATGTTTCAGCTCCTGGCTTCCAATTAGCAGGACATACTTGGTCACCATGTGCATGAACAAATTGACATGCTTGCACTTTACGCAATAATTCTTCTGCATTGCGTCCGACATTACCTGCTGTCACCTCATATCCAACAATCTTTCCTTCTGGATTAATAATAAATGTACCTCTTTCAGCCATACCATCTGACTCAATTAAAACCTCAAAGCTTTTTGAAATACAATGCGTTGGATCTGCTATCATTGGATAATTAATCTTTCTAATACGTTCTGATGCATCATGCCAAGCTTTATGAACAAAATGAGTATCTGTTGATACTGAATAAATTTCACATCCCATTTCTCTAAATTGTTCATACTTTTCAGCTAAATCCTCTAATTCTGTAGGATATACAAAAGTAAAGTCTGCTGGATAAAAGAAGAATACACTCCATTTACCTAAAATATCTTCTTTTGTTACTGCTTTAAAATCATTTTGATGAAATGCTGTTGCTTTAAAATCTGCAACTTCTCTGTTAATCATTGACATAATATAACTCCTTTTCTTATTTTTTATTCCCCTATTATAAGTTTTCCCATTACCATGAAAAATACACATAATTCTTCAAAAAAAGGTAATACTAACTAATGAAAACTTATAAACGAGGTGTAATATGAAAAACTCTCAAACTGATTCCTATATAAAAAGATTTATTCCTTATGCATTAGCTGCGTTCTTAATAGGAATTGTTGGTGGACTTACAACTGTATTAGGACCTGCTTTTGTACAAGATATGAATCTCAATTACAACAACACTACATGGACTGCGCTTTCCCTTTCATTATCAACAGCTGTTTGCTCACCTATTCTTGGTCAATTAAGTGATATGTGGGGAAGACGAACGACCCTGTTATTTGGAATCATCATTTTCACTATTGGTAATATCCTTACTGCTATTGCCTCATCACTAATATTTATGCTGATTGCTCGCTTCATAGTAGGAGTTGGTACAGCAGCCATAGCTCCGACAATCATGTCATATATTGTAACTGAATTTCCTCCTGAGAATATGGCGAAGGGGTTCTCTTTATATATGTTGATATCGAGTAGTGCAGTTATTTTTGGTCCAAGTATAGGTGTATTAATACTTGAATCTTGGGGATGGAGAATACTAATGTGGATTTGTGTATTCTTATCTATACTATTTTTTATCTTATGTTTAGTTACACATAAAAAGGTTTTACACAAACCTAAAAAAATAGAACATTTTGATAGTTTAGGCGCCTTCTTCGTAATAACATTCTTTAGTTTTCTATTATGTATACCGTCCTTCGGACAAAACTTTGGATGGTTATCATCTAGTTTAATAATAGTGACAATCTTAGCAGTATTTTCATTAATCGGTTTAATAATTACTGAAAAGCGTGCATATAAACCTATATTATCGAGCAAATTTATATACCGACAGTCCTTTATTCTACCTATTATTATTCTTTTTCTTACACAAGGTTTAATGCAAGCAAACATGACTAATATTATTGTGTTTGTTAATTATACGCAGCCTAATAACACTGCGATTTCAGGATATGCGATATCTATCATGTATCTAGGAATGGCACTTGGTTCAATTCTTATAGGACCATTATCCGACCGTATAGAACCAAAGCGTATCTTAACTGTGTCATTAATATTAACTGCAATTGGCAGTGGAATAATGTTGTTGTTCTCTGAGTATACGACATTTATATTACTTGCCTTATCATTAGGAATGCTTGGATTCGGTTTAGGAGGTAATGCTACTATTTTCATGAAGATTGTATTATCACATATACCATCGGATATCGCTGGTTCAGGGACAGGAATATATGGACTCTTTCGTGATCTAGCCATTCCTTTTGGGGTAGCACTATTTGTCCCAATGTTTACAAATAGAATTAGTAACTTGATTGAAATGAGTGGTCTAACAGTCCCTCATGCTGCCGTAAATTCAATTCATTTGCTTTCACTTATCGAATTAGGATGTATTATTATTGGTCTTATTATCGTTCAGTTCTTACCTAAAATTTATGAGAAATAATTATATAAAGGAGCTTAAAAATGAGATTAGAAAATAAAGTTATACTTATAACAGCATCTACTAGAGGAATTGGATTAGCATGTGTTAAAGCATGTGTGAAAGAAGGTGCCATCGTTTATATGGCTGCCAGAAATCTTGTAGCTGTTGAAGAAATTGCCACAGAATTAAACAAGCAAGGATATCAAGTTAAATATGTTTATAATGATGCTACGAAGCCAGAGACTTTTATAAGTATGGTTGATGAAGTTATCCAAAAAGAAGGACATATTGATGTATTAGTAAATAACTTTGGTACTTCAAATCCAAAAAAAGACTTAGATTTCGCTAATACCAATATAGATGATTATTTGGATATTGTGACAATCAACCTTAGAAGTGTTTTCCTAGCATCGCAAACTGCTGCAAAATATATGTCAATAAATGGTGGTGGAAGTATCATTAATATTTCCTCAATCGGGGGACTTACTCCTGATATCTCACAAGTAGCGTATGGTACTAGTAAAGCAGCTATAAATTATCTTACTAAATTAATTGCTGTTCATGAGGCATCTAACAATATTCGATGTAACGCTGTACTCCCAGGTATGACAGCAACTGAAGCAATAGAAAATAATCTATCTGAGGATTTTAGAGCATTATTTCTTAAACACATTCCACTTAAGAAAATTGGTTTACCTGAAGAAATTGCTGCAGCAGTAGTCTATTTTGCTAGTGATGAATCTTCCTATACTACAGGTCAAATACTTGCAGTCTCTGGTGGATTTGGATTAGCAACACCTATTTATGGTGATTTATCAAATAAAAGTAATCGTAGATAATTAATAAAACAAAAATCTTAGGTCTATATAAAAACCTAAGATTTTTAATTATCTTCAATTTTTCATTCTACTTCAATCTTAAACTTCACTCGACTCCATAACCACATTGGTGTATGTACATCAATTGGCTTTATCTCTGTATCTGCAAGTAAATTCTTCCATCTTTCAGCTAAAACAATCTGAACATTACTTTGCTTAGCTTCTTCATCAGTAATTATACCTAACCTTACACTAGCTTGAATCACATGGGTATCAGGAGCAACCGTAATGTTTTCTCTATCAATAAACTTAATATCGGTGTACTGTTCAAGAACATAAAGCCAATAGTTGCATATCTTATTCCCTCCTAGATAAGGAAAATCCTTTTTATTTGTTTGTATATAATTCTTTACCTTCTCAACCGAATAATCATTCATACTAAATAAATTACGAATATCACCATTTAATTTATTCTCAATGGTTTCGCATAATGTTCGCCATATTATCGGTTGTTTATTAGGCTGTAGTGCTACCTTATACTTCACAAGATATGCTTGTAACATATCCTCTGACATCTCACAAACTGCTTTACTATCGAATACTACTTTAGTTTCCTCGTCACCATACATTTTATTCGCACATTTCCATAATACATAGGAGTTTCTTTGATAGTTTAAAGCCATCGGTAACGTAAAATACATATAGTTTTCTTTAGATGACAATTCTAAATGTGGATTCTCATGCTCAGGCATTTTCTCGCCACCTAGCAAACCTTTTTGATATGCATCTAATAGTCTATTGACTTTTCTTAAAATATCATTATTATCCATAATATCACCCATTATTAATACATCATATCCCAAACATTTACATTAATCAAGAAACAAAGACAGTAGACTATATATCTACTGTTAATGAACTAAATTTATTCTTCTGCTTGATATTTATAGAAATGAATTGTTGAGATACCATACGTTTTAAGTTTATATTTAACTAGTTTACCAACTGTTTCAGGTAACTCTTTTTCTTTTCTTGAACGAATAGCTAGAATACCATCACTATCCAAGATTTCAGATAGTGCTACACACTCTAATACTGGCACAAAAATCTCATCTACAGTATAAGGTGGATCCATATAAATAATATCAAACTTTTGTCCATCTTCCTTTAATAATTCTACACATTTAAATACATCATCTTGGCATACTTGATAATTTTCAGTAAAATTACAATTCTTTAAATTCTTCTTAATAACATCGATTGCCTTCTTACTCTTCTCTACAAATACAACATTACTTGCACCTCGACTCAAGGCCTCAATTCCCATACTCCCACTACCAGCAAACAAGTCTAAAAATGATGAGTCCATTAATCGAAATTGCCACATACTAAATAAAGCTTCCTTCATCATAGCTGTAATTGGTCGTGTATCCATACCCTCTGGAGCAACTAATAACTTTCCTTTTGCTTTCCCTGATATAACTCTCATATAAGTCACCTCGTAATTTATATATTCCATAAATAATTATACTATATATTAACTAATTTAATAGTAGTGACATTTTATTTTTATACAATAGGAATAAAACAAAACACAGTAGACATTATTCTACTGTGTTAATAATTCATATTAGTTCTTTCCTAATAATTTAAACATGTTCTTCTTATAAACTTCTACACCTGGTTGATTGAATGGGTTAATATCAATCATGTATGAAGTCATTGCGATAGCTTTGAAGAAGAAGTATGTCATGTAACCAAAGCTATATGCTGACATATCAGGAATAGATACTAAGATATTAGGTACGCTACCTGTATCAACGTGAGCTTCTAATGTACCTTGTGCAGCCATTTGGTTTACCCAGTGAACTGACTTACCAGCTAAGTAGTTCATGTTGTCTAAGTTATCTTTATCTTCTGGGAATGTGATATCTAATGTTGGTTTATCTACATTGATAACTGTTTCAAATACCATCTTAGTACCTTCTTGTACGAATTGACCTAATGAGTGTAAGTCAGTTGAGAATGTACCAGAGTATGGTAATAAACCTTTACCATCTTTACCCTCTGATTCACCGAATAATTGTTTCCACCATTCAGCAACCATAGCCATTTGTAATTCATAAGATACAAACATTTCAGCGCTCTTACCTTGTTTTTCAAGAATGCGACGAGCTACTGCATATTGGTAAGCAATATTTTCTTTTAAATCAGGAGTAGAGAATGCGTCAAATGCATCTTTAGCACCACGCATTAATTCATCAATATCAATACCAGCACAAGCAATTGGTAATAAACCTACTGCTGTAGTTACTGAGAAACGTCCACCAATATCATCAGGGATAACGAATGTTTCATAACCCTCAACATTAGCTAAGTTCTTTAATGTACCTTTAGCTTTATCTGTAGTTGCATAAATATAGTTATGAGCATTTTCTTTACCATATTGTTCTTCAACCATTTGTTTTAATAAACGGAAGGCAATAGATGTTTCTGTAGTAGTACCAGATTTACTAATTACATTAACAACAAATCTCTTACCCTTAACATAATTTAATACTTGAGAAATATACGTTGATGAGAATGTATTACCTAAGAAGATAATTTCTAATTTATCATCGCTATATAATCCATTAATCATTTCAATAGCAGCTCTAGCACCTAAATAACTTCCACCAATACCACAAACAACTAAAATATCAGCTTTTTCACGAATATCAGCTGCAGCTTTTTTAATACGTTCAAATTCTTCTTTATCATATGTATTAGGCCAGTCAACCCAACCCACGAAATCATTACCTTTACCAGTCTTATTATGTAACATTTCATGTAGTCTAGCTACTTCTTCTTGGTAATCAAATACACTTTCAGTTAATAATGCTTTTTCTAAATTTAATTTCATTGCCCTTCTCCTTCTATTTCTTTCATTTTTTCTTCAACCCATATTGGTAATGCCTCAGCAAGTGATGTGAAACCTAGTTTGAAGCTTTCTGACTTCATACCTCTAATATTATGTCTTTCTCTTCTAGGTGAACTCTTTAGAGCTTTCAATGATAATCTAGCTTGATTAGTTTTAGCATCAAAATCTATTACTTTAACAGTAACCTTATCATTGACCTCTACAAATTGATGCACATCACGTACAAATCCTTCAGATATTTCAGATATATGGATTAACCCTGTAATACCTTCAGCAATATTTACAAATGCTCCGTATGGTTGTATACCACTGACTGTGGCAGTAATAATATCTCCAACTTTAATTTGCATACATAAGCCTCCATTTATAATTATAGCATATTCCTAAGAATATTGAAAGAATGTATAGGAATTTAAAATAATAATACATCATTTTATATAAACTTCTCTGCATCATTCTACTATTTCATCTGAAACTGTGATAGTGATTGCGATTCCTGCTGTGCAATCGATTTCTCTAAAATCTTTTTCGATATCAGATACTTGAAAGCTAGTAGCATTTGAACCAATTAATACCCACAGTGGTATTTCTTTATTTAATTCAATTGGTTGTTCATGATTAAGCTTCCAACTAATTTTAGCTGTAGATTCATCAAATGTAGTATCTAATTTAGGATACTTAGCTTTAGTATGACCATTATCATCTATTGAATATAATTCACAACTAGTTTCTGTTAATCTAATTGCATATCGATTTCCTAAAAACTCTGCCTCTCCATATGATTTACCATCTTCATGCCATTCACCATCACGATACACCCAAATAGATACTGTATGCGATTTAACGGTATCATTAGTTGAAATATCGAAAAACTGAATTTCATCATCAAATAAATCTAATACTTCCATAGTTTCCTCTGAAAACTCTGTAGGTTTAATATACATAGTATCAATATTATCATTAGCACTACTACATGCAGTTAAATTAATTAAACATGTTAATAGTAATAAAACTGTAAGAATTCTTTTCATATTCATTCCCCTTACTAGATGTCACATTACATTAATAACCGTGGTCAACATGTACCCATTTTCCACCATCAGTTCTAACCAAAATCCACTTCCAATTTCTATATGTAGAATTAGGATTTAAAGATCCATCTCCTCCAGAATCATCTACATCAAAAGTAGATACAAGCACAATAACATCTTCTGCATCATTTCTATCTGCAAACTCTTGGTAACCTGAAAGTTCTTCATCACCTAAATAAGTTATTTCGGTAAGAGTACAACCCTCAAATTCTTTTTTAAAGTAATCTAAAGTCACATCAATTGCACTTTCGATTTCTGCGTCTGTATATATTTCAGAGGAGTAATCAATAATCTCAACATTACTTACATTACCACCACATCCAACTAATCCGAATATACAGATTAACATTAAGAATAATGATATTAACTTTTTCATGTAATCAACCTCCTTACCAAGATGAAATTTCTTATTCATTTGTTCTAATAGCTTCTAAAACACTTTTTAATTCAATTAGTAAAATATCTTCCACTGCAGCATAATCATCACCCTCAAAAATTAAAACGTTCCATAAATCATGTAGTTGATTCGCCAAAACAGGATCATCACAATATTCATAGGCTGCATAAATATTACTAATCAAAGCTTCCATTGTATCTTGATTTGAAATATCACCGTTTTCAACTTTATCCAAAGCAAATGTAATTAATGTACCACAGCGTTGTATTCTACTATTTCTATATTCTTGCTCTTTTATATAACTACCTGCTCCAAAAGAAACAACTATCAATACAACAATAATGATATTCAAAAATAAACTCTTTGTAAATTTCATACTTACATCTCCTCTAAATTGCTTAACCACCAGGTCGATTCCCCTCTGAACACTTAATTGCGATACCATTCTCATCAAACAATATCAAAAAAAGTAATTCATCTGATGTACCTAAAAAGCCTTTCTTTGGTTCTTTTATTGTATAACCACACTGACAGCTTCTATATAAACCATCTTCATCTATAGGCATACTCGTATAATCAAACGAGTTATACTCATTTATTATTTCAGATGATGTCTTTCCTATAAAGTCATCTCTATTATATCTTTTTCCACATCCACTAAGAACTACAGTTAATGCAAATAATATCATAAGTAATTTAATATACCGTTGCATAAATACCTCTTATTAATTTCGATATGATTTACTCTTTATTTTCATATAGCACCATGTCCCCCATATAAACAACATTCCAATAAATACAAACATATAAATAAAACTAAGGGTAAAATGTCTTAATAGTCCAGTTGCTGACGCACAATAAATAAGAAGAATTATACAACCAGTAACTGCTGAAATAACCTCTGAAATGTTAAGTTTTTCTTTCTTTTTAATTCGTACTAACATCCGTACAATAGATATTAATGCCGTAAGTATTGGTAATGTATAACCCCATATAATTAAGAATGTAAATCCAAATCCTAAATACATTCCTTCAAGAAAAGGCCAATCAAAAGAAAGTAATACAGATATAATTAAATGCATTAAAAATGCAATCATTGATACTGAACATTTCTTCATGTAATCACCATCCCTTAATTAAATATTTAATTAAATCCATTCCCAAAGTGAATAATATTTATTTACTGTAAAATGAATTCTTCTTTCATTTCCACTCTCATTTTTATATGTAATTATACTTCCCATTCTATCATATATTTCATAACCATCATTTTTCATAAATTCATCAAGTATATCTTGAGCTGATTTTCCATCTTTATAAGCCTTAGAAAACATGATCTTCCAAGGTTTATTTTGCGCTACAACATACATTTCATCTTTATCTAATATAACTTTTGAGACATTATATATTGAAGAAATTGGATTTAAAACGCCAGTTAAATTAGCTGAAATTATCACTGAGAAAAAAGATGTTACTAATAATATAATTATGCAAACAATGATTTTTATTTTCTTTTTCATATCAATTCCACCTTTAAACTTCTAATCCACTTTTTTATAAAAAGCACCTTCCCAATCCCAAAGTGTATAAATATAATTTTCTTCAGTATCTCCTTTAACTTCATAAACCTTCATAGTGATTTTTGAATTAGATACTTTACCTAAGTATTTACCCTTATCTGCATTACTAAAGTCAGTATTAGACTTTAATTCATATACTACATCATCAATAGTTATATATTCATTTTCTAAGCCACTAATCTTCCCAATTATGTTACTACTACAAGACGATAAGCATACAATGTAAACCAATAGGATAATAAATAATCTTATTCTTTTCATATTAATACCTCTTTTGTAACTGAGATTTATTAATCAATTTTCTTACCGCAATAGGAACAATACACTCCATTAGTTATCCTAAGCTTCCCACAATATGGGCATTTATTAGTAAATATTCTACAAAAAATGCTAGCAAAAATAATTATCCAACACGCAAAGCCAATATAAGCTTCAATAGTGATATTGTAATTATTATCAAGCAGTTTTAACCCCATAATACCCCAATCTATAAGAAAAACTATAAAAGCTATAGCTAAAGACCATGTAGCAAACTTTTTCATAAAATCACACTCCTATATAAAGCTATGTTTTCAATCTCTAAATATTATGTATTTCTAGTTTAGTTACACCCTTTATAAACTCACGGAATTCTTCCATAGTACCACCTGTAATGCTGTTTTTATTATAGATTTGGGCATGATTAGGACTAAAAATGAAGATAAAATAATCAGATGATTCAACAAGCATAATAATATTAGTATATTTAAACTCAGAATTACCGAGTGCAGTTTCTGAATAATAACTATCTTCACTGAATGTTACAGAGGATTTCGCTAGGCCCGGTAGCATTCTTTTTCTTGCGATATAACCATTCAATCTATCCTCAAACACTAAAGCACCAACAATAACTAGTGCTGCAAGCCATGTGATAATTGTCTTAAAATTCAAAGTAAATTCTTTATCCCCGATTGGAAGAGTTAATAGTATTGCGATAACAGCAACTATCACTCCTAAAATATGTGAACGAGTACTATGCTTTTTACGAATCGTTTTTCTTAATGCTTTCGCCATAATAGTAACCGCTTCTTGATTATACGCTGTTTCAAATTTAAAACTCATACCATCATCTCCTTCAATAAATAACTATATATTATTCTCTAAATCTCTTTAGGGTGTTTATATTTGCTTAGTATATGCAATGCAATAAATTGCGCAAATGCTGTAGCAATTGACCATCCAAAAGTAAACATGAAATACGCTACATATTCAAATAAATCCCACTCTATAGAATATAGGTGAAATCCTAAAAAATTACCAATTAATCTATGAAAAACTAAGGCTATAAAGCATTCTGTCAATAAACTCCAAAGTATTGACTTAGGGGCACTTTTTTCTAAAGCATATAGAATCATAACAGCAGGAATGATTGGCAATAAAACCATTAAGCCAATCCATATTGGATCTGAAAGTCCTCTCATAAAGAATTGAGGAATTATGTAGAACTGTAATCCACAAGTAATTAACCCACAACATATAGAAAGAACTATTTCCTTTTTCTTTTCCATTAGCACACCTCCATAACACATTATTTTTCCTTAATAAAAGTAAACACCACTTCTTCAAAATCTAATAAATTTTTTTTCTTTCAGTCCCATCAGGTCTTTCTAACCCTAAAGTATCATAATACTCATTTGAATATTGTATCTTTGAGTCATCAAAATTATTTTGTATACTCTTTACATATTCATAAGGATTATTTAATGGTTCTAGCTTTAGGGTTTCTTTAAGAGCATCTAATACTATTTGTTGCTCAGGAAAGATTTTATTGTAATCACTTTGTATGAATTCTTCAAATTGTTGCTTATCCCAACCGATGATTTGTTCAACTGCTGTTGTACTTCCACAAGCTAATATCAATCTTAAAAAGTCTTTAAAATTCTTAGCTAGTGGATACACATACTTATCAACACAAGTTTCAGGGTTAACTGCAAATACTATATCTTCATATCCACGAATAAAACAATAATGAATACTATTTTCCCATCCTATCACTTCCACACTAATAGGAGTACAGAAATATTCAATTCCCATTTCTGATTTTTCTAAACCAATCCATCTAGAATCTAAACTTAATTGGCAATATTTCTTATAAACTGTCATAAATAAGTCCTCTACTTCTTATTTTTACGATAATTAACAATCCACCAAATCAACCATCCAATAGCGCATATAAACGCCATATAGCCTGCGTAGATTGCAAAGATAATATAACCCAATGAATCCCAACCAGTTGAAATAGAAGCAAGGCAAACAAAAGCAATACCTAATACAAAAAAAATACAACTGGTAATAAGCGTACTAAACGCTTCTTTACCTTAAAACATAACCATAGCTGAATTGGTAATAAAACTATAATTGAAGCAATGCGTAGCATTAAATCAAAGTCTAAATTTCCATATGTAATATCAAACATATAATCATCTCCTAAATTATCTAAGGTCTATTACACTGACCTGCTTTTTCGTTTTAACAAATACTAATTCATATCTTTTACCATATTATAACATGCATATACCCTAACTCACTAAATGCACATTAAAATTAAGAAAGTATTCATAATTAAGCTCTTGATTGATTTAAATATATCACATATTTTCTAAGTAGCAATTTCCTCTTTATATGTTACCTTATATAAAGGACAAGTTACCAATATTAACCATAGATTTATCTATTATCTTTCAAACAAAATAAAAAGGATGTCAAGCATCCTTCATCATTCTGATACATCAACTAATACCCTACGCAATGCATCATCCTTCATTCTCTCTAATTTTTGAATAAGTTGAGAGAAGAAGAAAGCTAATACCATATTTACTACAGGTATCATTGTACTTGCATATACCATTTTCACGCAATCTGGTAGTATTTCTACTACATCATAGATGCGTTCTTCTACCATTATACTTCCAACGCGATTCACTTGTTGAATTGCTGTTTTATAGTACACCACGTGCACAAAAGCACTAACAGCAATACTGCCGATACTATATAATAAGAACCTCATTTGAATCACATCCATTCATATTTCTTATTTATGAATAAATAATTTACCTTGTAATTCTGCCCCTTCTTCAATTGCAATGTTAGATGCTGTGATATCCCCATTTACACTAGCAGTAGAGAATAATTCAACCTTATCACGGATTTCCATTCTCCCTTTCACAACACCTTGTACCTTTACGCGATTTGCTCCAATATTACCATAAATTTGAGAATTACTATCAATAAATAAAGCATCCTCAGATTTTAAATCCCCATTGATAACACAGTTAGCTACATTAATATTACTAGCATTTACGCCTCCAGCACTACCACTCTTTAATTCAACATTTCTTTGACTACTAATAACACCTTCAACTACCCCTTCAACAACGATGCTATCATTCGTTAAAATGTCTCCTTTAATCACAGTATCTACTGAAATAAATGATGTATTTAAATTATTTTGATTTTCCATAATACTATTTACCCACTTTCATAAAAATAAAGAACACCTATATTTATTTTAATACAAATGTTCCAGAATAACAAGATTTACAATTAAATATTAAAGCTATTCAATAATTTAATTATATATGGTTTCACAATATCTAATAATGGTCCAAAAACAACTAAAGAAATTATACTCCCCTCTCGAAGCGATAAACTAGCCTTAAATGCCAATGTAGGAATTACTGATATACCTACAAATACGATATCGGCATATTGACGAACTATTCCTAATGATTGTTTAGTTTTTTCTGAAATAATCATACAAGTGCTTTCTAATGGGAATGAAATCACTCTTAATTCTAAAGATATACATATAAAAATAGCACATATACATTGACCTAATAAGAATAATAATAAGCGTAATAAATAATTAGTAACTTCAATATTACCAAATAAACTATATAAGAATAAATTAATACTCCATCCCATCACGATAGATACAATCATTTGTAAGAATTGAATTGGTTTAAAATCTTTCCCCTTCATAATTAATTGAGACAATACTAATAAGAAGTTTAATAAAACCACTATATCACCTGTTTTCATGTTTAGTAATTCACTAACACCAACACTTACTGCATCATATGGTGCTACACCAATACCTGCTTTCAATGTAAGCGCAATTCCCATACCGCATCCTATAACACTAAATAATAATAGTAAAATCCTTTTAAACATATATATATAAACCTCCAAAACAGCAGTCTTATATTATATCTTAAAATATAAAAAAAACAAAGATGTTTTAATAATTTATTATTATTTTAAATAATTATATGGTAAAATTATATAAAGGGGAGTGTAAAATTATGAAATATTATAAATTATCGAATGGATTAGAGATTTCTCAAATCTCACTTGGTTGTATGAGAATGTTTAATATGAATTCTCATGAAGTCGAAGAATTAGTTGAAACAGCTTTAAATAGTGGTATTAATTTCTTTGATCATGCTGATATTTATGGCGGTGGTATATGTGAGGAATTATTTGGAAAAGTCTTAAAGCGTCGTCCTGAATGGCGTAAACAAATGATTATCCAAACTAAATGTGGTATTTGTAGAGGTTATTATGATTTAAGCTATGAACATATTATGGAAAGTGTTAATGCTTCTTTAGAACGCTTACATACTGATTATATTGATATTCTATTACTACATCGTCCTGATGCACTAATGGACAATCGAGAAGTTGGCAAAGCATTTACTGAATTATATGAAAGTGGTAAAGTAAAAGCTTTTGGTGTATCTAATATGAATCCTAGTCAAATTGAATATATTAAGAAAGAATGCCGTTATCCTATCGTATTCAATCAGTTACAATTCAACGTTGTAAATGCTGGAATGATTGATGCTGGTATCAATGTTAATATGAGTAATAGTGCTAGTATTAATCATGATTCAGATGTATTAAACTATTGTATGAACAATGATATTAAGATTCAACCTTGGTCTGTACTACAAGCATCATGGGAAAAAGGAACATATTTAAATCATCCTGATTATCCTAAGCTAAATGAGAAATTAAATGAATTAGCTGAAAAATATCATGTAGATGCTGCTACGATTGCACTTGCATGGATCTTACGTCATCCTGCAGGCATGCAACCAATTGTAGGTACTACCAATAAAGAACATTTAATTAGCATGTGTAAAGCTACTGACATTGAATTAACTAGACAAGAATGGTATGAATTATACTTATCAGTAGATCGTAGATTACCTTAATAAGGAGAATATTATGTATTATAAAAAGATTATTGGAACTAACCTATATCTTTCACCAATGGATGTTACTAATGAATTAGATATCATGACAAAATGGGTAAATGAAGATCAAGATATTGCTTATTTTAATGGCTTCTATGGTAATTTACTTGGTAAAGATAAAGTATTAGAAATGATGACTAAATGGAATGAAGGACCCTTCGCTTTCTCTATTGTGTCTTTAGAAGACAATAGCTTTATGGGACATGTATCCTTATTTGGTATGGATTCTCATGAGCAATATGCTACGATGGGGATATACTTAGGAAGTGAATACCGTGGTAAAGGATATGGGAAAGAAGCTATTCAATTAGTAATTGATTATGCTTTTAATACGCAAAGATTTAATGCTATTCATTTAGAAGTATATAGTTATAACCAAAAAGCATATGAAACATATAAGAAGATGGGCTTTGTTGAATGTGGTAGATGGCATAAAGCTAGATATCATTTAGGTGAATACCACGATATTATTATGATGGAATTACTAAAGGATACTCGTAAATAATGGATGTAAGGCTTGCAACCTTAGATGATATTGATACTATTAGTAACTATGACCATCATATAAAGAAGGAAGAATTAGAAACTAGCATTAAATTAAATCGAGTACACATAGCTAGTGATAATACTACTTTTATTGGTTGGCTTAGATATAATCTATTTTGGGATAACACACCATTTATGAATATGTTGTATATTCTAGAGGAATACCAAAACCAAGGGTATGGTAGCAAGCTTGTGGAAGTATGGGAGAATGAAATGTATAAGCTTCATTATGATACTGTAATGACTTCTACTGCTTCTAATGAATATGCACAACATTTCTACATGAAATTAGGTTATCAAGTAATTGGTGGTTTTACCTTAAACCAAAATCCATATGAAATCATCTTATCGAAAAACTTAGAAGATATGCATTAGTCATATCTTCTTTTCTAATACAAAAAAAGCCGTAATAACGGCTTTTAGCTCTTAGAGATATGTGGTTTCACGTTCTTAGGAATTAAACATGTATATGTATCATTACCTAAACGCTTCTTTAATTCATTTTTCGCATCTTCAATTAGCTTAGGATTCTCTAATAATGTGATTGCTGCATCACATAAAATATCACCAGCTAACATCATTCCTTTATATGCGATATTAGACTTACCTTGTGCTACCCATTGCCAAGAGTGAGAACCAGCTCCATGTGAGTAGCAAGCAGTATTAATTTGTGCTGTAGGAACTACCCAACTAATATCACCCACATCTGTAGAACCCATACTACATACATCACTATGCTTAGTTTCTGCGAAATATGAATGAATAGGATTATTCTTAATATCTTCTTTTAGTACTTCCACATCACATACAAATTCTGGTAAGTCAGATAATGTATTAATAATATTATATGTATTCTTAAAGCTTTGAGCATATTCTAATTCTTCTTTCGAATAATCATATGTATAGACCTTTTTAAACGAATTAGCTAATACATCTTCTAATATAAAGTTAGGTACAGTATTACTTAATCCTTCATCAAAGATTACATCTACATCAGTTTCAGTCATTAATGCTGCACCTTTCGCAATATTAATAACACGGTCCTTTAAAACAAGACATTTAGGATTAGTAGTAGAACGTACAAAGTATTTTAATTCTGCTTCACTTTGAACTACATTAGGTGCTTTACCACCAACATTAGTATATGCATAATGTACTCTATCACTAGATTCCATATGTTCACGTAGATAGTTAACACCTACATTCATCAATTCACATGCATCTAAAGCACTTCTACCTAGATGTGGGCTACCTGCAGCGTGCGAAGATACACCATGGAATTTAAAGAACATGGCAATACAGCTTTGAGAAGAACCAGTTACTACTTGATTATAGTTACTTGGATGCCAAGTAAGTGCAATATCAACATTATCTAAATACCCGTCTCTTGCTAGATAAGCCTTACCTGAGCCACTTTCTTCAGCAGGGCATCCTAATACTACACACGTACCTGATACTTTATTCTTTTCTAGGTATTCTTTAAATTTCATTGCCCCAGCAATTGCACCAGTACCTAATAAATGATGTCCACAGCCATGACCTGTATCTTCATTAGTTGTGATTGGTTGATATTCCGTTTTATCAGCCACTTGATTCATACCAAATAAGGCATCATATTCTGTCAGGAAACAAATCACAGGTGCACCACTACCATATGTAGCACGATATGCTGTTTCCATATCAGCAATACCTTCTTCTACTTCAAAACCTTCTTGACGTAAGAATTCACACATAGCCTTACAAGATTTATATTCCTCAAACCCTGTTTCAGCATACTCCCAAATTTCATCAGCTAATTGCTTAATTGTTTTCATTGTACTACCCCCCCAATAATTAATATATATGTAAATATATCACTCTTTTTATTACTTCTCAATAATTAATTATTTATTTCACAATTATTCAACTATCTCATACTCAGGTATATGTTTGTATAGTACCTTTTTTCCATCTTCTATAGCATTGATATCATAGAATACATCCTCATCATTACCAAATATACCATATGCATCAACTATTCTAATTTCACCATTCATTAATGTTTTACTAACACCATTATCAAAATAAAACTTGACTTTATCATTTATTTTATATTTAGGCTTACCAATCATTTAATTTACCTCCTATTATTCATCACTAATAATTGCATGTAGAATATGTTGTATTTATTATACTATACATATCATATAAGCACAAAAAAAGTCCGATTACTCGGACTTTTAATAACTAACTATTACTATTTAGCAGCTTCTTCTAAACCAGCTGTAACAGCATCTAAGATACGGTTAGAAGTTAATGTAGCACCAGCGAATCCATCAACATCTACACTGTTTTCAGTAACGATACGAGTTGGCATACCTTCTAAAGCAGCAGTAGCAATTGATTGAGTTTCATGGTTTTCAACTACTTCAACAGCAGCAATCTTACCACCAGAAATTGTAGTCTTAACAGTCATCTTACCTTCTTGACCATCAACTGTAGCAGTATATTCACCATCTTTTAATGTTCTAGTCATATCGAAACGAGATCCAGTTGAAACTTCTGGAGTTTCGAATAATTTTTCGTCGATAATGAAGCTTGCAGGTTTAACGATATAGTCTGTAGCTAATTCAGTAGTCATAGCTGTCTTACCAGCGATGTTACCGAATGTGATAGGACCCATTACACCTGTACCACCACTTACGAATCTACCCCAAACGTTAGTACATTCACCAGCAGCATATAAACCAGGAATAACATTACCAGCTTCGTCTAATACTTGAGCACTTGTATTGATTGTTACACCACCAAGTGTCATAACACATAATGCTTTTAATGGAATAGCATAATATGTTTCACCTTCAATTTTGTTGATAGCCATGTTGTATGTATTTAATGAATCTTCAGTATATCTACGACCGAATTCATCAGTTTCTCCACTTTCAACATGTTTGTTGTAGTCTTCAACTGTAGCAGCTAATGTAGCATAAGGAATATTTAATTTACCAGCTAATTCTTCTAAGCTATTAGCTTTAACAACAGCACTAGAATAAGTCATACCATCTCTATAATAGAAGTTCCAGAATACACTAGCATTTAATGCAACTGTATCTTCGATTACGTTATCAGTAAAGATATCGTATTGGATAGCATTTGTTTGTTCTTCTAATGCAACTTCACGAAGCTCAACGTCAGCAGAAGTTTCATCTACGAAACGTTCACCTTCTTGGTTAACACAGATAGCACCAGCTTTCCACATATATGATGGAGCAATTACACCTTTACCAGGTTGATTTTCTCTACCCATTGGGAAAGTAGGAATATAAGACATAGATTCTTCATCAACTTTAGCACCAACTTGTTGCATCATATAGATACCATAACCATCAGCACCAGCAGAACCACCAACTAAGTATTGGTCACCATATTCAGCATATTCACCCATTAATACTGAGTTACCTGAATATCCACCTGTAGCCATAATAACACCCTTGTTAGCAGTATATAATACTGTTTCACCAGTTGTAGCGTTAGTACCTAATACAGATAATACTTGACCTTGTTCATTGTTAATTAATTGAGTAGCTTCTGTATTAAAATCAAATGTAACTTTATCAGCTAAATTGTTTTTAATATATTGATCTAAAACTTCATGAGCTGCACTCTTATATGATTTAGCATCATCTGGTGAAGCTTTATAAGTTCTTGCTACTGAATATAAAGCATGTTCAGGAGCAAATACTGAACGTTTACCATCAGCCATAGTAAACTTATTGTCACTCATACCGTTTTCCCATAACCAGTTGATCATAGGAGTATTAGCTTCAGCGAATGCACGAATTAATTCTTCATTACCTTTATAAGCACCATTCTTTAAGATATCTTGAACATAAGATTCAACTGTATCTTCAATACCATCTAATTCTTGAATAATTGTTCCAGCACCACTCATTGAACCACTAGTAAAGTTTAGGGCACCACCTGTCATACCAGTTTTTTCAATTACAAGTACGCTTTCAGCACCGTTATCTACTGCACTAATAGCAGCTGATAAACCAGCACCACCTGCACCGATGATAACAACATCAGCAGTCTTTGTACTATCATATTCCACTGTAGGAACTGTGTTAGTAGGTTTATCTTCCTTAGCACAACCGCTTACGCAAGCTACAACTAAGAAAGAAGCTAAAATAACTTTGAAAATTTTCTTCATAAGAAATTTTCCCTCCTTTATACCATAATTCTATATTATGTTATTTTTTTAACAATATTATTTTCAGTTAATTATTTAACGATTTCATAACTAAACATTATTTTTTATATACATTTTCAAAAAGTTTGTTATAATATTAACAAGTTGAGGTGATTATATGAGTATAGAACGTGCACAACTTAACTTTTTGATACCAGATGAGTTTTCTAAGAAGCTTAATAACTTCGATATTGAACTTATAAACTTTGGCGAATTCAAGGAACGTTCCTCAAGAACAATTCAAAATGATGTATTAAACAATTTTAAATTCACTATTATTAAAAGTGGTGAATGTTGTGTATATAACGATCAACAAAAAATTTATATGAAACCAATGGATGTAGCCTTAATATCACCATTTGCATTCTATTCTGCTGAGGGTGTAGGCGATGAACCATTAGAATTCTATTTTATTAGATTTGATATACCTGATACACTGAAGCGTTATGATTTCATGACATTCTTCCACTTATCTGCACTTAATATTTATCATGATTTAATAAATGAGCAGTTTATTAATGAATGTGAGAAAGCTATTAAAAAAATCAAATTACATTCACCTGGCTATTTCTTTCATTTAGATATTCTACTAAGATCAATACTATTTAGTATTGTCCAATCTAATACATATTCTGACACTAAGGTTTCACTATCATTTAAGAATTCTAATGAAGAAAGTACAATCATTAAATGTATTATGTATATTGATGAACATATCCATGAGAATATCAAAGTAGATGATCTATGTAATTATCTAAATGTATCTCAAAGCTATCTATATCGCTGTTTCAAAAATGTCCTTCAAACATCTACTAAGGAATTCTTAAATAAATATCGTATGCGTTTCATTTGCTCTGATTTACAATATTCATCGCTTTCTATTAAAGAAATTGCAGATAAATATAGTTTCCCATCGGCTTATGCTTTTACTAACTCATTCAAAGCTGTATACGAAATATCTCCTAGTGAATTCCGTGCAATTAAAAAACATGAAAGCATATCATCGCTTAAGCAATGATATGCTTTTAATTTATATATCTAGAAATGTACCCTTCTACTTCATCATCTTCAATACTTAATACATAACTGATTTCTTCATTACAAATACGCTTGATTACCTCAATATATAATCGATCAGTTGATGAAGAAAATACATTATCGGAATATATTGTCTTAAGTACATCTGGATAGCTGAATACATCAATGCTATTTATTATTTCTTTATAATGCTTTTCACGCTTCTTATAGTCCTTCTCGTCATAATATCCCGATCTAGATAGTGCAGATAGACCTGCATTTACTTCTTCCTTTGTCTTCAGATAACGCATAGGTTTAAGCGTATCGGTGGCCAGCATAATCTTTGTTTTCATCGTCGTGTCATGAGTAATTATTGGCACCATAACATAGAATTGTTTAGCTTGATTCATTATACTTTTCTTTTCAATTGTCTCAATTCTACAGA
Source organism: Erysipelotrichales bacterium (assembly GCA_017532345.1). Lineage (GTDB taxonomy): Bacteria > Bacillota_I > Bacilli_A > Erysipelotrichales > Erysipelotrichaceae > SIG230. The sequence continues at coordinate 26,651 of JAFXJJ010000098.1, forward strand.
TACCATTGTTACCACAAACAACAATATCATTTACATTAAACATTATTCACCTCCATATTTGTATCTTTTTTAAATCATAACACATTACTTTTAAAAAGTCTTTTTAAATGCCTATTATAAGTATAACCAATTAATTAATACATATACAAAAAATAGAGCTTTCGCTCTATTTCTTTAATAACGCTAAGAAGTCTTCTTCAGGTATAGCTTTAGAATAATAATATCCTTGGAAGAATTTACATTCTAAAGATGATAATAACTCTACTTGTTCTTTCGTTTCTACACCCTCTACAATTAAATCCATATTCATATCTTTAATCATCGCAATAGTATATTTTAAAGCCATCATCGCCTTTTCATCTTCCATTGCAGACCAAAGCATGGACTTATCAATCTTAATCGTATGGAATGGATATTGAATTAAGTGAGTCATATTAGAGAATCCTGTACCAAAATCATCTAGTGAGAAGTTAACACCATAATTAATTAATTTATCCATATTCTTACGTAATGTTTCACTAGAAGCTACTGCAGCCGTTTCAGTAATTTCTAGATTAATAAAATTATACGGTAAATTATATTGATCCATAATCGCAACTAATTCTTCATGTAAACGTTCTTGCATGCATTGTACTGCTGATAGATTCACATCAATACATTCAATACCATAGTCACATAGGCGTTCATCTGCAATGAAGCTACATACTTCTCTAAATACATATCTACCAATTTCAATAATTAAACCACTCTTTTCAGCTATTGGAATAAATTCATCTGGACTAATAAATCCTAATTCATCATTTTGTAGTCGTATTAATGCTTCAGCAGAGCTGTAACAACCTTTTTCTAATGAGAAGATTGGTTGATAATACACTTTAAATTGTTTCTTCACAATAGCTGTTTTCAGAATTTGTTGGATTTGTTTAGTTCGCTTTTGACTATGTAGTTCTTTTTCCGTTAAGTAAGCTTTAAGATTTTCTCCAGAAGGAAGAACATGTTGTGTATACTCTATAAAATCTGTAACATCCTCAATACATTTAACGGTATTTGGTGATGATGCCATACAAATATTGATTGATAACACTACATCAACACCATTAAATGTAAATGGATGTTTGAAACGCTTTACTAATTCATCAGCAATATAGTTCCATTCATTATCACTCATCGAAGATAAGATAAAGAACTGTTGTCCAGCCGTATAGAACACCTTATTTTGAACAACTGATGTCAAGAATCTAGCAATTTGATTCAATATTTCTTTTTCACCAGAAACACCGAATACTTCTCTAACACTATGTAAACCATCAACATGAATTCCCATAACTTCAAATGACTTTTGTTGCTCGAAGTATGATGCTGCTGTAGTTACAAGAGCATTACGATTTAAAATACCTAAATCTTTATCTGTATAATCAGCTGGATTTTCTAATGATAAATAAACTAATAATAAAGCTATTGATAACACAAACGGTAATATCAATACTTCAGGATAAAACATTTGGAATACTACAGCTGCAATACTTCCAATTGAATAAAAGTATACAGTAGCTTTTTTGTCCTGTAGTAAACATATACGAATACTTAATAGTACGATAAAGTGCAACTCCCATATAGTATAACGCAATCACATATAATAAGCTCATACATGGGCCGTGTTGGTACTTGAAATTCCCATCAAAGTAGAATATCAACTTAGTTAATGGTGTAGTTGCCACTAACAAAATAACGAACCCAATAGGCATAAACATACCTAGTTTATCTTTAATAGTAAGAGGCTTATTCTTCTTTATATTAAATAATACATATGTATAATACAATGCAACTGATGTATTGAAGGTTATTAAATAGACTGCATTAAGTAGATAATTTATCCATAATGGTAATACACTGGCATGATTAATAGTTACTACACTTAACACATCCAAAATAGTAGATGTTAATGCTACCCATAATAGTATTGTAAAGACTAGAGTTGATCTAGTACTGATTGTTTTCTTATACAAGAAATGCAGCATTACAGTTATCATAATAGTCAGTGCAGCAAAATCAAAATGTATAATATATTCCATACTAAATCACTCCTTTCCTCTTTAAATTTTAGCATACTACTTTTGATTGTTCAATCTAAGAAAAAACAAAACTAACAAATAAGTACACTATTTGTTAGTTAATTGTAATATTATTTCTTTATTGATTCAATCCATGCGTTTACTACATCCATCGATATTTCCATCTCATCTTCATCAAATGGCACTTCCAAAACACTATGAATAGATTCCTTACCACATAGTTCTTCTAAGCATTCTTTTCCTTTACCTAATCCAAAGCCACCATTAGTCGCTAAGACATAAATATCTTTATTAGTTAATGGATACTTTTCTAAGAAAGAAATCATTACTGGCGCAATATTATACCACCACGTAGGTGTACATAAAATAACAGTATCATAACTATCTAAATTAGGAATATTTGTTTGTAATTCAGGACGTACATTTTTAGTTTCTTCATTTTCACCTAATGCCACAACATCATCATAGTTATCGCTATATGGTACTACTGGTAATAGTTCAAGAATCTGACAATTTAATGCTTCCTTAATGTAATTAGCAAGTTTTCTAGTATTATTTTGATAAGAATAGTAGATAATAATTGAATTCATAAGAATCCCCCTCGTCTTTTCAAAACTATACTATACCATTTACAATTCAATTTCAATTAATTGACCCTTATTTCTATTATTTTATTAAACCTTTATCATAATAATCAATTTTACGGTCTAAACGTTCTATAGTATCTACAATATCTTTAGCTTTTTCTTCTAGTATTTTGCGTTGTTCGATAAGTAGTGCCTTTCGCTCATTGATGGTAGACTCCCCTTTTTGGAATAGTGTTACATATTCTATTAAGGCTTCTATTGATAGGCCAGCACCACGCATACACTTAATAAACTCTATCCACATACATGCATTTTCATCGTATTCTCTAATACCAGCATTATTTCGAGGTACAGGTGGTAATAACCCAATCTTTTCATAATATCGTAATGTATCTTTACTTAATTCATATTTCTCAGCAACTTCAGTTATTTTCATATTGACTCTCCCTATTCTAGTTTATATATATTATATACCACTTAAAGTAAACTCCAAGTCAAGTTAAACAATATATCACTTAAAAATGATAGATTTAATTATTGAGAAATGGTAAAATGAACGACGTAAGAGAAAGGAGTAATCATATGAAACAACTTGTTATTGGTACATTAGCTCATGTAGATGCTGGTAAAACAACATTAAATGAAAGTTTACTTTATACTGGTGGTGCTATACGTAAACTTGGTAGAGTTGATCATCAAGATTCATTTCTCGATTATGATACTCAAGAACGTAGTAGAGGTATTACTATATACATGAAACAAGCTCGTTTTGAATATCATGACTGTAGTTTCACGATGATTGATACTCCTGGTCATGTCGACTTTTCTACTGAAATGGAAAGAACATTAAGAGTACTAGATTATGCCATTCTTGTAATCAGTGGGAGCGAAGGTGTACAAGCACATACACTTACCATCTGGAATCTATTAAAACACTATAATATTCCAGTATTCTTGTTTATCAATAAAATGGATATCACACATAAAACAAAAGAAGAGTTAATGAATGATATTCAAAAGCAACTACATAGTAATTGTATTGATTTCACCAACTCCGATTATGAAGAAGCAGTAGCACTATGTGATGAAAACCTTTTAAATGAGTATTTAAATACTAATGCCTTACAATTAGATAGCGTATCTGAACTAATATTTAATCGTAAAGTATTCCCATGTTTCTTTGGTTCTGCCTTAAAGCTAGATGGAATAGATGATTTATTAACAGGATTAGCTACATTCTCAAAAGAGAAAAAATATCCTGATGAGTTCGGTGCTATTGTTTATAAAATATCTAAGGATGAAAAAGGTAATCGATTAACTCACGTTAAGATAACTGGAGGCAGTATTGCTGTTAAGTCAATCTTAGACAATGGTGAAAAGATTGACCAAATACGTGTTTATTCAGGTACTAAGTTTGATGCTGTAAATGAAGCTACAGCAGGTATGATTTGTTGCTTTAAAGGATTAGAAAAGACTCAATTAAATGATGTCTTTGGTAATGAAAAAGAAGTATCTACACCGATGATATCTTCCTATATGAGTTATCGTATTCATATCCTAGATAAAGTTGATAATATCAAAGGATATCAAATGTTGAAGGAACTGCAAGATGAAGATCCTCAATTACGTATTTCCTATTCACAAGCAAATGATGAAATCCGCATTCAATTAATGGGAGATGTTCAATATGAAGTACTTCAAAAATTAATCCTTGAAAGATATAAATTAAATGTTGCTTTTGACTTTGGGAAAATTGCTTATAAAGAAACGATTGCGGAAAAGGTAGAAGGTGTAGGTCACTATGAGCCATTACGTCACTATGCTGAAGTACATATCTTATTGGAACCACTACCTATAGGTAGCGGAATTGAAGTTATTAGTAAATGCCACACTGATACATTAACTAAGAATTATCAAAATCAAGTTCTATCACTATTAGATGGTAAAGAACATTTAGGTGTACTAACTGGATCGCCAATCACAGATATTAGACTAACGCTTGTTAGCGGAAAAGCACATGACAAGCATACTGAGGGCGGCGATTTCCTACAGGCTACATATAGAGCAGTAAGACATGGTTTAAAATCAACTACTTCTATACTACTAGAACCTTTTTATGAGTTTAAGATTATAATCTCTCCAGAATATATTAGTCGAGTAACTTATGATTTAGAAACTATGCATGGTTCATTCACCGTTAACGACCTTGATGATTTAGTTTGCATTACTGGTTCAGCTCCAGTACGTTTCATGCAAGGGTATCAAACTACACTAGCCTCTTTAACCCGAGGTAGCGGTAAATTTACTTGTCATTTTAAAGATTATGAGCCTTGTATCGAAAGTGAAAAGGTAATTGAAGAAATTAATTATGATAGTGAGACAGATATTGAAAATCCTACTGGCTCTGTATTCTGTAAGCAAGGCGCAGGATTCTATGTTCCTTGGAATGAAGTAACTTCGTATATGCATCTACCTCCTTACTTAACTAAACCTAAGGCTATAGAACCTATTAAGCCTGCTACCAATCGGTATCATGTAAGTGATGAAGAACTACAAAAGGTAATCGAACGTACCTTTGGACCAGTTAAGACTCGCTTATACCATGAATATAAGCGTAGTGATGATTCATCATCTGTATCTATTAAAGATGTCCTAATGCCATGCTTACTTGTAGATGGATATAATATCATCCACTCATGGCCAGCATTAAAAGAACTTGCTAGTACTGATTTATATAATGCGAGAATACAACTAATAGATTATATGAATAATTATCAAGGATTTAAAAATAATCTCTTAATTTTAGTATTTGATGCTTATAAAGTTAAAGAAAATCCTGGGAAGATTTCTAAAATAAACAATATCTATGTTGTTTACACAAAAGAATCTGAAACAGCAGATACATATATTGAGCGAGTTACTCATGACTTAAGTAAGAAATACAACATAACAGTTGCAACTAGCGATGGTATGGAACAACTCATTATCCTAGGTAATGGTGCTAACCGTATATCAGCTAGAGAATTAATTCTAGATTACGAAAAATTAATGGAAGGATTCCGTAAAGATTATGATCCTGAATTAACTAAATCATTCAATATGGCATTAGAAGATATTAGAAAGCAAAATGATTAATAAAATGGAAGAGTTTTAGTTATAACTCTTCCTTTCTTATTATTAAGTATTAACTATTTACACAATACTATCAAATTCCCATTCTTTAGTAATAACATATGATTTTATCCATTCTATCCCAAAAGTGACTTTAGGATTTGTTTTATGTTCCCACTTAAATGCTTCATACAAATATTGATTATCTAATAATGTGTCTAATAGTCTTTCTTTTTGATTAGCATCTAATTCATTGAATTTCATAATTTGATTCCCTTTCAAATTTATTTACATGTTTATTATATTCTAAAAAATATATTTAAAAAGGCTTGAATTATTAAGATTGAAATACATATATTCAATTTAGATATAAAAATGATTTCTTAGTATTTTATTTACACTTATGAAACATAAATGTAAGTATTCCTGAAAATTAGCATAAATATTTTGATAACGTAGTTACTTATATATAAAAGAAATCGGATAATCCGATTTCTTCATGTATTATTCAGTAATATTATACATTTCACTAAATTTATTGATTAAATAATCTACATAATAATTTGGATTAAATTCTTCTCCTGTAGCTAGTAACATAATATCCTTAGGATCTTTACTACTACCATACTTATGTATATGTTCCTTTAACCAATCATTAATTTCCTTAGTAGTACCACTTAATACAGCTTTCTTAATATCAATATCCTTTTCCATTGCATTATAGAATTGTGCTGCATAAGCACTACCTAATGCATATGTAGGGAAGTAACCAAATGACATACCTGCCCAGTGAACGTCTTGAAGACATCCTACCTTAACGTTTGGAACTTCAATTCCAAAGTATTCCTTGAACTTTTCATTCCAAACTCTTGGTAAGTCTTTAACTTCTAATTCACCACTCATCATTGCTTTTTCTAAATCATAGCGTAACATAATGTGTAATGGATAAGTTAATTCATCTGCTTCAGTACGAATATACGACATTTCAGGTTTATTTACATAATAATATAAATCTTCTTCATTCCATTCAATTTCTGGTACATATTTTTCTAAAACTGGTACAAGTAAGTGTACAAACTCTCTTGATCTACCAATCATATTTTCGTAGAAACGTGATTGCGATTCATGCATTGCCATTGAACATCCACCACCACTAAATGTATCATCTAGTTCTGGATTACATTGTAATTCATATGTAGCATGTCCTAATTCATGAACAGCAGAATAGATTGAACTCACAAAATTATCTTCATAGAAGTGATTAGTGTAACGTACATCATATGTACCAAAACCAGATGTAAATGGATGCTCTGTTTCAGCTGAAATTCCATGTACATGGTCATAACACATAATATCTTCGATTGCTTTACATACTGCCTTTTGTTGTTGAATAGAGATAGTATATTTCGAGTAATCAATCTTGGCAGGACAAGGCAAAGCAACTACCTTCTTAACGAAAGGCACAAGCTTTTCTTTTAAACAATTAAAGAATTCATCATATTCCTTAGATGTATAGTCCTTTTCATGTTCTTCTAAAAGAATATCAAATCCTTTATATTCATCACTTTCTTGCCATTCTAAATACTTTCTCCAGTATTCAACAATCTTTTCCATAGTAGGTCTAAAGCTCTCAAAATCATTATTATTCTTAGCTTTAGCCCATAATTGCTCACTTACTGCAGTTAATTCAGTAAATTTTAAATATTCATCCATTGGAATCTTCTTTTGTTTTTCAATTCCTCTTTTAATACGTTTGATTTCATGTTGCAGTACTTCATCTAATTGATCAATATTCTTATATAATATATCAATCGCATTACTATACTCTTCACTAGTTTCTAATTTATATAAATCTTCACTAACAATCGCCATATGTTCTCCACGTTTCGCAAAGCAACCTTCTGGTGCAATAGTAGAACTATCAAATCCTACAATCATCATCATATAATAATATGCTTGTAGTTTCTTCTGATACTTTTTATATGTTTCTAACGCTTTTTCCATATTCTAATCTCCTTTATACATTATTCATCATCCAAAAACCAATATCTAATTGTTCACTAGCTTCTCTTACTTTCATAATAGTACTAGTAGGAACTTCATAGATTTCCATTAACAGCAATGCTTTCTGATAAGCTTCCTTAGCCTTAACTAAATCATCAATATTACGATATATAATAAACGACAAGTAATAATAGTATGGTAATAATGTGAATTCATTATTCGTAATACAATATCTTATACCATTATTAACGATTTCATTGGCCTTTTCATAATTCCTAGCACCTGTTAATAATAATCCATAATTATAATACACCCTAGCCTTCACATAAGGCTTTAATACTCTATGATCTAAATATTCTCGTAATCTTTCATATTCAATTAATGCTAGTTCACATTCATTTTCATAATAGCCTGTTACAAACAAATAGCTATTATATATCTCCACCTCAATTTCATTTAAATAGAAGTTTTCTAATGGGAAGGTAAACTGCTCATTAGATAGCTCTAAAGCTTTAGTAAAGATAGCTAATGCCTCATTATAGTTATGATAATTCATAGCTTCAACAACACCACTTAACCATAATTCATTCTGAGTAAGTAATTTGCTTTTCTCATAATTATACTTTCGAGTATATTCTAATAGCTGTCGCTCTAGCTCTTTAAAGTTTCTCTTCTCATATTGTAATCGTAAAGCTGAGATTTCATTTAATAAACTCATATCACCTATTAAAGAATTAGACATTAACGTAGCATCAGTTATCTTTAATCGATGAGCTATTTGAACTAATACCTCAAATTTAATTTCACGATTAGCTTTACCTTTAACCATTTTAGTAAAATTTGACGGATCAATTATGCCATCACAAAGCCTTGTCGTTGGAATACATTGACGTTTTGCTTCTTCCATTATAAATCGTAGGGCTTTAGTTTTATCAAAATAATTTAAAGCTTCCATAGGAATTCCTCCTCGGCATTTTATTATACCATAAAATTCTATTAATTACTAATTAAAAAAGGACATGATTACTCACGTCCTTAGAATTCTATTTAACTGTATACATTAATGCTCTAGAAGTTTGATCATATACTGTAAATCCATTTGGTAATGTACCTGTATTTTCCATGTTAGTACCATCATTTAATGTCTTATCCATTAATGGGAATAAGTATGATGTCTTACCATTTGAAATACGCATATAAACATAGTAGTTACCAGCAACCATCTTTTGACCAGGAACGTTACCAGCATATTTATTCATGCTTGATGGATTAACTGTTACTGTATAGTTAGCATAATTTAATTTATACTTACCATTTACTGTAGCAGTCATATTGCTGTTTAACCAAGGATTGTAAACGTTAGTTACTTGCTTACGATATGCATATGCAGTTGAAGCATTGTTTGCGTTAACGAATACAATTTCACGCCAGTTACGTGCATCATTATAG
>JAFXJJ010000099.1 GCA_017532345.1 Erysipelotrichales bacterium
ATTTTTCGAACATTGCAAGTTGTTTTTCAAATCTATCTACTCTAGCTATATCATCTGTATCCATTCTTGCAATTATCTCATTTTGGCAATGAATAATCCCTTCTCTTAACGCTAATCCCAACCCTCTATTAATTTCTAAACGCACTCTCTTTATTAATCCCGGAAATTTATTATCATATAAATCTAATATATGATAAAGTTCTTTTGTTAATGGTCCATCTTCTACGATAACCCATTCATCTGCTAAACAAGTCTGATTTAGTAGACTTTCAAAGCACTCAATAAGATTACTCGGCTTTTCTTTAATATATAGAGACATTAAAACGCTAAACTTTTCATTCATTTTATCACCTCAATATAATTGCTTTCAGAGTCATAATTAATGTAAACATATCATGTTTAAAATTGAACTTCAAAATATCAGATAAGTTATAGTCCATCTTGATAGGTAAAACTTCTTTTAAATACACATCATCCAATGTTCTACCTTCTTCTGTATATTTACTAATAATCTCATCTTCGTCTTTAAACTTAATACTAGCTTCTGAAGTCACGCCAGCAGGTAATAACAACGTCGCATACATTTCATTAGTATATGCATCTACATATTTTTTTACTTCTGGCCTTGTTCCTACAAATGTCATATCGCCACTCAAAATATTAAATAATTGAGGAACTTCATCTAACCTACATTTTCTAATTAAGCTTCCGACTTTAGTAATTCTAGAATCTTCTCTTGACGTAACTAAAGCTCCAATCTTATCCGCATTAGCTACCATCGTTCTAAATTTAAATATTCTAAAAGTTCTACCATATTGAGTTACTCGTTCTTGGCGATAGAATACTGGACCTTCTGAATCTAGTTTAATCCACACACCAACAATTAATAATATTGGTGAAACAACAATAATCATAATAAAAGAAACAACAACATCAAAAATACGTTTTAATAAAAGTTGAAATTTCTTTTTGTTCAAAGAATTATAATATTTCTTTACTTCATCGCAACGCATAAATTCAGGTAATTCTTCCCATTTTTTAAACATGAATATATTCACTCACAATCTTAGTAAACTTTTCAATTACATACTCTACATTTTCGTCACTCAGACAAGTATGTAAAGGTAATGTAATTTCATTTTCAAATTGTCTATATGCATTAGGATAATCATTAATATTAAAACCTAAATTCTTATATGCAGTCATCATTGGCAATGGTTTATAATGCACATTACATACAACACCTTCTTCAGCCATCTTTACAATGATTTCATGACGTTGTTCTAATGTAATGTTCGGTATTCTAGTAATATATAAATGACCACATGATTCATACGCTTTAGTATAATGATCTAATACTTTAATTCCTAATGGCTTAAATGCATTATCATATCTAGTAATTATTTCTTTACGTCTCAATAGTAAATCTTTATAACGCTTCATTTGCCCTAATCCGATTCCTGCAGCAACATCGGTCATATTGCATTTATACCAAGGACCAAGAACATCATATTCCCATGCACCTAGCTGAGTTTTTGCTAATGCATCTTTCGATTGCCCATGCAATGAAAATAATTGAATTTGTTTATATATATCTTCATCATTAATACCATCAACTGATTTCCAAGTTAATGCTCCACCTTCAGCTGTTGTAAGATTTTTCACAGCATGAAATGAGAATGATGAAAAGTCTGCAATACTTCCTGTTTTTATACCATGCCATACAGCACCAAAAGAATGTGCAGTATCAGCACAAATTGCAATTCTCCCAATAGCTTTCTGAATTTTATTCTTAGGTTTAAATAAATTTCTTTTTCGTTCTACTATTTCAAATAATTTATCATAATCGCAAGGTATTCCAGCTAAATCAATTGGAATGATTGCTTTCGTATTTTCTGTAATTGCTTTTTCTAATTGTTCATAATCCATCTCTAAACAATCTTTTTGTGTATCTATTAGCACCAATTTTGCCCCCACGTGGCAAACAATTGATGCTGATGCAGTATAAGTATAAGCCGATGTTATAACTTCATCACCTTCACCAATCCCCAATAAACGTAATGCCATTTCTGCACAAGCTGTTTGCGAATTTAAGCAAACCGCCTTATTTACTCCACAATACTTAGCAACTTCACATTCTAATTGCTTAGTTTTGGGTCCTGTTGTAATCCAGCCTGATTTCAAAGCACTAATAACTTCTTCTATTTCATCATTTGAAATATCTGGAGGAGAAAAAGGTATATTTCTCTTTTCAATTAAAGTATTCATATATTTCCTTCTTTCATACTAAAACAAGCCATGGAGCTTTAAGCATGACTCATTTCATTTTGTTGTATTTCATTCATTAACATCTTTGATTTCAATATTATTACCTTGTATAATAATACTCCCTAAGTTATTCAATTTACTATTCAATTCATCTACCGTAATCGTCCCAGGTCTTTCTTTAAAGATTAACTTATTTTCTGTTCTAGTAAATAAACTTTCATCTAAATTAAGTTCTTCATACATCTTTTCACCTGGTCTTAATCCAGTAAACTCAATCTTTATATCTTCATATGGTTTTAGTCCGGATAATGAAATCATATCTTCTGCTAATTTCAATATCTTAACTGGCTCTCCCATATCTAAAACATAGATTTGACCATCATCTGCATATGCACCAGCTTGTAATACAAGCTGCGCAGCTTCAGGTATAGTCATGAAATACCTGATGATGTCTTTGTGCGTTACAGTAACTGGTCCGCCATTCTTTATCTGTTCTCTAAATAACGGTATTACTGATCCATTACTTCCAAGTACATTGCCAAATCGAACAGCACTCATTTTAGTTACACCATTATTACCATATGCCTGAACAATTAGTTCACACATACGTTTCGTTGCTCCCATTACATTTGTAGGATTAACTGCCTTATCTGTACTAATTTGTATATATCGTTCTACTTTATGCTCAATACAACTCTTAACTAAGTTCAATGTACCAAATACATTGTTCTTAATAGCTTCTCTAGGAGAATCTTCCATTAGTGGTACATGCTTATGTGCAGCTGCATGATATACAACTGATGGATTATATTCTTCCATAATTTCATCTAAACGTTTCTTGTCTCTAATTGAACCAATTAAATAAACTAATTCAGTTTCTTCTTTAATTTCACCTTTACGTTTTAAAATATTAAATTCCTGTTGCACTCCATACAAATTATTTTCATATATATCTAACATAACTAATTTACTAGGATGAAACTTTACTAATTGTCTACATAATTCACTGCCAATAGATCCACCAGCACCAGTTACCATAACTACTTTATTAGTTAGATAACCTCCAATCTGAGAATCATCTAAATGAATCTCACCTCTACCAAGTAAGTCTTCAATAGATACATCACGTAATTGTACTTTTTTATCAAGTGATTGCTCTTGATAATTCATTATCTTAGCAGTAACTCCTGCACCTTTGATAATTGATACAATATGTCGTAATTGTTTCTTTGTTGCTGAAGGAATTGCGATATATACTGCAGATATGCCTTTCTCAGCAACAATTCTTTTAATATCATCATCAGTACCAAGAACTGGCAAGCCCATGATGAACTTGCCTTGCTTACTTTGAGATATATCAATAAAACCAGCAACAGTTAAATCATATCGTTCGGTTTCAATAATTTCTCTAGCAAGGACTACTCCTGCGTCACCTGCACCACAAATTAATATCTTATCTAGATTTTTTGTAACTTTAACTTGTCTTCTATATAAACGATATAATGATCGTACTGCAAGCATCTCCATAATGATTACAAATACTGCAATCACTGGAATAGAACGTGGCCAATTAGGAATTATTCTAGTACTAATAACTAAAAACCACATTCCATTTGCAAGTACTATAGATGCGCAAACTCTAAATATTTCATTGATACTGAAATATCGCCACAAAGATTTATGAACTTTAAATATAAATAAAAAGATGCAGTTAATTAATACAATTAACCACATACTTTTCCATAGTATTGTCCAATATTCAGATTCAACTGTTTCAAAAATATGCAAATCAAATCTTAAAAATAATGCTAAACAATATCCACTAACGATACATATGCTATCGATAAGCATTAATAAATAAGAACGATATTTACTTAGCCTATTAAACATCTTTATCTCTTCTCTCTTAACTAATAATTCTTCTTCACTGTTCCCATAACTTCAATTACTTGTCCATTAGGTAAACGTATATACTTCTTTTGGTTATTCACCATTTCTATTCTCTTTTGTACTTCTATCATTGATTCACTCATTAATCCTAATAGCACCCAAAAAAATGGTGCTACATCTATTACACTAATATTAAAGAATGCTTGACATAGATAACCAATTAGTACTAAACCTAGCCCTACATATAATGGTTCTCCATTCCACTTTCTATCTTGATTTACTATTTCTACTAGTCTTACTAATACATCTTTACCTACAAAGAAATAATATGTAAGATAAGTTACTAATGCTGGCAATCCCATTGTTATTAAAATTTGTAGGCATTCATTATGAGTCTTATCAATTATCGTGTCATTTATTAAACCAAAATTATAATAAAAAGGCATTGCGAGTGCGTCCACACCTACACCACTAAGTAAATAGTGTGGAACTAATTGTAATGTATTCTTCCAAATACCAAAACGATATGTACCAAATGATTCCTCAATTTCACCTGTAGTAATTATATGTGACAATTCATTATAAATATTAGTTAGCTCTTGGAAAATATAGCCCTTCATTAATTTATTAATACTGAATAATCCTATGATACCTACAATTACTGTCACTAACAAAATATTAAACGAACTAAAATACTTAGCTGTAAATTGAATATGCTTTTTCCTCGTAATAGTCAAATAACCAAAGAACACCAATACCATCATTGCTACTCCAAAGTAACCTGACATAGTTTTAGTTAATAACATAGTTACTAAAAATAACCCTAATAACACTAAATAAATTAATTTCTTCCATAGTTTATCACTATAATAGAATAGTCCAGCAGATAGTCCCCCAAGCATCACAACCAATGTTCCCATGAAATTAGGATTACCTGTTACGTCTTTAATCCCTGAACCTCCATACGATACAGAGAATACTATATTTTCAAATAATTTAAAATACTGACACAACCCATAAATGCAATGCACTACCCCTATGCCTAGGAATATATTAACTAGTAAATACTTACTCTTATCACTCTTTAGGAATCTCGCTAGATAGAAGAATGTATAGTAACTTAGTAACATTAATATACCTTCATTTCTTCCTGCTGTTCCCCATATAGATGTATATACATCTACAGAATTAATTACTGAAAATATCTCTAATATAATTAATACTGTAAATATCCATTCATATATTCCCCATTTAAACTTAATATTAGAGAATAATAGTAATACTATAGCCATAAATACAATATCTATAATAGCTAATCCATATATTGAATACGCTAGATAATCATTAGGCCACCCATTTCTTAAGCATATATAGTGCATGATTGGTATGGTAAGAAATACCATACTTAATAATGCTACTGTAATATACTCTATATACTTATAATCTACCTTTAACTTTCGCAAACCAACACCCCTCTCTAAACTAAAAAAAGAATATAGTTTCCCCTTACCCCAGTAAGATTAAACTATATTCCAATTTAACTATATAGGCGGTAAACCAGCTCTATATACTAAATCTTGCCTGTTATCATTAGGCTTGCTTTAATATATCGTTCCATGAACGATATATCTAAATAAGCCACTCTGTCATGCTTATCTACCTTCACAATACTATCTTGATAGTACTTTAAAGGTCCTTTATAAACGATAGCCTTATTATCCTCTAAATATGCATAAGATAACCGTAATACATATTCTTCATCTAATAGCTTATTAAACATATCAATCTCTTCATCACTTAATGCTGAAGTATCTTTATATTTAAGCTGTCTAATAACACCATCTCTTAATTCTTCCATATCTTGAATAACTCTATCAAACTCTAATTGATCTAAATTAGACTTAATAAAGATATAACCATTAAACATTGGCTTAATATCCCAGCTCTTCTTATCCCTACGATAATATTCCATCATAGGTACAAAAGCATTGATATTCTTCTTATGTAAGAACTTAACTAATTTATCTGTCTTTAATGTAATGACATATAATACATACCAATTCATGACTTAGACACTACCTCTAATGGTAATCTCATATCTCTACCAAGTAGCTTCATATCGATATATGCCACTCTCTTATGACGATCAATCTTAGTAATCTTAGATTCCATCCCCATTAGTGGACCTTCACTAACCTTAAGTACAGAATTCTCAATAGCACCAATAGAACGTCCAATAACATTACTATCATGAAACATTGTTTGGATAATTAGTGCTTCACTATCTGATAGTAGTGTACAGCTATCAAATACTTCACTATCATTACATATAGCCAGTAGTTCTTTCATATCTAAATTAGTCTCAATGAAAGCACAATTAGGTACTAATAAGGAAGTTACATACTCTCTGATATGAGAATTAGAGAACCACTTTTCACACTTAGCAACTACTGTATGAATATTGTGATGCTTCAAAACAGCTACTGCTTCATCAAGCATTTCTGACTTAGCATATACTGCATACCAGTTCATAGCATTACCTACTTACCTGTAAATTTCGCAGAACTATTTATTCTACGAAATAAATTATACCATACATATTACCAAAAAGAAACCTTTTGTGATATTATTTAAACTATATAGTAATTATATAAATAGTACAAAAAGCATGATTATTTCATGCTTTTTTACCATTTATAACATATTATGGTGTTTCTTTTAAAATACTAAATACACGATATTTGATGTTGTATGTTGAAACATAGAATAATTTCACGAAAATTTAAGGAAATATTAAAAAGTGTTGAATTAATCAGTATTATTTGAAATGTCAATAATTACCATTTTTCGTAGAATAAATAGTTCTGCGAAAAATATAAAGAAAACATTTCCTTTATAGTTATTTATACTATTCAATTCTATGAGAAATCAAAAAATGCTGGAGGTTATTTTTTTTACTAACTTTCAGCATTTTTATATATTTTAATTATGATTAAAATTTAGATGTTTGATAATATTTCATTCCGTCGTTTATTCGGCGGTCTTATCAGTATTTACAACAAATTCTTCGAGATAATAACAACTAGTTTTACCGACACCTTGTCTGTATATTAATCCTTTCTTGATTAATAGATTTATTAATAGATAATCCTAAAAATTAGGTGGATTAATTCATTGAAGTATGGTATATTATTAGTGAAGAGATATCTTCATCTAAATCGGAGAACCATAGCCTGAGTTGGAACCACTAAATCGGAGAACCATAGCCTAAGTTGGAGAAAGTTGAATTATTTAAAAAGTGGAGATGGTCCTTTTGGGTATCTTCACTTTTTGTATATAGGAGGGATAACATGAAACTATTTAAAGTTACTAGTGAATATCTTAAACAGGTATGTAAGATTGATAAGCATATCATCAATTCAAATAATTCTATAGGCATTGTATTACGTTTAAATAGCCTAATTTATTTTCTCCCTATAGATTCTATATCTCCTACTGATTGTGCTACAGATGGAACTATCTTAAACTCTACACCAGCAATTATTCGTATGATTGATAATAAATCAAATAAAGCTATTGGTAAATGTTTATTATCTAATATGTTTGCTGTTCCATATAATGAATTACAACAACTAGATTTAGCTGCTTTGGATATTCATTCAGCATCAATAAACCAAAAGAAATTAAACTATATAAAATTAAATCAAACAAGAATTCAAAAAGCAGCTGAAAGACTATATAAACAAAAGGAAAAAGGATATAACCAAAAATATCTAAATTATACAGTTAATTTTAAAGCTACAGAAGACTTTATGTTGACGTGGGAAATTGAGCATTATGGCAAGCATTATAATCGTTTCCCAGACTCACAATACTTCCTTACAAATCCATATACTTCAGGCACAACAGAGTACTATCTGATGAATAAGAATGTTAGAGTGTGTAAAATTATATTTGATAACAACAAGCTTGTAGTTCTTGATATTTTAGAAACATATAATGTAGAGTATGCACCTTTAGAGTGCTTTGAAAATAATAGCTTAACTGCACCAGCCATGACAGAATGGTTTAGAGGCAGAGGTATTCCATCATGGAGAGATGGAATAGATGATTTTTTAGAAAACTTAGGCATTACTAATAAAGATATGTTACTAAATAAATCATTTGGCTTATCACTATCTGATCACTACTGGATGAATCCTATCTCTATGAATATGGATTATAATGATATTAATTTCTTTGATCATAACTTTAATAGTGCAGACTATATAAAAGCCAGTTTTGATAACAAATTACTAGATTCTGAACATATAGATTTTTATTCTCCCAATAACACTTCTGATGGCATGTTGAAAAAGGCTTGGATAGTTGGTGATGATAATAATCGATATTTACTTAAAGGCTCTTACAAGCAAAAAGGCTATGAACCTATATCAGAATTATTATCTAGTCTAATAAATAAAGCATTAAACAATAATTATGTTGAATATTCAGTTGAAATGATAAATCATAACGTAGTTTCAAAATGTCCTTGTTTTATTACTAAAGATACTGAATTGTTATCAGCGTACTCTATTCTTTCTTATCATAATATTGATACCAATAACACACCTGCAATAGATTTATATAAAGCCTATGTTGACATACTAGAAAGACATGGAATTAGTGACGTAAAAGATAAGCTTGCGAAAATGTTTATTCTTGACTACTTAATAGTTAATAAAGATCGCCATTTAGGGAATTTTGGAGTAATTAGAGATGCCAATACACTAAAGTGGCTCGATATAGCCCCTATTTTTGATAGTGGTCAATCTATGTACTCACAAAATGAAACGTTTGAGATGAACTTCACATCTGCTACTGGTACATTCTTTAATAACAAAGAAATGAATTTTGAGAAAACACTAGATATTGTATTAACAGACTCTAATATATTTATTGATTTTAATGCATTGTACGATGTTATACCTCAATGGAAGCAAATGCTATTACAGTATCAAGATATACTGCAAATTGACAATCAAAGAATTGATGTTTTATGTAGTGGTTTAGATACGAGAATAAATAAGCTAAAAACAAGAATTAAATAGAATAAACTATTCATATTATCGATATAAAAGGGTGAAATCATTTCATTTCTGACTTCACCCTTTTACTATAGTATATTATTTCTTAATCTTAATTAATTGACGGTTTAATTTCGCGATATCTTTCTTAGTAACATCACCCATTAATGACATACCTGAAAGATTAGATAACTTCGCATCACCCATCATACCAGCGATAGCACCTAGCATTGAAGCTAATGTTAAGTTACCTTTAGACATGAAGAATCCTTTTAAGCACTTAACACATTCTTCATTTGCGATAATAACTTTGAATGTATCTTCTACTGAATAGTAACCTTCAATAACTTCGATTTCTTCACTTTCATCATTATCGGCAACACTATCGAACCAGTTACCTACTGCCATTGCAGCTGCTAGATCTGGAAGAGTATATTCAGCATTATGTTCAGCAACACCATTCAATGTGATAGTATCTACTGCACCACAGCAAGTCTTAGCTGTTACTTCATTTGCACCATCATTTAATGGAACATTTTCAAATACTACTGCATGATCTACTGCTTCCTTAGTTTCTACTTCATTACCATTTACAAATAATGTAACCTTTGGACAGTTAGTATATACAGTAACATTTCTTTCTTCTGGTGCACGATCAGCAAAACGACGTCCTGCTACGTGTACCATTGGTTCAGTTGTCCAGTATGCTTTATAAATGAAGAATGCATCCTTCTTAAGCTTACGGTCATAAGTGATAAGACCTTTATTGTTACGTCCAATCACGCCACCTTCATCACGTGCATCAGCAGCGAAGTCGAAGCAGTTCCATACATGTGTAGACCATAGATATGGACGTGTTGCGAATGTCTTCAACATTTCATGATGATAATATGAAGCATATTCTTCTGTATAGTCATGGTTCATAGGTTTAGCTGAATGCCATTTAGTAATATTTTCAGCACCATATTCAGATACACCTAAAGCAATATCAGGGTTTACTTCATGGAATTTATCTAACCATGGTCCATTTTGCGATACATCACCGCCATACCATCCAAAGTAATGGTTATAGCTTACAATATCAGTAATATAAACGTGTTCTGAATCCATTGGTGTTCCAGATACTTCAGCAATAGTTGTAAGACGGCTTGGATCCATTGTCTTAGCTAATGCATTTAAATCACGTAAGTTCTTACGTAATGGTTCATTATCAGCACCAATTAAGATTTCATTAGAGATACCCCAGAAGAAAATAGATGGGTGGTTGTAGTTTTGAGCTACTAATTCCTTCATTTGACTCATTGTATTTTCATAAGCTTCTTTTGAAGGAATAAATTTAGAAATAAATGGAATTTCAGCCCATAAAGCAAAACCAGCCTTATCACATAAATCATAGAAATATTGATCATGTTGATAGTGAGCTAAACGAATAGTATTAGCACCTAATTCCTTAATAAGAGCGATATCTTCTTCATGATCAGCTTTAGAAATAGCCCA